>SBHD01000264.1 GCA_006226345.1 Bacteroidota bacterium | reverse complement strand
AAGATGACCTATTTAAACAAGGAGTTATTGGCCAATATGGTGGAATTTTATTGATTGGAGCAAATATTACACTTGGTTTAGTTATTGGTAAAACAAAACCTACTTTAGGCTTATTTTCACTCGTTATCGGAGTAATTGGCGGAGTTGCTTCTGCTGCTGGATATATGGTAATGTACTCTTATGATATTGCCTCTGAAATCGTGAATTTCAATGCAAGAGACTTAATGATTAAGCTCACCGAAACACCAGAGCCCAAAATGTTTATTGGAGGAATTATCGGATTATTTGTACCTATTTCATTTATCCTAAATGGAATTAGTTTACTTATAGTTAAGTTTGAATCTAAAATTGCAGCAGTCTCATTAATCCTTGCAGGAATTGGATTCTTTCTTGGGCAAGGAACTTTTTCATTATCTGTTGTGATCTCTCCAATTTTTATGCTAATAGCCTTTTTGGCTTTTTGGATAAGTTTTAATAAATCTAAAAGATCGTTAAATATATAACTGCCTACAACACCGTGGAGAACGACAACGCCTCCACAAGGTCGGCACTGCGTCTCCACTACCGTTGGCTCTATTAACAAAATAAATATGACAACTAAAATCAAGGTTCTGTTTAGCACAATTTTCTCCCTCAGTTTAGTCCTTTGCATCGGCTGCAAACAAGCCCAGGAGCTTTCCCTGGAAGATAAAATAGCAGCAGCAGTGGAGTCCAGGAAGATCCCTTCGCCAGGTGAACAGAAAGTAAGCTTTACTGCTCCTGAATGGATAGAAGGACGAGGGCCCAACAGTACGGAGATATTCCGCCACCTGGAAAACTACATTCCAACAGTATTAATAGAAAAAGGAGATACCAAAACAACGGAACTTCCGGAGCATACAAGTAATACCCTCGGGCAGGAAATCCTCACCAGCACCTACTTTCAACAGGAAACTTCACTTGACCAGATATGTGCAGAAAAGTTGATTAACGGTGTCATCGTCCTGCACCAGGGTGAAATTGTGTACGAAAAGTACCCCGAAATGGAAGCTACGGACAGGCATTTCTTAGGGTCGGTGAGCAAGTCTTTTATCGGAACGGTGATCGCAAAATTGGCAGATGAGGGAAAACTGAACGAACAAGACCCGATCGGGAAGTTTCTTCCGGAGTTTAAAGGCAAGCCATTAGAGGATGTCTCCATTGAAAACTTATTACGGATGGCCTCCGGGATCAACTGTCGGGAGCATGTGAAAGACCGGGTGTCCTTCACCGACCCGAACCATTGCTTTTACCAGTTGCTGCAGCATTCTGCCATGTTCCCGGAGCCGGAAGCAGGATTCAAGGAAAGTTTTATGGAATTATTGGCCAATTCCGGATCATATGGACCTCCCGGGGAAATCTATGATTATACCTCTGCCAATTCTGCAGTTCTGACCGTTATCGCCGAACGGGCATCCTCCAAGCCGTTCCATGAACTGGTGCAGGAATATATCTGGTCCAAGATCGGGGCCGAGGCCGATGCACGAATAACCTTATCCAGTACGGGTGTTGCAGGAAGTTTTGGAACCATGCTCATGCGTTTGAGAGATCTTGCCCGGTATGGGTTGGCATTTACAGCTGATGCAAACACGAAGATAGCGTCGGACAGATATCTGACTCAACTCCGAAAAGGAGATGCTGACCTGTTTGCTTCCGAAGGTGGAACCGGCCAAAGGTTGTGGTTGAAGTTTTTTGAGGGACAGGGACCTCTTTTTCAAAGTTATCACTGGGACGTCGTTTTTGAAGATGGTGACTTTACAAAATTTGGACTCGGAGGCCAGGGGCTTTACATCTCGCCAGAGAAACGGCTGGTTATTGCTTTCTTTAGCGCCAATAAGAACGAGACCACCAATAATATGAATATGGTTTACCTGGTCAGAAGCCTGGCTTTGTTGGAGCAGTTTGGGAGTTAGAGGTTTTTATATCAACACTGAGTCTGACACCTGCTACCTGTCAATGCTGGCCTTCGCTTCGCCAAGCACGCAGTCCAACTATTCATTCATCACAATCAAATCCAACCCAACCAAATAATGAAAGCGTTCAGGAAGGCCCCACAACTATTCATCCTGCTCCTGACCATTTCTTCCTTCACTTTCTGCCGCTACAAGGGCACAACCGACAGTACCGGTCGCCATGTTGTTACGCCCCCCCACCCTGCCGAAACAAAACCGGATACCACTCCATGGCTTAAACCCTCGAAAGGCATTCGCGGCATCCTGGAAGACCGCAACGGCAACCTTTGGTTTTCAAGTACCGACTTTGTTTGTATGTTCGATGGGTCGGCATTCACCTATTTCACTGAAGCAGACGGCTTGTGTGGCATTGGCGGGGTACAGGAAGAGTACAACGGACCGATCTGGATCCAGTCCGGATCCGAAGTGTGCAGTTACGATGGTAAAGCGTTCACCTCTTATCCCCTCAGGCCCGGAGACACCGGTAATACCTGGGAGACCTCACTCCATGACCTTTGGTTTCACAAGGAGATAAAACGTGTCGGACGGACGGAAGGGCCACCTGGCGTTTACCGGTACCACGACGGCCGGTTCACTTTCCTGGCCTTTCCGGTGCCGCAAAGCGCAAACGCCAATTCCCTGTACATGGGCACTACCGGTGCTGTAAAGGCCAGGAACGGAACACTTTGGTTTGGCACCTTTGAAGCGGCCTTCGGTTTCGACGGGAAATCCTTCACTATTATAGACCGGGAAAAAATGGGCCTGCAATACGACCCGCACAACATCGGAATACGCGCTTTGTATGAGTCGCAGAACGGCGATCTTTGGATCGGGGACAACGGCAACGGCATATTCGTGTACGACGGCGATACCGTCATAAATTTCACCCGACTACATCGCCTCGACAAAGGCGCTACGGGCGGCAACACTCTCCATCGCATCTTCTCCATCGCCGAGGATGACACCGGAAACATGTGGTTTGGGACGGTATATTCGGGCATCTGGCGCTACAACCCGTCTGCCGAACAGGAAGGCAGGAATCCCTTCACCAACTATACGAAAAAAGATGGCGTAAACAGTGCCGTCATCTGGACCATCTACAAGACCAGAAAAGGAGAACTGCTGTTTGCCGGAGAGGATCCCGGCGCTGTGTACCGTTTCAATGGAACTGCATTTGACAGGGTGTATTAAATAGAGGACCTGGGCTATCCCGTACTGAAACACGCTGAATGGACCAAATAAGTCATGTTTCCCACTTGTCCTTAAACCCTTTCAACTGGAGACCTGCCCTGTTCCAACCCTCAGCATCTGCTGCCAACTTAAAAGGACACTGCCACTGCCATCTGCCGGCCAGCAATTTGTGCTTCACGTACGGTTTTACGCGGGCCGGTGGCCAGGCCGGTAGTAGCCTGTTGAAACACCGGGGCTGGTTTTGCCAGGTGGTCTGGCATACGTATATTCACGGTATACGCGTCAAATGCGGTACACATGCGCTTGTTGTCCGCTTTTAAAGAAACAAGATGAAACGCCTTAATGTACTTATCTGTCTGACCTTAGGGATACTGTCCTGTATATCCTGTGCCCGCTATCATGCAAATACCCAAAAGGATAAGGTTGAAAAAACATATGTGCTGGTACATGGCGCTTATCACGGCAAATGGTGCTGGGATAAGTTAATCCCCAGGCTTGAGCAGTTCGGTCATAAAGCGGTTGCAATAGACCTGCCCGGCATGGGTGCAGACTCAACCCCGATAAGCAGTATCACCTTTGCCGATTATGTCGATGCGATTTGCGATGCTATCGGGCAGCAACCAAACAAAGTCATTCTGGTAGGGCACTCGCTAGGTGGAATATCCATTTCTGCCGCAGCAGAAAAGTGTACGGAACAGATTAGTTCACTGGTCTACATAACAGCCACAGTATTGAGGAACGGAGAAAGTTTGATGAATAAATCAGTCGAAGACCCCAATCCTTCCGAGGCAACCTTCTACAGGATATCCGATGACAATATGTATGCAGAGGCCATTAAAGAAAAAGCCCGGGAGGCTTTCTACCAGGATTGTAAGAACAAGGATGTTGCTTTTGCTTTAACTAAATTGCGTCCGCAACCGATTAAACCGATCACCGAAGCCATTACTATCTCAAAAGGAAGATACGGGACCATCCCAAAATATTTCATTGAATGCGCAAACGACAGGATATTCAGCCTTGAATACCAAAGGTTGCTCCAGGGGCAGTTTCCGTTTAAAAAGATATATACGATACAAACCGGCCACTCTCCCTTTTTGGCAGATCCGGAAACGCTGGCAGAGATTTTAAATAAGATTGATTGATCAAATTTATCCGCTCTTCAACAGGCACACGCCACATGTACAAACAGCCCGGATTGAACAGACCACGGAAGTCTAAAACCAGCACACGGAATAATAACGACGACAAAAGGTTACAAAAGCCTGCCAGTGAGTTTTAACCAGTTAGCCGTTAGAGCGTCGGCAAGTGTAACGAGCGGCAAAAGCGCCATTCACTGTTTTACCGATATTGATATTACCATCCCCCGAAGCCGGATCAAAAAACATTTCGAAAAAACCGGGGAGAAACTCTCCTTTACAGCCTATACCGTAGCATGCCTTTCAAATGTGATCAAAGACCACCCACAGTGCAATTCCTTCATCAAAGGTCGGAAGCTCATTATGTTGGATGATATCACGATCAATGTTTTGATCGAACGGGGGATAGCGGGAGAGCAGGTTCCAGTCCATATCAAGCAATTACACCAAAACTACACAGGAGTGGCAAAAAAGATTAATTACAATTACTTCATTGACAAGTACATTACCCCCCTTCCAATTGAATTCAAATGGCAGGAAGCCCCCTTGCAGGTTTATCCCTTAGAACTTATTTCTAATCACCTTGCTCTTCCCACACCACTACTCCAGGCGGATTATCACTTTTTTGTTTACATGAGTGCAGGGCGCTTTAGTCAACAAATAGGCATTGAAAATTATAATATTCATGCACCTTGCATTTTGTATGTTCCGGAGGGAGAAACTTTTTCTATTAATTCAAAACAAAACAAGATTTACGGGTTCTTCATCCTGATAGAAAACAAAGTCATCTCGTCAATTGCAGATAAAGTTGAAATTTCAGATCTCCTGGCAATTGATACTATAACAAATTTAAATTCCCGCAACAATCAATGGTTCAAAACAGCATGTTTTTTATTATACAACGAGGTTTCGTTACATAAATACAACCGTAAGGTAGTAAACGGACTACTGCAAGCCATTTTACACAAACTGATTGCCCTGAACAGTGG
>SBHD01000235.1 GCA_006226345.1 Bacteroidota bacterium | reverse complement strand
ACTCTCAGGTGGTCGTCGTCTAACGCGCCGCCCGCGGTCGAACGCAGGAAAGCGCCGAATGCCTCGGCATCCAAATGGGCATATTTCAAGTCAGGGATTTGAGGGTCCTGGTAATTGGAAATGCCAACTACGACGGCGTAGGTGTTGGTTGGATGGTTGGCCGGCTGGCTGGTTGGATGGTTGGATGGCGTGACGCCACGCTCCTGGGCGGAGAGGGTACCCAAAAACAGGAACAGGATGATACCCAATAGTAAATTCGTTTTCATAAGGCGTTCTGATTTTAGACTTTTACACGGTCTCCCTTTTGCCTTTTACATCTTACATCTTGCGGTTTTACATTTTCTCCGGTTTTACCTTTTCTCCGGATAGTATTTTTTTAACAGGGCCTCCCACCGCGCCCTTTGATCCCGCAGGATCTTTAGAGAAGGGTCGGTATCAATGTCCAGGTGGGATTCCCCTGTATAATCGTAACCTTTCTGAAAGGCCATTTCCAGGTATTCAAAGGCTTGATCCGGTTTGTTTTGATGGCTGTACAATACTGCGTAGTCCATGTAAATAGCCCTTGCATTATCCGGTTGCCGTGACAAGGCCTTTTCCAGCAACTGAACCGCCTCTTCGTAGCGCCCGGTTTTGGCATAGATAAGTCCAAGGTTGGCATGTGCATAGTCTACATTAAGTGAATCAAGGTGTATTGCTGTGAGCAGTTGTTGTTCCGCTTCCTTCAGGCGGTTGGCTTTAAAATAAACCCAACCCAGGGTATTGTAGTTCTGCGCTACGCTATCCCCTTGTATTTGGATCAGTTGTTCTGCGTTGGCGATGGCTTTGTCGAATTCCCCCAAATGGATATATAAAACTGAGAGATTATTATAAACACAATAGAAGCACACATCCTCGGATACACTATTGATAACCTCAAGGAATAATTTTTCAGCTTCCCGGTATCTATGCATTTTAGCCAAAATAGTACCCTTTCCAAATTTTGCATATAAGTGAGCCGAGTCGATCGCGAGTGCTTTTTCTATCCAAATCAAAGCACTGTCGAACTCTTCTCTCCTATCATAATTTATGGCCATCTGGAGGTACGGAAAATCCCAGCCGGGAGCAGATTCCAGGGTTTTTTTATGGTAATAATATGCAGAATCAAAGTTTTCAGGATACGTGCGTATCATTTCACACAAGGCTTGCGGCATATCCGGTTGGTACTTTATGGCCGTAAGAAGGGCATTCCTTTTTTCTTCCAAATCGGTAGTGTTGTCTGCCAAAAAATAATATCGCCTTGCCTGTAATAATGGGTACATGTAATGCTGTTCGCCTAATAGCTCAATGGCCTTTTCAAGTTGGGCCGGATATTGCTTGTAAGGAAATTTTTCCCCTGTGAGCATTCTTCGGGTAAATCCTCCTTTTAAGTATGCATTCAGCATTTGTTGCGCATCGTCCTGGAGTGCGGCAGCGTAGTTGCGGCGCATGGCAGCATGCAGCCGCTCCAGGTTGGGTTCCCGGATCAACTGTTCGTAATAGGTATCCGCGCAGGCATGCTCCGGTTCCAGGAACTGTTTGTCCCGGAGGGCTTTTTGGAAGGCAGCATATAGTTGCCGTACGGTCGAATCTACGGAGGCCAGTACTTCTTCTTCAATGCCCCTGGACTCGGTGGCGGTAAACAGTTGCATTTGTCCTTTCTGCCCTTTTTGCAGTTGCTCCAGGAGTGCCGGGTTTACATCCACCAGTTTTTCCGTCTTGTTTCCGATAGTCATGGGGTTTTGGTTTTCCGGTGCAACTTCGGCACTTACCAGGTCTTCCAGGTAACGGTCGATTTCCTTGAGGGTAACGATATTATCCTGGTCGGCATCTGCCATGCCGTAGAGGCCGTTGAGCAGGTGATAGCTGAATGCTCCGCGGCCGCCGCCCCATTGCTCGCCCTCGATGCTGTATTCATCGGGCTGGCAGGAGAGGATCTTGATCTCATTTTCAAAGAGTGCAGAAAGGTTTTGGGCCGTAGCTTGTGCGCCGCCGATGTTGCTTCCCGCCAGTTTGCCACTGCGACAGGCATCTGTAATAACCGTCACTTTGGCCTTGTTTTGAATCGACAGCGTACTGACGATATCTTTCAGAAAGAAGATGGAGTAAGTTCCTCCTCCGGTATAGCCATGGTGCGGAGCATCCCAGCAAAGCAAAAACCCCGGCTGGCTGATCGACCGCCGCTCTACATCGCCATGGCCGGAAAAATAAATGATAACCTGGTCGCCTTCCTTGCATTCATCGACCAGCCACCATAGTGCCGCATCAAACTTTCCAAGGGTAACCTGCTCGTTGGTCAGCAACAGGAGGTGGTCGTCGTCCAGCGCGCCGCCAGCCGGCGAGCGCAGGAAGTTGGCGAATGCCTCGGCATCACGGTGGGCATACTTCAGGTCCGGGATCAGGGGATCCTGGTAGTTGGAGATACCTGCCACCACGGCGTAGGTATTGGTTGGATGGTTGGATGGCTGTATGGTTGGATGGTTGGCGGGCGTGACGCCGCGCTCTTGGGCGGAGAGGGCGCCTGAGAGCAGGAAGAGGATAATACCCAACAGCAATTTCGTTTTCATAAGGCGTTTTGATTTTAGACCCTTACACGGACTCCCTTTTGACTTTTAAATTTTACATCTTGCGGTTTTACTTTTTTTCCGGTTTTACCTTTTATCCGGAAAATACCTTTCCGTCAGTTCCTTCCACTTAGCCTCGTCCCGGAGCGGATCTAACACGAAATCCGTTTGCAGCAGGTCATAATTATCGTACCCCTTTTCGAGGGCGGTTTCAATATATTTCATCGCCTGGCTGGTCTGACCGATGTGACCTGACAATTTAGCCAGTTCGATGTAGGTGCGTAATTCCGTGGGGTCTGCTTCAAGCAGGAGCTGGAAGATAGGAATGACCTCTTCCGAACGGCCGGCATTCCGGTAATGAAAGCCAAAATATGTAAAAAGGTAAAAGCTTTGGGCTTCATCACGTTCTTCCACGGCCTTCCGGACGTACGATCGTGCCTTGTCTTCCTGGTGCTGTTGCCAGGCAAGAAAGGCCAGTTCCAGCTGTATGCGGGCTTTCCGGTGTCTGGCGGTCAGCAAGGCTTTTTGCAGCAAGGGCTCTGCCCTGTCATAATCCCTTCGGAGGGTGTACAGGAATGCTTTCCCCGACAGGCTTCCCGGATCATCCGGATTGGCCGCCAGCTTTTGGTCGAACAGTTTTTCGGCAGCTTCGTATTGTCCGAGGAACATCAGACTATAAACAGTCTTGGGCAATTCAATGCTGTAATTCGGATTAATTTCCCCGTTTTCCATGGTCAATTCCACTATCCGGGCAAAATTTTCAGTCATGTAATATAAACCCAGGCCATAGATTGAATTAGGGTCCCATTCCCGTATCTTGTGTAACATGGTATCCAATTCATTCCGACGACCCGTTGCCCAATACAGTTGACCTAGCATGCAATAGACCTGGTCTGTATTCTGATTCAGCGATTCAGCTTTTTTTAAAATGAGCTCCGTTTTGTCATAGTTATTCCTGACTCTATGCGCTTCTGCCAGCCAGACATAATCACAAAACACGGGTGTTCCAGCCAGTATCGCTTTTTCGTAATAGGACATTGCCTTTTCTTCTTCTCCCCTTTCCCGGTACCAATTACCGATATAAGACAGGGTAGTAAGGGAGGTGGAATCCAGTTGCCAGGCTTTATCCCGCCAAATTGCAGATGCTGCATAATCTTCCATATCGTAATAAATTTGGGCCATGCTGATATGGGCTTGCAACCAATCCGGAACGGCATCCATTGCCAGCCGGGTGTAGTGGAACGCAGAGTCGTGTTCGTGTAAAAGCCGACTGAACGCCCCTGCCATTCCCAGCCATACCTGTGGCAGTTCTTTTTGACAGGCCAGGGCTTTTTTGTATAAGCCTAAAGTCTGGTTGCCCACTTCCGGATTATAGCCGTCATTCATCAATCCTGCTCGCTGTTCCCACGCTGTTTCATTCAAGCGCCCTTCAAAATAATATATAAATGCCTGCAGGTTTTGATACATGTAGTGATCACTGCCAAGTAATTCCAGCGCCCTTTCCAGGTAGCTGATGTTCTTTTTCAACCGGGCGGTCTGGATCCTGTTTTCCTGGCCGCAATAATTCGCGTCTGATTCGATAAGCCCGTTCATGAACTGCTGACTACCCTCCATCAGGGCAGCGGCATAATTGCGGTGCATGGTGGAATGCAGGCGTGCCAATGCCGGTTCGGCAATAAGGACCCGGAAATACGCATCGGCATATGCATGCGGAGCTTGACCGTCGAGGGGGTTCAAAAATACCTGGTCCTTCAGCGCCTGTTTAAAGGCAAGGTACTGGTTGCGGATTTCCGGATCAACGGTGGCCAGAATATCATCCTCCAGGCCTTTGGAATCGACCCGTGAAAAGGTGGTCTGGTAATTTTTTTCCGTTTTGACAGCGTCCAGCAGTTCCGCGTCTACGCTGGATATCTGCACCATTTTATTGCCCATTACCAGGGGGATCTGGCTGACCGGCGCCACTTCGGGCGTAACGTGGTCTTCCAGGTAGCGATCGATCTCGGTTACCGTAACACTGCGGTCCTCATTGCGGTCGGCCAGTCCGTACAGTCCATTGACGAGGTGAAAACTGAAGGCCCCCCGGCCACCGCCCCATTGTTCGCCTTCGATGCTGTATTCATCGGGCTGGCAGGAGAGGATCTTGATCTCGTTGGCGTATTTTTCAGCGAGATTGGTGCCGGTTATCACGGATCCATTGATACTGCTGCCCGATAATTTTCCAGCCCGGCAGGCATCGGCGATCATGATCACTTCGGCTTTGTTGCCCAGTGACAGGGAGGATATAACGGTTTGCAGCATTTGAAGGGAAAACGATCCGCCGGCCATGTATACCTTGGCAGGGGCGTCCCAGCAAAGGAGAAAACCGGGCTGGAGGAAGGAGACACTTTCCACATCCCCGTGTCCGGAAAAATAGATGATGACCTTGTCCCCTTCCCGGGCTACCTCCATCAGCCAGCTGAAAGCCATAGCCACCTGGGCCAGTGTTGCATCCTGGTTGATCAAAACCTTCAGGTGATCCACATCGAGCGAATTACCGGCAGGTGATCGCAGGAAGTTGGCAAACGCCTCCGCATCCTTGTCCGCAAAGCGCAGGTCGGGAATGCTGACATTCTGATAGTCGGAAATACCGATAACCACGGCGTAGGTGTTGGTTGGATGGTTGGATGGCTGGATGGTTGGATGGTTGGATGGCGTGACGCCGCGCTCCTG
>SBHD01000200.1 GCA_006226345.1 Bacteroidota bacterium | reverse complement strand
ACGCATAATGCAGTGCTGGGTATACGATATTTCCATCCGCGCTCACGGGTATGCGGACTTTCCAACCTGAAAGGAGAATTGCTACACCCGACACCACTGTATGCCTTTGTTTGGTTGTTCTTTTGTGGGTTTGTACTGCTAGCCTTGTGGTTGAACCAGCTGCCTTATTCCTTTATTTTCGGCATGTACCTGATCCTGACCGGTATGGGCCGGTTTGTGGAAGAGGCCTACCGGGGCGAGGTGCAGACCGTTGTCTGGAATGGCTTGCGCTTGTACCAGTGGATCGCTATTGCTTCTGTATTGGTCGGTATTGGAATAACGATGGTACCGGTGCAGGCAGTGGCATTGTCGCCTGGCCTGGAATGGGAAACCGCGTGGGCGGCACTGATCGGCGGCCTGTTCACCTTTTTCGCTATGGGCGTGGACTTTCCGCGGTCGAATGCGCGGTTTTCGCGGTTGGTGTGAAATATCTCGGAAGGGGATCCTTTTCAAATTGGGCTTTTTAAAGTAAGGCCCCTTACTCCACAAAATACATATCCAGATCGCCCTTGCCTTTGGCGTTGATCTTGCCGCGGTAGGTGCAGGGAAATTCATCTTTTATTAGATCATGTGTGTAAGCTGACACACAGATCCTACCGGATTCGCTGGCGGACTCCACCCGGGCGGCGATATTGACCGTGTCGCCAAAAATGTCGTAGGTGTATTTACGCTTACCCACTACGCCGGTGGTGACGGCACCGGAATGTATACCGATGCGGATCTCCCATTTGATCGAGCTGTTCGCATTGCGTTTTTCCAGGTATTCGATTATTTTCCGGCTAGCCCGCACACAGCGGGCGGCATGGTCGGGTACCGGAGTAGGTAGCCCACCTGCAGCGACGTAGGCATCACCGATGGTCTGGATCTTTTCCAGACCTTCGGCCTCCATAATATCATCGAAGTGCTGGAACATTTCATCCAGTTCCACCACCAGTTTTTTGCCGGGGATGGAGGCCACGATGTTGGTGAATTCCTTGAAATCGGCAAACAGGATGCTGGCCTCCTCAAAGCGCACCGGTTGGGTGTGGCCGGTTTGTTTCAGCTCATCCGCCACCTCGGCAGGCAGGATATTGAGGAGCAGGGCATCGGAGCGTTTTTGTTGTTCCTGTACCTCGGCTGTACGTTCGGCAACCTTTTGTTCCAGTTCAGTGCGTTGGCGGCGCAACGCTGCCGTTCGCCAGCGCACGATAAGGTAGAGTAGGGCAGCCCCAAAGAGCACGTACAGTGCCCGTGCCCACCAGGTATGCCACCAGGGCGGGAGAATGGTAAAGGTATATTCAAGCGGCTCACTCCAGACTTGCCCGGCCCCGTAAGCTTTTACCTGGAAGGTGTAGGTGCCGTGGGGCAGGTTGCGATAGGTGGTGTAAGACTCTTGTTGCGGCTTGCTCCAGTCTTTATCCAACCCGGTCATTTTATAACTGAACCGGATCTTATGCGCCGCCGCCCAGTCGGTGGCGGAGCAGTGAAAGGTCAGCATGTCCAGGTCGTGGGGCAATTCCAGGTTAACGGGATAGTTCTGAAATGCCGCAACAGAATCAAAGGACTTCTGCAAGGCTTTGCCAAAGGGCAAGGTATTGGCATACGCTGTGTCACTCAATTTGCGGTAATCGACAAACTGCTCGTTTATGTCAATATGGCTGAGCTGAACCTTGGGTGCCCCCGAGGGCAGCACGAAGCGGTCCAGGTCCAGCATGGTCAGGCCCTTGTTGCCACCCCACCACATGCGGTTTTTACTGTCGGCGCAGACACTATTTGACCAGAAATCAATTTGCTTCAGGCCGTCCGCCTTGTTAAAATTGAAGATCCGGTATTCCTGCCATTTTGCGACGTGGGCCGAAGTACTATCTGTTGTATCCGGCACCAACAGACTTATCCCCCGCCGGGTAGCAACCCAGATATTTTTTTGGCGGTCTTCCGCTATGGAAAACACTTCATCGCTGATCAAGCCCTCTTTTGTGGTGCATTTGCTATAGCCAGCCGGGATTGCATCTTCCCCCGGTTTAAAGCGCCGGAGTCCACTACTGGTGCCGAACCAGATCCGGCCCTGACTGTCTTCGATTAAGCAATGCAGCCGGTCGGTCTCCAGGCCGCCCTTTTCCGGATAAAAAGTAGCTGTTCCGCTTACCCCGTCCCGGTCGGGCTCAAACCGGCAAAGGCCGCCGCCCCAGGTAGCAAACCAAAGGATACCATTCCGGTCTTCCACGATCGAACTAGCATTATAGCCAGCCCAGCCTTCTCTTGTTGTGAAGTGTACTACTTTGTGGATGCCTTCTTTGGACGGTGTAATGCGGCAAAACTCTGCTACCTTTGGACCGGTAAGGCCAAAACTCCAAATGTTATCCTGCCGGTCTTTAAATAATCCAAAGATCAAGCCCGGTAAAAGCCCTTCGTTTTGGGTATAATACGTGAAATGCCCTGGTTTCCCTTTTCTCGGGGGGGCAAATACATTCACTGCATTTGCTGGATACCTAATGGTGCACAAAATAGCGCCATTTTTATCCTCCAAAAGTTGAGTAACATAATTGCCGGAAAGTCCTTCTGTTGAAGTAATATGCGTGAAGTGGCCGTTTTCATTACCATTTCCCGGTAAAAACTGGCAAAGCCCCCCTTGGGTAGCCAGCCAAAGATCACCTTGTTTGTCCTCCAGAATTTCTCTGACACTATTTTCCAACAGGCCATTTGCCTGGGTAAATTGGGCAAAGCCGTTGACAACCACCCGATTTATAACGGTGAAGGTGCCGATCCAAATGTTGCCCCGGTCATCTGTCAGGAGATCATAAACTTCACTATTCAACATTCCTTCCTTTTCTGTGTACCGGATAAAATATCCCCCCGGTCCTGTCTGGGAAGGTATAAACTGGTTTAAACCATTATTCGTTCCGATCCAGATATTGCCGTTTTTATCCTCTGTGATCGAGCTGATCCTGTCATCACTCAGGCCATCCTGTGTGGTAAAACAAGCGAGCGTCCCTCCGCCCCCGGCGGGATCCGGTGTAAACCGGATTACACCTCCACCCCAGGTGCCAAGCCAGATGTTGCCTTTGCTATCTTCAAAGGTTTCGCTGATCCTATCATCGCTCAGGCCATCCTGTTTTGTAATAGCAGTAAAGCTGCCGACGGTTCCATCAGTATTTGGTGTGTAGATCACAACACCGTAGCCTATCGAATTGTCGGGTCCCCCCCAGGTAGGAATCCAGATATTACCACGCCTGCTTTCTATAAACTTTCCGGTACCATTTCCTTTTAGGCCTTCTTTTTCCGTAAAAAGGATAAAACGGCCTTCTCCGTCCGCTTTATCCGGGGTGTAGCGGACCAGGCCTTTGTTAGTACCGATCCAAATATTCCCCGATGTATCTTCCAACAAACCGAAAATATAGTCGCCAGGAAAACCCTCTCGGGTCGTGAATCGGGTAAAACGCCGTCCGTCATATCTGCCCAGGCCACTTCCCCCGGTGCCGAACCAAATATTGCCCCGGCTGTCTTCCAACATAGCATTCATTATTGAATTGGGGATGATCTCCGGGTATTTATAGGTGATCAGGCTGACCCCGTCATACCGCTCAACCACCCCTCCAGTCTTATATCCCCACCAAATATTGCCCCGGCTGTCTTCCAGTAGTGCAGTAATCCGGCCATCGCCCAGGCCCTCTTCTACGCTCAGGTACTGGATGTTGTCGGCGGCCGCATCTTTGAATTTTGGTGTTACGGACTGTGTGATCCGTAACTGTTCAAAGGGCATGTCCTTGCCTTGTACTGCAATCTTATGGGGCAGCGGAACACCATCCTTACCGGGTGTAATGACCGGTCGGTTCCCTGATAGGTGGACTATCTTCGGCACACCGGTCGGGTACCGGTTGGTCATGGCTGGTACGACTTTGGGCTGGCCACGCATCGGCACTGTTTTGGGTTGGCTCAGGCTGTCGGGACTGATGACTTTACCTTTGATGGGAATGGGCACACCGATGGGTAGTGTGTCGCCAAGGTGGGTGACGAAGAAGTCCTGGACGATCGTATCGACAGGGGATACTGTTGTGGTACCGTCGTCCGGTTGTTCAGATGCCGGGCCGCAGGCTGCGAACACGAGCATGTATACACCTAATAAAAGGGGAAACAGGCCGGTGTCGGAAACGGCGTTATGGTGAGGAAATGTGAAGCGGAGATCCTTGCGCATCGGCGTTTTCATTGGTGTCTGGGTAGTTGGGTTGGTATTTGAAAAACGTCGGTAGATTCAAATATAGAAGATTGGGAGAATAGTTTAACTCATGTTGTCAAATCAATTTCTCTGCTGTCTGACATCTTTAGATTTTGGACTAGTATCCGCCGGACTTTGCCCGGACGCACTCGTGTGCGGACTAAGTCCGCAAAACAGTACTTTCGAGTCTGAAGACTCAAAAGAGCAGCAGTCTGTAGACCTTATCCTGTCTCACTAAATTTGATAATAGTCTCTAAACAAGTGCAATTTAGGACCTTGTCTGAGTCTAATTTCGCTCCGTAGGAGCGGCATCTTTGTAGTAAAGTCGAATTGATCCGAAAATTCGGTCCAGCGGACCGGTACCTTGTCAAGATGAAGGTACCTGGCTAACGTTCCGGAGGGTCAAATACATACAAGACAAGATACCGGTCCGATGGACCAGCAGCGTAAATCAGTATGGATGGTTGCTACCAAGATGCCGCTCCTCTGGAGCGGAGTTTATATTCATATGTATTCCAGCCCTAAAAGGCATATTCAAATTTAATGGGGCAGGATTAGGTCCTCAGACTCAAAAGAGCAGCAGCGCACGAAGGCATCCTATTCAATCGGTTTACACAAGCATCTCCAATTCAGCGCCCATCTCTTCCAAAGCCAGCAGGCGTTTCCAATGCCGATCTACATGGTCTTGGATGTCTTCCAGCATCGGTTTGTTTTCTGGCGTAAACAGATGCCGGAACCGGCCCTGATGTTTCAGGCAATCTTCCACTGGCAGATATTCCTCTGGCTTGTAGTTAAGCCGGTAGCGTTGGCGTTCAATCTCATAGAGCGGGAACAAACGCGTTTCGACAGCCAGGCGGGCGACGTGAATGGAGTCGCCGGGTTCGATCTTATGGCCCGGCGGGCATGGGCCGTCGATCATCAGGAACCGGAAGCCTTTGGTGTCGCGGGCCCGTTCGGCTTTTCGCCGAAAGTCCTCAAGGTGAGCCAGCGAGCAGGTGGCTGCATAGGGCAGGTTATGCGCGGCAATAATCCCCATGAGGTCCTTGGGCCAGGTTTTTT
>SBHD01000237.1 GCA_006226345.1 Bacteroidota bacterium | reverse complement strand
TTATTCCTGCTGATCCCATGGCTTTTATGTGCACAAACAGCAGACAAGGTTTCGATTGAAAAGAAAGTGGACAGCCTGATCCAGGCTTCCAAATTCTTCGTGAATCAGAGCAATTTTGAAAAAGCACTGGAGATCAACCAGGCCGCAGAACAACTGGCGCTGGAAGAATTGGGAGAAGAGTCCGTACCTTATGCAAACTGTTGCAATAACCATGGTATGTTGATGTACTACGCCGGCAATCTTTCAGAAGCAGAGTTTTACTGGCAAAAGACAAAAGGTATTCGTGAAAAGGTGCAGGGAAGAGCACATGCTGATTATGCCGGCTCCCTTATCAATTTATCCCTGGTATATCAGCAAAAAACCCAACTGGAAAAAGCAAAACAAGTACTGCTGGAGGCCAAAGAAATATTTGAAGATGCCCTCCATGACCGGAAGCACCCTTATTATATAAATGGCCTTGCCGCACTGGCTCAGGTATACTTTTTCTCGGGGGAATATGACAAGGCGGAAGCGCTCTTTACCGATGTCGTTACTGCACGGGAAGAATCTTTGGGAAAGCATCATCCGCAATACGCAATAGGGCTAAACAACCTGGCGATGGTGTATAAGGCCACCTACCGATATACAAAAGCAGAAGCACTGTTTCTGGAAGCCCGTTCCATTTTTGAGCAAAGCCTGGGTAAAAAGCACCCGCAATATTTAACCAATATTGAGGCACTGGCAACGCTGTATAAAGACATGGGCCGCTTCCGGGAAGCCGAAGCCATTTACCTGGAGATTTTAGACATCTGGGAAAAATCACTGGGAAAGATGAACCCCCGTTATGCCAGCAATGTCAATAAGCTCGCCCTTCTGTATATGGATATGAGCCAGTACGAAAAGGCGGAGCCGCTCTACCTTGAAGCCAAAGCCATCTGGGAAAAACTATATGGAAAACAAGATGCTAAATATGGCCTTGCCCTGAATAACCTGGCAGTGCTCTATTATGAAATGGGGCAATACGAAAAAGCCGAACCCCTATTTTTGGAGGTGATCGAAATCTGGAAAAATTCTGATGGTAATGATCATGATGCCCATTATGCCGAAGCCTTGATCAATCTGGCAAATGTGAACCATCAAACAGGACAGTTTAAAAAAGCAGAATCATTGTTCCTGAAAGCGAAAAGCATATTTGAAAGTGACCTGAAGAACAATTCTGCCTCATCACTCGCCAGCGCTTTGCGAAATATGGGAAATCTTTATACCGATATGGGCGAATTTGAAAAAGCCGAACGTCATTATCTGGAAGCAAAAGCTATCAGTGAAGAAATTTATGGTAAAGAGCATCTCAAATATTTCAGGTCTTTGCATCAATTAGGCTCTTTTTATGCTACTAAAGGGCAGTACAAAGAAGCCGAATCGATGCTGCTGGAAGCAAATACCGCCATAGAAAAAGTACTGGGCAGGGAACACCCCCACTATCTCGTTTTTACACAGGAGCTTGCTTCCTTGTACTTCGTTATGGGGCAATACGACAAGGCAATCAATATATACCTCGAATCCGGTGAAATCGTAAAGAAAGTATATAACCCCGAACATCCCTTTTACACGCATAGCCTGAACAACATTGGCTTATTATACTATGTAACGGGTCAATACAAAAAAGCCGAACCCTATTTTCTTGAATCAGCTTTTGAAAGCCGGGAACAGGCCACGAAAACGCTGTTGTATCTCTCAGAACGGGAACAGGCCAACTATCTGAACAAGTATGCGCATGGCCAGGATAAGCTACTTTCTTTATGTCTTAATGCCGCTACGGACAGTTTGGTAATGGCTGCTTACGACAACAGCCTTTTTTACAAAGGGTTCCTGCTTAATGCCGCCGGACAGGTAAAACGGCTGGCCCATAAAGATCCGGTATCCACCGAAAAATTTAACCAGCTGAAAGGTTTTCGCAGGCGTCTTGCCAAACAGTATGCGCTAACCGGTGCGGAGCGCAGCGATTCTACCGTACAAATGCTTGAAACAAGGGCTAATGAGGTCGAAAAAGAACTTATCCGGACGGTAGCCGGCTATGGTAACAACCTGAGACAGGTAAAATGGTCTGAGGTACAGGCAAGCCTGAAAGACGGAGAGGCAGCCATAGAGTTTACCCGTTACCGGTGCCAGGGGAAGGTGTCGGCGGATAGTATTATGTATGCAGCACTGGTGCTGCTGCCCGGAGATGCCGCTCCTGAATTCATTTCGCTATTTGCGGAAAAGTCGCTGGATAGCCTCCTGCTTACACAGGGAGGCCGCAAGGCTGATTATGTAAACAATTTGTACATGGTGGCGGAGCGGGGCGTAATTGCAGTGCATAAACCCCGGAAATCCTTGTACGAACTGGTATGGCAGCCCCTGGAGCCTGCGTTGAAAGCAACTAAAACCATTTATTTCTCTCCTGCAGGCCTGTTGCACCGCATTAATCTGAATGCCATCCCGCTTGATGAAGAGCGTACACTTGCAGACAAATTTAACCTGGTACAAGTCAACAGTACACGCCGGTTGGTAGTACCAGTTTCCGCCTCTGTTGCAGCTAATGACGCGGTACTTTTCGGAGGCATTCAATACCAAGTAGACAGCACAGCAAGTGCTTCCCCAGATACCGGTAATAATTATACAGATCTTTCAAGCCGCGGTGAATTGAGTTTCAGCTATACCGACAGCACCCTGCGTGGCAGCAGCTGGGATTATCTCAAATGGACCCGGAAAGAGGTAGAATCTATTTCTGCAGTTTTAAATACTGCGAACTATCATACCACTACCCTCACCGATCATCAGGCGAGCGAAGAAGCCTTTCAAGCCCTGGGACAAAAGGGGACTTCTCCCAAGGTGTTACATCTTGCTACCCACGGGTTCTTTTTCCCCGACCCTGAAGACGGCACTGGAACCCGTTCCGGATTAGAGGATTCCGAACCTGTTTTCAAAATGAGTGACCATCCGATGATCCGATCGGGCCTCATTCTGGCCGGTGGCAATTATGCCTGGCAGGGCAAGCCCGCTTTGCCAGGCACGGAGGACGGCATTCTGACGGCTTACGAGATCAGCCAGATGAACCTCTCCGGTACTGAACTGGTCGTCCTTTCCGCATGCGAAACAGGCCTGGGGGATATCCAGGGCAATGAAGGCGTATATGGCTTGCAGCGGGCTTTTAAAATGGCCGGAGCCAAATACCTCATCATGTCGCTATGGCAGGTGCCCGATCGGGAAACCAAAGATTTCATGACGACATTCTACCAACATTGGCTGGAAGGCGCAATGACTATTCCGGAAGCCTTCCGCAAAACACAGCAGGAGATGAAGGAGCGATTCTATAATCCGTTTCAGTGGGCCGGTTTTGTGCTGGTGGAGTAGCCGGAGCAACAGGAGCAACCGTCCACGCGTCAGGTCAAAAACAGTTCATCTCCCCAAAAGAGACGCCCCAAAACTCATTAAAAGTATATTGGGCCATCGAAAAAGGAATAAGGGGGAATACTTAAACTACACAACGTATGAAAAATACAAACAACCACGATGAACGCATTGCCAGGATGACATTCGCATCGGTATATCCCCACTATTGCACCAAAGTTGAAAAGAAGGGCCGGACAACTGCAGAATTGCACCAGGTGATTGAGTGGCTAACCGGGTTTGACGAGCCTAAGTTGCAACAACTGATCGAAGAAAAAGTGACCTTTGAAACATTCTTTCAGCATGCCATACTGCATCCAAACGCACCGCTTATTACGGGCGTAATCTGTGGATATCGCGTGGAAGAGATTGAAAACCCGCTAACGCAAAAAGTCCGGTATTTGGACAAACTGGTGGATGAATTAGCAAAAGGTCGAAAGATGGATAAGATTCTGCGCGTTGCTTAAAGATGTAAAACCAAACCTATGCACCTGTCCACCACCTCCCTCTTTCTGAGCATCCTGGTCTACCTATGCAGTCCTGCCACCCTGCCGGCCCAAAACTGGTATAAAGGCAACCTGCATACCCATTCGTACTGGAGCGACGGCGATGAGTTTCCGGAGCCGGTCATGGATTGGTACAAAACGCATGGCTACCATTTTGTGGCCATGTCTGACCACAACACGCTGGCAGCAGGTGAAAAGTGGAAAAAGATCCGGCCAGACACCCTGTACCGGAATGCCTTTAAAACCTACCTGTCCAAATATGGTCCTGACTGGGTAGAATATCAACAGGAAGGCGATGAACTGCGCGTCCGGTTGAAAACACTGGAAGACTACCGGCCGCTGTTCGAGGAGCCCGGACGTTTCCTGATCATCCAGGCGGAAGAAATTACCGAGACGTTCGAGCGGCGCCCGCTCCATCTGAATGCCACCAATATCCAGGAGTTAGTCCAGCCACAAGGCGGCCGCAGCGCCGTGGAAGTGTTGCAAAACAACATCGACGCCGTGCACCGGCAGCGCGCCGAAACCGGCGTACCCATGATGGTGCACCTCAACCACCCCAACTACAAGTACGGTATAACGTTGGAAGATATCGTCGAGCTCAGCGGCGAACGGTTCTTTGAGGTCTTCAACGGCCACCCGGCAGTGCAAAACCTGGGCGATTCGCAGCATATCAGCACCGAAACCATGTGGGATCTGGTCAATATCGCCTATGTCCGGCAGGGTAAACCCCTGATCTACGGACTGGCTACCGACGACAGCCACCATTACCACCAGTTCGGCCGGAAGTTCTGCAATTCGGGTCGCGGCTGGGTGGTCGTCCGGGCCGATTCCCTGGAAGCCGGAGCACTGATCGAAGCCATGGAGGCCGGGGATTTTTATGCTTCTACCGGAGTTGAACTGAAAAAGGTCCGGTTCGGGAAAAACAAACTCCGGGTACAAGTCAAAAAAGCACGGGGCGCACAGTACACCATCGAGTTTATCGGTTGTACGAACGGCGACAACCAGACGTATGTGCTGAACCGAAAAAAAGGTTCACGAGGAAGTTTCCGGTTGACGCCGGACCTGGCATTCGTCCGGGCCCGCATCCGGTCCGACCGCAGTCCGGCCAATCCGACAGAGCCGGAACAGGTGGAAACTGCCTGGACGCAGCCGGTGCAGTTTATGCCGGCAGGCCGGTAGAGCTGTTAATACCCCCCGATCGACAGCATCACCAGGGTACAACCTTCCACTACCTCGATGCCCTGCGCTTCGGCCAGCGCTTCCAGTTCGGGGTTTTCTGTACCCGGATTGAAGATGATCCGTTTGGGATGCAGGGAAAGGATGTACTCGTAATACGGCACCTGCCTTTGCGGCCCCACGTACAGGGTGACCGTATCCACATCCGG
>SBHD01000213.1 GCA_006226345.1 Bacteroidota bacterium | reverse complement strand
TCTACCGGGTTTAAGATGGAATATTTCACGTCGCCCACAGCACCGGAGCAGACGACTGTCTGCGCTGCCGTAACCGAAAAGGCGTAAGGCGCATAGGAGAGTTCGGTGCGGGGCACGAGCTCGTAGTTGCCGATCTTTACGCCCAGGTACAGGGTACTGACGAAATGTGCCGGATCCAGGGCTTTGTTGCTTCCCAGGTAGTAATTATAAATACCCCCGATCACCTCTACCGAAGTGGTGTCGGACCATAGGGGCGTGCCGCCGGCTTCCTGGTTGTACAGGTGGAAGATGACGTTGTAGTTTCCATCGGCTACCGTAGCGCCGCTGGAGGCCTTCAGAGTACCCTGGATACTGATCCGGGGGGTTTGAGCGCTCAGGGGCGCTGCGAATAAAAAGGCAACTGCCAGCAGTACGCCGGAAAGGAATGTGGAACGTTGAAAAAAGTAGTGCTCTTTCATGATGCCAAATAATTTATAGGTGATAATGATCTTGTTGCCGGCTTTTACCCGGAGGTATTTAAGTTTCCCCTGTGCACGAGCGTTGTGCTGTGCAGGAATGCAGTTCAATCGATCATGGAATAGTGCTTGCTTCCGGCAGGGGCTTTCAAAAAGAACCTATGAGCAAATGTCTCCTCCGGGATTAGCGGGCAAGGTTATTTGGAGCGACTTGCAGGAACAAAGTTGCGACAAGCCCGGTACCAAAATCCGTCAATCAGGTACCAAAATCCGTCAAAATGCCCCAAAAAGGGCTCAAAAAGGTGGGTAATAGACTGGTTCACGCCTCCAATACCTCCGACGGCAACTTCCCGAACCGCTCCCGGAAGCTCCGCGAAAACGACCGGGCGTCGCGGTAGCCCACCTCCGAAGCAACCCGGGTGACGGAGTCGTACACCCGGTTTTCGAGTAACTGGCGGGCAATATCCAGGCGGATCTCCTGCAGGTACTGTGCCGGCGTGAGGCCGGTGAGGCGCTTGAGTTGGCGCAGCAAGGTGGATTCACTCATGGCGAATGTATGGGCAAGCAGCGATACCGACAGGATGTCATCGGAAAAGTGTTGTTGAATATAGGCTTCAAACCCCTCCAGCCATTCCCGGTCCTGTTGTGGCATGGAGGCAAGCGCGGACGTATCGGCATCCGGATCAGCAGCGGCAGCCTGTTGCCGGGCCCCCTTGTTCTTCAACAGGTTCTGGATCCGCACCAACAGCTCTTCCTCGTCGAAAGGCTTGGTCATGTAGTCGTCCACCCCGATACGCAGGGCTTTCAGGCGGTCGCGTGCTTCGGCCCGGGCCGTGAGCATGACAACAGGGATTTGCCGGGTGGCGTCATTGGATTTAAGCCGCTCCAGAAGTTGATAGCCGTCCATGACGGGCATCATGAGATCGGAGAGGATCAAATCGGGAATGATGAATAGCCTGTCCCGGACTTGTTTCGGGAATGAATGATGAATGCCGGCCCCTTCCGTGTTGCCGGAATTATTCATCATTACTAATTCATCATTCATCATTAGGTGCAGGGCAGCCTGACCGTTTTCAGCGGTAACCACCGCATACTGCTCCGACAGGACCATCCGGATATAATCCTGCAGGTCGGGATTGTCCTCCACTACCAGCACAACAGGTTTTAAGGTCTTCCCGGAAGAGGCCTGCGGCGGGACGTCCGGTATAGCCAGGGTAAGATGCGGAACCAGGGATTCCTCCGCATCGGCATCCTGTTTGTGGGCATCCGGCGGTAGTTCGACCTGTTCGACCGGGAAGGCTACCCGGAAGGTACTACCCTGGCCGGGCGTGCTTTCTACGGTGATACCCCCGCCGAACAGCCTTGCATACTCCCGGCACAGGTTGAGGCCGATACCGGTGCCGCCCTCCGCCGGTTTTTCGGGCCGGCTGGTCTGGAAGTACCGGTCGAATACCTGCTCCAGGTCTTCAGGAGGGATGCCGGAGCCGGTGTCGGCTACGGAAAGGCGGAGTTGATCCTGCTCGTCGAGCAGGAGTTCAACGGTGATCGCTCCTTCCCGGGGCGTAAACTTGAATGCATTGGACAGGAGGTTATACAGGATCTGGCGGCATTTTTCCCGATCGATAGCGGCAGCCACCTCCTGCCGGAGGCTCGTTTCGAAGCGCAGATCGATCCCCCGGCGTTCGGCAAGTGATTCGAACTGCGCGACATAATTGCGGAAGAAGCCGGCCAGTGCTGTCGGCTCTGCCTGTACGGTCAGTGCGCCTGACTCCAGCTTGCGCAGGTCGAGTATTTCATTGATCAGCTCGCCCAACTTGCCGCCGCTGCGGCTGGCCATTCGCAGGAGCCGGCTTTGTTTGTCGGTCAGCCGGTTTTCTTTCAGCAGGGTATGGATCGGCCCCAGCATCAGCGTCAGGGGCGTACGCAGTTCGTGGCTGATGTTGGCATAAAAGTGGCCCTTGGCAACGTCAAGGGATTTTAATTGCTCTGCCTGTTGGTGGATGAGGGCATTCTGGTCAGTCAGTTTTTCTTTGGCGGCGCGTTGTTTGAAATAGGCGAAAAGTAAAAAGGCAGCCAGCCCCAAAACGAAAGTCGCCATAATGAGCGAGGTCCGCAGCTGTACTTTGTGCAGGCGCAGTTCCAGTTCCTGGTTCTTTTTTTCGGTGGTCAACTGCGCTTTTTCCTGCTCCAGGTAATAGTTCTTCTGGTCGAAGCCGGCACTCCTGTGTTCGTACTCTTCCTTTTTTGTGTAGTGCTTCCGGGTATATTCCAGGGCATCGGCCAGGCGGCCTTCCGTTTCGGCAATTTGGGCACACCAGGCATACACATCCGGCAACAGGTCATCGACCGGTGCTGCTGTCGCCCTTGTTTCAGCCCGGTTGAGGTAGGCCTTTGCCTTTGCCCGGTTATCCCGGTTCCATTCCAGTTCGGTGAGGCCGAGCAGAACGCTGACCTCTAACCAGGGATCGGGGCGGATGGTCAGAAACCGCAGTGCCTTTTGGTAGTATGCTTCAGCCTCATCGGGGTTATTGCGTATCAGCGCCAGTTGGGCACGCGACCGGGCAGCAAGTGTTGCCATGCCTGACTTAGACGGGTCCGGGTGTTTTTGCTCGATAGCAGCTATGTGCTGTTCGGCTTCTTTGTAGCGGCCGGCACTTAATTTGTACGTCATCATCCGGCCGTGGAGATAGTATATCGCTGCGGAGTCTGCCCGGCGGTTGGCATCGGCAAGCAGGCTGTCCATATCGGCAAACACCTCAACTTCTCCACGGTAGCTGAGACTGCGCTCGAGTTCAGCCATTTTAGCATGCACCACGTCATAATAGGTACCGTGGCGCATATATATGTCCTGAGCCTTTTTGACATAGATCGTCATCTGCCGGAGCAGCCCCAGGGCATGATAATACCGGCTGTAATCGATGTAGACGTCGCCCAACTTTGCCGAGTCGCCCTGTAGCAGGACCACTTTTTCCATTTCCCGGCAGATGGAAACAGCGGCTACGATCCGGAACTTTTGCTCCAGCCGAGCCATGAGATATTCGTAGGTTGCATACTGGCAGGCCAGGTCATCCCCGCAATATTGGCGCACCAGCGGCACCGCCAGGCGGTTGACGCTGTCGGTAGGTGATCGTTCCAGTTGTTTTTCCAGTAAAGCCCAGACGGAGTCAACGGGTACCCCACCCGAATTTGGCTGAGCGGCCAAATCGGTAATGCCCACAGACGAGATGCCTGTAAGCAGCAGTAATGGCAAGAAAAAACGGACGTAATGAGCAGCACGCGTCCGTAAAATAGTCATACTCCGCATATTCGAACAAACGACTTGCCATTTGATCTCAGGAGGACTGAAAGATACGATTCAAGGCAATACCGGTACTTTTCTATGCAATTATTTTTCCCCAAAAACTGGTTTTTGTCCGTTACTAACCAATTTCCGCTGGCTTCTGCCGGGATCTATTTCTGTGACCGTTAACCCTCTAAGGATCAATACCCGGGAAGCCACAAATGATACAGGCTCCCTGTAATACCCGGAAGGATCAGGAAACAGCGGACCCGCAAATAGAAAGACTCTAAATTGGAACACCCCGTCGGCCTGTGCGGTTTTGACTGTTTATCTATTAAAATTAACCCGACCTTTGCTTTAACAGGGTTTATCTGAAAAACGCGCTCTAAAATCCGGACGACCGGTCACACAGGCCCGTACCCTCCTGCGTCCCGGCAACACACTGCACCTATGGCAACGGTACAAACAGGCCTCCGTACCAACCTGCCCCAATTCTCCCTGCTGGTGCTGATCAATGCCTTTGTAGGCGGCATGGTCGGGATGGAGCGCAGTATGCTGCCTCAGCTGGCAGAGGCGGAATTTGGCCTGGCGGCCCGCACCGCCGCCCTTTCCTTTATCATAGCGTTTGGCGTGGTGAAAGCGGTTGCCAACCTGCTCACCGGTCCGTTGGCGAGCCGTTGGGGTCGCAAGCGGCTCCTGCTGCTGGGCTGGGTGCTGGGGCTGCCGGTCCCCTTTCTGCTGATGTATGCGCCTTCCTGGGGCTGGGTGGTGGCCGCCAACATCCTGCTGGGTGCACATCAGGGATTTGCCTGGTCGGCTACCGTGGTGATGAAGATCGACCTGGTCGGCGAACGCGACCGGGGGCTGGCCATGGGGCTCAATGAATTTGCCGGCTACCTGGCGGTCGCCCTGGCGGCCCTGGCCAGTGGTTGGATCGCCGGCCGGTATGGCCTGCGGCCCTATCCGTTTTACCTGGGCGTGGGCTTTTCCGCAGCGGGTATCCTCGCCACGCTGATCTGGGTCCGGGATACACACGGACATGTATTGTTGGAAGCCTCCACCAGTACGACCCGGCGGTTGCGCAATGTATTCCTCGACACCAGTTGGCGACACCGCAACCTGAGTGCGGTCACATTCACGGGGCTGGTCAATAACCTCAACGACGGCATGGTTTGGGGGTTGTTGCCGTTGCTGCTGACGCAAAAAGCGTTTGCGCTGGCAGATATCGGTATCCTGGCGGCGGTCTACCCGGCGGTGTGGGGGGTCGGGCAGTTGTTTACCGGCCGGTTGTCGGATCATATCTGTAAACGGGATCTGTTGCTCTGGGGGATGGTGCTCCAGGGTATCGCCCTGCTGGGGTTGGTCTGGGCAAATGCCTTCGGGGTGTATGCCGCCTGGCTGGCCCTGCTGGGCATGGGTACCGCGATGGTATACCCGACCTTTCTGGCCTCCATTGCCGATAACACCCATCCCTTCGACCGGGCACACAGCCTGGGCATCTTCCGGTTCTGGCGCGACCTGGGTTATGCCGTCGGCGCTTTGCTCTGTGGTTTGCTGGCCGATGC
>SBHD01000338.1 GCA_006226345.1 Bacteroidota bacterium | reverse complement strand
TTGGAGGGTTGGAGGGTTGGAGGGTTGGAGGGTTGGAGGGTTGGAGGGTTGGAGGGTTGGAGGGTTGGAGGGTTGGAGGGGCTCAGTGTAGAGGCGTTATCTTTCTAAGCGTCGTTTCAAAAACCTGAGGAGGTGAGATGGTTTGATTTAGCCGGGCAAATTAGTGAATTGTTTTCGGCAAATCCAGATCTCCAACCCTCGAACTATCCAACCATCTATCCATCCAACCATCTATCCATCTATCCATCCAACCATCTATCCATCTATCCATCTATCCATCTATCCATCTATCCCTCCAACCATCCATCCAACCATCTATCCCTCCAACCCTCTAATCCCCTCAAAGTACCCCGGCGCCCGCAACAGCCGGCTGCCGTACCAGGAAAACATCTCCCCGTCCACCACGTTGACCGGCACTCCCGGACACACCTCCAGAAACGGCCCGAAGTGTTTTTCTGCAAACGGAAAAGGCTCGGAGGATAAAAAGATCCGGTCGGGTTGTGCCTGCCGGAGGTCCTCCAGCCGGACCTCCGGGTAGCGGGGCAGGTCATGGAACACATTTTCAAAACCGGCGTTTTCCAGCATGTGATCAATAAAGGTGTCGCCGCCGGCTACCATATAGGGTTTGCGCCAGATAAAGTAGGCCACCCGCGGACGTGGCGCCGTTTCTGAAGGGGCATGATCTGTGAAAGCCTGCCGGATGTCCCGGACTAATATATTCGCTTGTTCAGCCCTCCTGGTCAGCAATCCAACCTTGCAGATCATGTCGTACGTGTCAGTCAGCGTGTGGATATCACTCATCCAGACCGGGTAACGAGCTGCCAGGCCTTCGATCTGAGCCTGATCGTTTTCTTCCTTATTGCCAATGATCAGATCGGGTGCCAGGGCAGCCACCTT
Source organism: Bacteroidota bacterium (assembly GCA_006226345.1). GTDB lineage: Bacteria > Bacteroidota > Bacteroidia > Chitinophagales > Saprospiraceae > M3007. Next base: position 4,407 of record SBHD01000338.1, on the reverse strand, counting down.
TTCCGGAAAAACCGTTTTCGTCCCCCCTACCCTTTTCTTCTGCTGATACCACTCCGGCGGATGCACACAAAACTTGGTGATCCCCACGACTTCGTCGTTCAGTCCCAGATCGTACAGCAACTCCGTCTGAGAGGGTACGAGAGATACGATCCGCCGGGGCGGAAAGACGTCCAGCCGCACGGTACGGCCCATCTGATCGGTAAATATTTGCATAATGGGTAACCCGGGGGTGGCGATCAAGGCTGCAATCGTTGGCGCTGCGCCTCATACAAGGCGATCCCGGCAGCTACACTGACGTTGTAAGAGTCAAAGTCGGTTGCCTGGGGAATCTTCACCACCTGGTCAGCCATTCGTAACAACTTGGGATGAACCCCTTCCCCTTCCGCCCCCATCAGAATGGCGACAGGCACTTTCAGATCGGCCTCGAACAGGGGGACTGACTGTCCGGTCAGCGCGGTTGCCACGACCTGCACGCCCGACTGCTGCAACCATTCTACTGCGGAAAACAGACTCCGGACCCGGCAGATACGGATACGGGCCAGGGCGCCTGCGGAAGCTTTCATAGCTTCTTCGTTGGCCGGCGCAGCACCGGACTGCGGCACCACGACCGCATGTACACCCGCACACTCGGCTGACCGGCAGATGGCGCCAAAATTCCGGACATCCGTAATCCCGTCCAGCACCAGGATCAGGGGCACGTTGCCCTGCTCGAACACGAAAGGCAATACATTTTCGATATCCTGGTATTCCACCAGCGCAAGCCAGGCCGCCACGCCCTGATGGTTTCCGCGTACGAGCTTGTTGAGTTTCTCCTTCGGAACAACCTGCATCGGGATCTGGTGTGCCTTGGTCAACTGCCGGATCTCCTTCTCCAGTTCACCGCGTATGCCCTGCTGGAAAAATACCTTTTCTACCGGCTTACCCGACCGGATGGCTTCAACTACCGGATGGTGACCATAGATCAGATTTGACATGCAGGGAGATTTAAATGGTAAAATGAATATGCAAGGTGAAAAGATGGTGTGCAAGGTAAGGCAATTTAAGAGGCGTCCAGGTGCAGTGTATGGAAAAAACCGGAAAGCCCTTGCGTGATAGCAAAAGATCACTAACTTTGCGTTTCAAAGTTCTTTTTATGTCCGAAACCAAACAACAATTAGCGGCCCTGACAGAAATGCGCGCCCTGATGGAGCGCAGCAGCCGGTTCCTCAGTTTGAGCGGCCTTTCCGGCGTTTGGGCCGGCCTGTGCGCACTTACCGGTGCGGCGGTGGTATACCTGTACCTGGGCATGCGTCCCCTGTCCAGTGCGCCGATCTCTTATTATGAACAAGCGGTCCGTACCCTGCGGTGGGGCATGAGTTACAAGACGTTCTTCCTGGTCACCGCGTTAGCGGTACTGGTACTGGCACTGGCTGGCGGACTATTCTTTACCAACCGAAAAGCCCGGCGGCAGGGGCACAAAACCTGGGACGCCAGCTCCCGGCGCATGCTGATCGCCATGGCGGTACCACTTTTTACGGGGGGCATTTTCAGCCTGGCGCTGCTGCATTGGGACCTGCCGGCCCTGGTGGCACCCGCCACGCTGGTCTTTTACGGCCTGGCCCTGGTCAATGCCAGTAAGTTTACCCTGCATGATGTTGAATACCTCGGATTGTCGGAGATTGCACTGGGATTGGCCGGCATGTTCTTTTTAGGATTTGGTCTGGAACTCTGGGCCGCCGGCTTCGGCATTCTGCATATTGCCTATGGCTCCTGGATGTATATGAAATATGAACGGTAAGCTTTACAGGCACCACTCGTCCTACGACTTCGAGTCGCAGGACGGGTAAGTGCCAGCACACGCTACCCACACCATCATGAAAAATATCATTACTCAACTCAATCCAGCATTCGACCACCGCAACCGGTTGGGCATTATGTCCATCCTGGTGGTAAACGATTGGGTGGAGTACAATACGCTGAAAGAACTGTTAAACCTGACCGACGGCAACCTGGCCAGCCATTTGAAAGCGTTGGAATCAGCAGCGTACATCACGATACAAAAGCGCTTTGTCGGGCGCAAGCCGCAAACCTCTTATGCCGCCACTGATGCCGGCAAAGCGGCATTCAAAACCCACCTCGACACCCTGGAAGCCATACTCCGCATGGCCCGTGAAGGAGAGGACGATTAACCCGGACAACCACACATATAGCCCATGAAAATGACCACATACTTCCGGTCCCGGTTCCGGGACGAACGCCAATACAGACTCTTTTTGTTACTGGCCCTTGCCTCCGGGCTGGATATCCTGCTGGTGCTCGCCCGGTCTGTGCTGGTGCAGTATCGCGGGCTCTCCTACGGGGCAGCCTATTGGAATGAGATCGCAGGCTTCCTGGGACTGGGCTTTGGCTTTTTGATCTGGAACCTCTTCCTGGCCTGGGTCCCGTACCTCGCCGCTTTTCGTTTTGAACGTGCCGACCGGCAAAACAGCAACACCTTCCGGTTATTGGGCTGGTTTGGCCTCTGGCTGCTGTTTCTCCCCAACGCCCCCTATATCATCACCGACCTTATTCACCTCGAATACCGGCCGCCGGTTCCGATCTGGTACGATATTATCATGCTATTCGCATTTGCCAGCACAGGCTTGTGGATCGGCACTTTATCCCTGTACGAGATCCGGACCACCCTGCAACGCCGTTTTTCCGGGAAACTGACCGAAATGGTCATGCTGACGGCTATCGGTCTGTCCGGTTTCGGTGTCTGGCTGGGACGTTTCCAACGCTGGAACTCCTGGGATATCTTTACCCGACCCCGCGCCCTGCTGCGCGACCTGGTCCATACCGCACAACAATGGCCGGAATTAGCCAAGGCACTTGGCATCAGCGCCCTCATCTCGGTATTGGTGCTGGCAGGCTATGTCATGGTAGCAGTAATGCTGACCGGTAAAAGCCGGCGACCCTGAGGTCAGAACCTCTTCCTTTCCTTTAAATTTTGACTGCGCCTTATCAGACTGAAATACAAAAAAAGTGGACTCCGCTCCTACGGAGCGAAACCGGTACCAGGCAAGACACTAATTTGCACTGGTTTAATGACAGATATTGTTCAGAATGTGGGCCAGGAAATAGTATCAGGACTTGCCAGGCGCCTTTTTCACGCCTTCCAGGAAGGGAACAAACCGGAAAGCATCGAGCATTTCCTCCTTGAACTCCGTTTCGGATATCCGGGTTATTTTGTACATATACTGCACATCCTCACCAACCGGAATGACCAGTATGCCACCGATATCCAACTGTTCTTTCAACGGATCGGGCACCACCGGGGCCCCGGCTGTAACAATGATCTTCTGGTACGGCGCATACTCCGGTAATCCTTTCGTGCCGTCCCGGAAAAAACAGCGGATGCTGGAAAACCCGATCCGCTCCAATAGTTCTTTTGACCGGTGATACAGTGCTTCCTGACGTTCGACCGTAAAGACCCGCCCGCCCAGCGCAGCCAATATGGCCGCCTGGTAGCCGGACCCCGTGCCAATCTCCAGGATACGATCGCCTTTTTTCACCTCTAACAGGACCGTCATGTAGGCTACCGTATAGGGTTGGGAGATCGTTTGTGCGCTACCTATCGGGAAGGGCTTGTCCTCATAGGCATGTTCTTCAAATGCCTTATCAAGAAAAAAGTGGCGGGGCACGGCATCTACTGCAGCCAAAACGGCCTCGTCCCGGATCCCCCGCTGCCGCAGGGAGTCTACCAGACGCCTGCGCAAACCTTTATGCCGGTACGTGTCTTTCACCATTGATGCAATATGTAACCTGGATTTCGCAACCAATCCGGATAAAAATCCCGGAAGAACACAAAAGTACGCCGCTGTTCAGATATTTTTGCCCTACCCGGCTGCTTACCGGAATTTAAACAGTCTCTATCTTCTCTCGTCTTGATTAATAATTAAAACTCAAAATTCAATACTGGCATATGGTTACACCAATCAAATTTGGCACCGATGGCTGGAGAGCGATCATTGCTGATGATTATACCGTTGATAATGTGAAGCGTGTAGCGGAAGCAACGGCTCTGTACATGAAAAAGCACAAAATGAAACGTGCCGTGATCGGATATGACTGCCGGTTCGGCGGGCTGCTTTTTACGCAAACCACGGCCCGGGTATTGGGCGCCTTCGGTATTAAATGTTACGTTTCCACAGACTTTGTCTCTACGCCCATGGTTTCGCTCGGTGTGGTCAAAACCAAAAGCCAGATCGGTGTGGTGATCACCGCCAGCCACAACCCGCCTTCCTACAATGGTTATAAACTGAAAGCGGAATACGGTGGACCTATGGTGCCGGCCGGCATTGCAGAAGTGGAATCTATGATCCCGGACCAGTGCAGCCTGGCTCAACTACCCAGCCTGCAGGACCTGGAAGCCAAAAAACTGCTGGT
>SBHD01000370.1 GCA_006226345.1 Bacteroidota bacterium | reverse complement strand
CAACCCCTTGCTTTTCGCTGGTTTTCCTTTAGTCCAAGGTATGGGTTTGCATTAAACAGCATACCACTGAAATTAAAAGGGATCAGTCTTGCCCAGGATGATGCACATCTCGGCAATGCCCTGGATAATGCCACCCTATACCACCGCGTCCAACAGATCAAAGACCTGGGCGTCAACTTCCTCCGCATTGCACATTCCCCGCCGGACCCGGTGGTACTGGAAGCCTGCGATCGTTACGGGCTGGTCGTTTCGATGGACCTTCCATTGAACCGGGACCTGACCAACGACCCGGCTTTCTTTGAAAATACCAAAACCATGCTGCGGGAAATGATCCGGCAACACTTCAACCACCCGGCTGTCATGATCTGGACCTACATGAATGATATGCTGGCTGGCCGGCATTGGCCGCAGGACAGTGCAGACATAAAGCGGATCACAGCATTTGCACGGGAATTAAACCATTTTATCCGGACAGAGGATCCGACCCGGCCTACCATGATCACGAACCACACCGATGTGGAGGTTTGCCGCGAGTCCGGCATTTCCGGTATTCCCACGATCCTTGGCTGGAACCTGCAGGATAGCGGGGAAACGTCTGGAGCGGATGGTTTTGCCCGGTTTCTGGACCAGGCCCGGCAGGAATGGCCGGACAAGCCCATGATGGTCTCAGACTGGGGGATTGAAGCCGACCCATCCCTCCGGTCTGTTCTTTCAGCTCCTGCTGTTTTTTCACAGGAATGGCAAACCAGTATGCTCCGGGAGCACCTGGGAGCCCTTTCAGCCCGGCCATGGCTTGCCGGAAATGTAGCGGGATCCCTGCGAGACTTCGGCACGGAAGGCCGGGGCGGCTCTGCTCCACCAGTCAAATACAGCGGTCTGATTTCTCTCCGGGGGGAACCCAAAGACGCCTGTTACCTGTATAAAACCTGGCTGTCCAAAGCGCCTGTGGTGTATATTGGCTCCCGGAGCTGGACTACCCGTGCCGCCGTCCAAAACCGGGAGGATGGTAGTTGTATGCAGTCGGTCCGGGTATTTGGCAACGTCGATTCGGTTATCCTTTTTCATAATGGCAAATCCCTTGGCACCAGGCTGCTGACTGACTATATCGCTGAATGGGAAGTGCCGTTCTCGGATAGTAAGGATGGTCAGCATGTATTGACAGCAGTAGCGGCCCGCAAGGGCGTCGATGCATCCGATCGTTGTATCATTGACTTCAGCTGTTTGCCCTCCAACAGCCTGTTCACCCAAAAACGAATCGGTATGAACCTGGGCTCCGAGCAGTATTATGTGGAACCTGACGGACAGGCTACCTGGATACCGGAAGTAATGGCCGGCGAAAGCCGCTGGGGTATTACAGGCGGGCAGCCCTATATGCCGCGGGATATGCCTACTGGCACGGACCAGCCTATTCCCGAAACACAGCTGTCTCCCCCGTTTCAGTCCCAATGTATTGGCCTGAAAACCATCTACCTGCCTCTGGCACCGGGCAGGCACACGATCCACCTTTTCTTTGCCGAACTGGAATACGAAACACCCGGGAAACGGGTTTTCTCCGTTAAGGCCAACAACCAGATTGAACTTGAGCACCTCGATCTGGCGGCTGAAGCCGGGCGCTACCGACCTGCAGGAAAAACGATCGAAGTGTACCTGACCACTCCCGGCCTGACGCTGGAATTTGTGCCGGAAAAGGGCCAGGCTGTCCTTAATGCCCTTCAGGTCATCTCAGAATAGACCACAGGACCGCTCTGCAGGCTGCTCCTACTCGTGCTGTATAAGCAGGCGCTGTATCTCGACACCATTGATTTGTACAAAATAAACACCCTTCTCCCAGGTCCGGGTGTCGAGATATTTTCGGCCGCTATCCAATTGCATCGTTGCTTTTTTATGCCCCAGCAAATTGAATATCTCAATGGTTACCTGCACCCCTTCTTTCCATTCGATCGTCACGCGTTCATCTGCCGGATTGGGGTAGAGTTTCAGGCCATACCGATCCGGCACCGTATTGACCGGCAGCAACAGGGCACACAGGGTCGTGTCCGGATTGAGTTCGATCCAGCCTTTTGAACTCAGGTCTTTACCAGAGAATGCCGGGTAACCGGCCGGATAACGGAATACGCGGAAGGTGTTGTTTTGAGCAATATTGATCGTCTGGCCCTGCTCCACCGGCATTCCGCTGGAAAGCGGTGTGATATATTCCCAAACGATATCGCCGTCCGGGGTTATTTCGAAGGAGTAGCCCCAGCGACCGGCACAGATCAGGAAATTCCCGTTAGGCAATACCTGAATACTCGACAAGCCAGTGGAATAAATGCGTTGTGGGTCCGGGTGGTTGATCGTAAGGTCGTAATCTGCCGGAAGGAATGCACCGTTTTGCATCGGGAAAGACCAGGTGTACATATCAAACGGAGGATTGATGAGGTTCGCCGCGGAATAGTCTGCTCCGACCCGGTTGTTGAAGACGGCGATCTTGCCGTAATGCGGATGGGTGAAATCCAGGAAGTCCAGGGCCCAGTTGGTGTCGTGCTGGTAAAACAGCTTTTGGTCTGCAGCAGTACCCGCCCGGTAAGCGGCGGGATTCCCCCAACGGAACAAAAGGTCGCCTCCCCGCCCGCCGAACCCGCCCACATGGCCGGCTGCCTGTGCTGTGGTAGTGCTGTGGTCAATGACCCATAGTTCACTGAAGGTCGGCACAGACATCATGATCATGTCGTTGCCCGGGTGGTAGTCCAGGGCATTGCTATGCAGCCAGTCTGCGTCGCCATTTGTGGTATCGTAGTTAAAATCGATCAATTCGGGATGATCGGCCACGACCCCGTAATTCGCCTTCGTCGCATCAAAATCCTGTACAAGATGGTCCCAGACATGCCATTTCCAGACAATGTTTCCGGTATAGGGTTCGATCTCGATAATAGCATCCGGCCAGAGCACTTCATCGGTCAGTAAGGAAGAATCCCGGCCTGCATCGATACACTCCTGCACCGTTTTGGCTTCCCACATGATAGCCAGGATATTGCCGCTAGGCAGCACTTCGATATCATGGTGTAACCGGGCGACAGCATCGTTTTGCTCAAACTGCCAAAGCAGGTTGTTATCCCAGTCGCGTATTTCAATGATCGCACCGCCGCCGCCGGCCCAGATCGGGTTTCCGGCCACTGCAGCCGGGCGTTTGGTCTTCACCAGGTTGCCGTCGGGCAACAAATACGCCGTGTTCCCCGGCACATAACCCACTGTATCGGTCCATACATGCACTATTTCCCCGCAGTTGTCAAACAGGTATACATTGGGTTGGCTGTGCGGGTAGATCAGGTTATAACCGTTAAAGGCCCGTGCCGGATGATAAGAGAGCAAGCCGACCGTGTTCTGGGCACCCAGCATTGAAAGATTCACAAGGAAAAAGATCAGGATACGTAGATATTGGATCATTGTTTAATGATTTTCAAAGTGACTGGACTGCCTGGTTGCTCTGCGAGAAGGCGCACAAAATAAAAACCGGATGGCAGGTCGGACATGGTTATTGTATGCAGGATGCCGGTAGCAGTTTCCGTATGTATAACCCTGCCTGCCAGATCAACCAGTTGCACCAGCAGAGTTTGCGGCGTATTGAGTTCTACATACAATAGCTCTTTAACCGGGTTTGGATAAAAACGCACGTCAAATGGTGCACCGGGAACAGCAATTGTATTGGTTGTGCCCGTATATATCTGACAGTCCGAGGGCAACGGATTAAGTTCCACCGGATTTCCTGGTGTCAGATCCCGACCGGCAAATGCCGGATAATCCGCTGTGTACCGGTAGGTGCGGAATACACTGTTCTGGGCTGGGAACGTCCCCTGCGGCACCGGGTTGCCCATTGAAACCGGGTTGATATAATCCCAATGTATATTTCCGGCCGGGTCTGTTTCGAAAAAATGACCGGAGGCGCCTTCACAGATCAGGGTATTCCCATTAGGCTGACGTTGAGCCCCGGAAATGTTGGCTGAGTAAAACGTGATCGGCTGCGGAGCAACATAGGTCCACACCAAAGTATCCGGCCCGTAAGCTGCACCAGGGTTGAGCACATAAGTGCCGTCCGGTGCTACCGGCGGGTCGATCACATCCACGGAAGAGTGGCTGCCGCCGGGCCGGGAGATCCCGTTGTTAAATATCATGATCTTGCCCGCATCCGGCAGTCCCGGTTGTATCCAGTGTGGATCATGCGGTCCCCAGAGTTTCCGGTCCGCTTCAGTACCGCGGTCATACGATTGCGGATTTCCCCAGCGGTACAGAAAATCGCCGCCTCTGCCGTATTGGCCTCCGGAATGGCCGGCGGCTTCTGCCGTACTGGTACTATGGTCCAGAATATAAAACTCATCCAGTGATCTGGAATTGACGATGATCTGGTCCAGGGCCGGATTGTAATCAACAGAGTTAAAATGCGCCCAATCAGCCTGCCCGCCGCCCGGGCCGCCACCTGCCGTCGCTTTAAAGTTGACATCCAATAGCTCGGGATGGTCACCGATTACGCCATAATTGGCCTTCGTGTTGTCAAAGTCCTGCACGAGGTGGTCAATCAGATGCCACTCCCAGACGATATTCGCCTGGTTGGTGCCAACGGGTTCCAGTTCGACGACCTGCTCGAACCATACCCCTGTCGCATTGGTCAGTGCCGGATTGCGCCCCTGCTCGATTGCCTCTTCCCGGGTGTGGCCTTCCCAGGCGAGCACCAGGATGTTTCCATTGGGCAAATATTCAACATCGTGGTGCGCATGGTAGGCTGCGGAAGCGTAATTATAGCCCCAAAGGAGGTTGCCCGACCAGTCGAACAGTTCGATCCGGCCACCGACCCCGCCGCCATTATACAAGCCGGGAATGCGCGCTGTGCGCAACAGATTGCCATTTTCCAGTAAATAAGCGGCCTCGCCAGGGCGGTAGGTACTTTGCCAGGTATGAACAACCCGGCCGCAATTATCGATCAGGTATGTTTGGGTAGTACTACCCGGAGCAAACAGGGTATACCCGTTCTGCGCAAGCGAATCGTTCCGGAATAGTCCGACCGTCTGCTGGCTATAAATCGGGATGGTAATCAGAAAAAACAGGCAACAAGTAAAATAGTGTGTCATTAGAGTTCCCGGGCGTTATTCCCGTTGGTTTAGAAAAGAATTCCGACCATGCAGAAACGAAGAAAGCAGAAAGGACGAAGGTAATCCAATACTTCCGGCTCTGAAGTTCTACCCCCTAACTGTGTAAACGATTGGCATTTCCAGGGAAAATACAGGCTGTGACGAACTAGGAGGATTTCAGCAAACACACCCTACCCTGCTTGCCGTACATTTGCCGTGAAAATCAAAAGAATGAAACGTTCTATTTTACCCATCATGCTGCTGCTGGCCGGAGCCGGCAAGTCATATGCACAGGTGTACCAGGCGGTATTCCCGAACCAGAGCGGAGCGGAACTGTACGATAGCCTCGTTGTCCACTTCAAGCCCGACTCCGTACTCGATTATGCCAATGCACGCGATACCCTGTATGCCCGTATCCTGGTAACGGAGGAAGACAGCATCCACGGCATTTATTCCGACCATGTACTCTACCTGGACCCCACACAGGACCCGACACAGTATATCTACCTGAACGGGATCTCCCTGGGCATGAATACGGAACACGTATACCCGCAAAGCAAGGGCGCCGCCACCGGCAACCCGCGCAGCGACATGCACCATATTTTTCCGGCTCGTATCCCGGTCAATGAAGCACGGGGCGACCTGCCCTATGCAGAGATACCGGACGCACAGACCACACAGTGGTTTTACAAGGCACAGGTGCTGTTCAGCACACCGGCCCAGAATAAAGACCTCTACAGTGAAGCAAATGCAACTGCGTTCGAGCCCAGGGAAGCGGTCAAAGGAGACCTGGCACGGGCCATATTCTATTTCTATACCATGTACCGGGCCGAGGCCGATCTGGCAGACCCCAACTATTTCGAGCTCCAGCGGGCCACGCTTTGCCAGTGGCACATCCAGGACCCAGCCGACTCCAGTGAGTTGATCAAAACCTGGCGGATCGCTCCCTACCAGGCAAACAAACCCAATCCCTTTATCCTCGACTGTACGCTTGCCCACCGGCTCTACTGCCCGGAGATCACTACAGATTGCAGCACGACTTCTGTTTGGGAGCATGCGGCCTATTCCATTGGGTTGCAGCTGCGCCCCAATCCGCTCACCGGACCCGGCGAAGCAGCATTGACCCTTCCTTTTTCCGGTGACCTGAATGCCCGGCTGATCTCCTTTACCGGAGTCGAACTGGCAGCCTGGCGGATTCTGGAAGTGGAGGCCGGTATTTTTTACCTGAAGGTAGAACCTCCGGGCAACACCAGTCTGAGAAGCGGTATTCTGGAAGTACAGTTAAACCGGGGAGCAAAACTGGCACGGGCCTCCATGCCGGTGCTGTTCCGGTAACCAATTGCAGCATCAGCATGCCATAGCATCCAGCAGCCTGATTCTACCTGCTTTGGTCTGGTTATTGGATTACCCGGCTGAACACCTATCTTCGCGCCTCCTTTTCACCCCATACCTGATTCTACCCGATCATGCTTGACTTATTGACACAGTTTTTTGATTTCATACGCCACCTGGATATCCACCTGGAAAATATCATGCGGGATTACCAATTGATGACCTATCTGCTGCTGGCGCTGATCATTTTTTGTGAGACCGGCCTGGTTGTCACCCCTTTTCTGCCGGGCGACTCGCTTTTGTTTGCCGCCGGCGCGATTGTAGCCAAAACCGGTATTCTGAATGTCTGGCTGCTGATACCGCTCCTGTTTGGCGCTGCTATCCTGGGCGACAATACCAATTATTTTTTCGGGCGATACCTGGGGAACAAGGTGTTTACCCGCGACTACTGGTTCCTGAAGCGTTCTTATATCGAACGTACCCAGGAGTTCTATGAAAAATATGGCGGACGTACGCTCGTGATCGCACGTTTTGTGCCGATCGTCCGCACTTTTGCCCCGTTTGTAGCCGGTGTGGGCAATATGACATACCGCCGCTTTATCGGATATTGCATCGTCGGAGGAATTGCCTGGGTGACAGGGCTTACCCTGGCCGGTTATTTCTTCGGCCAGATCCCGATCGTAAAAGAAAACTTTGAGATTGTAGTATTCGGCATTATCGGCGTTTCCGTGCTGCCGATCTTCGTGGAGTTCGTGCGGGCGCGTTTCAAATCGAAGGAAGCCTGAGCCCGGGGCTGAGCAACTGCCGGAAGTGACAGCATACCCGGCCCCGGGAAAGACAGGTGATCAGGCATTCCGGCCGATGCAGTTCAGGTCATCAAAGGCCTGCCGCAACCGGGCGACAAAAGCCTTTTCGCCTTCCCGCAACCAGACACGAGGATCGTAGAATTTTTTGTTGGGCTTGTCCGGCCCGTCGGGGTTGCCGATCTGGGCCTGCAGGTAGTCGCGCTTACCTTCATAGTAGTTTCGAACGCCATCCCAGAATGCCCATTGCATATCGGTATCGATATTCATCTTGATCGCGCCATACGAGATCGCCTCCCGGATCTCCTCCTGGCTGGAACCGGAGCCACCGTGAAAGACAAAGTGCACCGGCTTATCGGTGGAAAGACCAAATTTATCCCGGATATACTCCTGTGAGTTTTTCAGGATCACCGGCTTCAGTTCTACATTCCCGGGCTTGTATACGCCGTGTACATTACCGAAAGCCGCAGCCACCGTAAACCGGGGGCTCACCTTATTGAGCGTTTCATAGGCATAGGCCACTTCACTCGGCTGGGTATACAGACGCGATGAGTCAACACCAGTATTGTCCACGCCGTCCTCTTCCCCTCCGGTTACGCCAAGTTCGATTTCAAGGGTCATCCCCAATGGTGCCATCCGGGCAAGGTACTCCCGGCTGATCTCGATATTTTCTTCAATTGGCTCTTCGGATAAGTCGAGCATATGGCTGCTGTACAGTGGATAGCCATGTTTTTCAAAATATGCCTCGCCGGCATCGAGCAGGCCTTTTACCCAGTCGATGATGTTCAGGGCGCAATGATCGGTATGCAGCACTACCGGCACACCGTAGGCTTTAGCCAGGGCATGCACATGTTGTGCACCGGATACCCCGCCTAAAATCGCGGCCTGCTGCCCTTCATTTGACAACCCTTTACCGGCGAAAAAAGCAGCGCCACCATTGGAAAACTGAATGATGACCGGGCTGTTTACCGCTGCCGCTGTTTCCAGGACCGCATTGACAGAATCGGTACCAATTACGTTGACCGCCGGCAGAGCATACTGATGCTCCAGTGCGTGGTTGAAAAGTTCGGTTACTTCGGCGCCATGCAGGACGCCCGGACGAAATCGAGCCATTGGATTGTATACGTTTATTAAGTAAATGTCAGACGCCTGAACAAAAAAACCAGCGCAGCGATCGGCAGATCCCCGTCTGGTTTTATTTTAGAGGTACGGGCAAATATCGCAATTATTCGCACCCCTGGCACCTATACATCCGGAATTTCTTGATCACACGCGGTCCTAGTCAATACCCTGTTCCACCAGGTACCGTTCGGCATCGAGGGCTGCCATACAGCCCGAACCTGCCGCAGTAACGGCTTGCCGGTAGATCCTGTCCTGGGCATCACCAGAAGCAAATACGCCCGGGATCTTGGTGGTCGAACGACCGGGTGTGGTAATGATATAACCGCTTTCGTCGAGGTCGAGCCAGCCTTTAAAGATGTCCGTATTCGGTTTATGCCCGATGGCAACAAAGAATCCGGTGACCGGCAACTCTGTTTTTTCTCCGGTTTTGTTGTTCACCACCCGGACACCATCCACCACTTCCTGGCCAAGGATCTCCTCTGCTTCTGTGTTCCAGTGGACCTGGAGGTTCGGCGTATTCAGCACGCGTTCCTGCATGATCTTGGAGGCGCGCATTTCATCCCGGCGTACCAGCAAGTGTACTTTGGAACAGATCTTGGCAAGGTAGGTGCTCTCCTCTGCCGCGGTATCGCCACCACCGACGACGGCGACTTCCTTGTTGCGGTAGAAAAAGCCGTCACAGACCGCACACGCCGAAACACCGGCGTTTTGCAGCCGCTCTTCGTTCGGAATGCCCAGCCATTTGGCGTCTGCACCGGTGGCGATAATTACGGCGGGAGCATGGATCTCCTGGCCACTTTCTGACCAAACCTTATGGATCGGACCGGTAAAATCCACCTTGGTGATCATTTCCATCCGGATATCCGTTTCGAAACGCTCCGCCTGTTTGCGGAAATCGTCCATCATTTCCGGTCCGTTGCGACCTTCCGGGTAGCCCGGATAGTTCTCCACGTCGTTGGTGATCATCAATTGGCCACCAGGTTGCGGGCCGGTATACATCACGGGCTGAAGGCCGGCCCGGGCGGCATAAATGGCAGCGGTATAGCCAGCAGGCCCCGAGCCAATAATGAGGCATTTTACTTTTTCCATATCAGCGGCAAAAGTAACAGTTCAATCCCGACCCGTGTTCACAAAAACAGCGAATCGTTTGTACTTTTTAAGGAATTAGCCAAACCCTTACCGGCATACGCCTGCCAGGTCCTATTTTGACTTTGATTTCTTTTTCTTGTCAAACGAACCGGGCAACTCCTGTTCGATGATGGCTTTCACATCTTCCAGGGTAAGTGCGCGGGCATGATCGGCGGTCATCTTGCCCCCTTCGACCTTGGGCAATTTGATCGCCTGGCGGCCGAAACGGATGTACGGCCCCCAGCGGCCATTTTCCACGCTGATCTTTTCCTCCGGCCAATGGTGGATATACCGGTTGGCTTCCTTTTCAATTTTGGCCTGGATCAGTTCAATAGCCTGTTTTTCAGTGATCGTATCAAAATTAACCCGCGCCGGCACGTTCACATACAGATCAGCCCATTTGACAAACGGACCGAAACGCCCCTTACCCTTGGTAATAGGCTGTTTTTCGAAGTACCCGAGCGGCTTATCAGCTTCCTGCTTTGTCTTGATCAGTTCAATTGCACGCTCCAGCGACACATCGAACGGATCTTCATTCTTGGGCAGGGAGATAAACTGGCTGCCCAATTTTACATAGGGGCCATAGCGCCCCGTATTCACCGACACCTCCTGCTCCTCATAGGTACCCAGGGATTTAGGCAGGGCAAAACTTTCCAGTGCTTCTTCCAGGGTAACGGTTTCCAGGGTTTTTCCGGGCTTGAGGTTAGCATACCGCGGCTTTTCCTTTTCTTTCAGTTCTTCGCCGGTACCGATCTGCACGACCGGCTTGCCCAGGCTGCTCATACGTACCAGCACCGTGCGGCCGGACTCCGGATCATTACCCAGAATGCGCTCACCACTGGCTCGTTCAGCCTCGGCCAGTGTTTTTTCCACCGTTTGGTGAAAGGGCTTGTAAAACTGGTCGATCATGTTGGACCAGTCCTTTTTACCGTCTGCGATATCGTCAAATTGTTGTTCGATCCCGGCCGTGAACCCGTAATTCATGATCTTATGGAAATACTGATCGAGAAAATCGCTCACGATCATGCCCATATCAGTCGGATACAGCACATTTTTAGTCGCACCGGTGATCTCTGAACTTTTAGACCTGGTAATTGTGTTGTTGCGAAGTTCCAGTATCTGAAAAGGCCGCTTTTCACCGGGGCGACTGTCCTTGACCACATATCCACGGTTGGCCTCCATGATCTTGGTAATGGTCGGAGCGTAGGTTGAAGGCCGGCCGATACCTAGTTCTTCCATCTTCTTTACCAAGGCTGCTTCAGTAAAACGTGCAGGCGGACGGGTAAACCGTTCGGTTGCCGTCAGGTTGTCCAACTGAACCTCCTGGCCCACCTTCAGGGGTGGAAGCATGCCTTGCGTTTCTTCTTCCTCGTCGTCCGTGCCTTCCAGGTAAACTTTGAGGAACCCATCGAACTTCAGCACTTCACCTTCAGCCTTCAGCCGTGCATCAGGCTGGGTACTGATCCCGATATCTACCGTGGTTTTTTCCAGCTCAGCATCGGCCATCTGCGAAGCCATGGTCCGCTTCCAGATCAGGTCGTACAGCCGTTGCTCATCCCGGTTGCCATTGATCACAGGCTGCTCTACATAGGTAGGACGAATGGCTTCGTGTGCTTCCTGCGCCGAACTGCTCTTGGTTTTGTACCGCCGCGTTTGCTGGTAACGTTGCCCGTACTGCTGCACGATCTCATTGCTGATGGCCTGCAGGGCAAGCTCGCTGAGATTGGTCGAGTCCGTACGCATGTATGTGATGTATCCCTGTTCGTACAGTGCCTGCGCTACGGACATGGTCCGGTTGACCGAAAAGCCGAGTTTCCGGCTGGCTTCCTGCTGGAGTGTAGAGGTGGTGAACGGCGGCGCCGGCCGGCGTTTGGTGGGCCGGACCTCTACGTCGAGGACAGAAAAAGTGGCATTAATACATTTTTGGAGGAACTGCTCCGCCCCCGCTGCATCGTCAAACCGTTTGGGGCTTTCCGCCCGGAAACTGACAATTTTACCTTTGGCATTGGGCGCCAGAAGATCGGCTGTTATGCGGAAATAAGGAGCGATCTCGAATTTCTGGATCTCGCGCTCCCGCTCTACGATCAGTTTGACTGCCACCGATTGTACCCGGCCGGCAGAGAGTTGTCCCTTGATCTTCTTCCAGAGCAGGCCCGATAATTCCCAGCCAACAAGCCGGTCCAGTACACGACGCGCCTGTTGCGCGTTGACCAGGTTAATATCGAGTGTCCGGGGCTGCTGGACGGCCTTTTGAATGGCCGGCTTGGTGATCTCGTGAAACACAATTCGTTTGGCACTCTTCGGGTCCAGGCCCAGTACTTCACACAAGTGCCATGAAATCGCCTCTCCCTCGCGGTCTTCGTCCGTTGCCAGCCAGACCTCCTCCACTTTGGAGGCGACGGACTTCAGTTCCTTCACCGTTTTAAACTTATCCGGAGGGATCACATAGTTCGGTGTATAGCCGTGTTCTACGTCTACACCCAGGTCATTGCCTTTTTCCAGGTCGCGGATATGCCCGTAGGAAGACCGGACGGAAAAGTCGCTACCCAGGTATTTTTCAATCGTTTTAGCTTTCGCCGGAGATTCGACGATCAGGAGTTTTTTTGCCATAATCGGGGGCAAAAGTAAGGGGTTTTTGAATTGTAACAACTTATTCGCCCCCGTGGCTGCTTTTTTCAGGCCCGCTTTTCGGGCTCTTTCCCTGTGCCGGAGCCGGCTGGGTATCCGCAGGAGCACCGTGATCCGTGGTATCCGGATCGTGTTTACGGATAATCTCCTTCAACACTTCACCCTCTTTTTTTTCCTGTTCCCAGGCTGTTTTTCGGTGTTCCCGGAAATAAACGGCCAGTTCGCGGATAGAGATCGGCTTCTGGTGCAGGTGCCTGTGAAAGGCCAGGATCAGGAAGTCTGCCATGTCATCCGGGTAGGTTACCCCGGCGCTCCGTAAATAATGGGACAACCTGGAGCCTTCGTAGAAACCCCAGTTCACGATCATCCACTGCCCCAGGCGGTTATGCATGACCTTACAGACATCGTCTTCCGGAATGGCCATAAAGGTCTGTTTGGATTCGGCCGAGCTGAGCTTGTCCAACTGGGCAAGCGCATCATCCAGGTTTTTAGGGATATAGATGCCGTGAAGCCGGTCTTTTTTAATCCGTTCCTGATATTGCCGCTCAAACTCATCATCGTTGTTCGGCGGATCGTACTGCTGCGCAAACAGGCTGCCGCCCATCAGGATCAACACTAGTGTGGCCCCTGCAGTTCGCAGAGCGGAGTTAAAAGTCTTCCTTAGCATGTGTCGCTGTTTTTTATACTTTTGGCTGATGATTATCTTCTTTCAGGTAAAAAGCCAACTACACCGGCGTGCAAAGGTTATGCCCGTCAGGTTACCGGAAACGATCAAGCAACCAGTCCCATGAATATCCGAAACACTCTACTGAATCTCTCGCTCCTGGAAATTTTTTTGCTGGAAGTAGTGTGCTGGCTGGGGTTATGGTTGCTCAATGATTATCTCGCCACCCTTCTAACGCTGATCATCACGGCTATCGTATTTACCATCCTGATCATTGCACTGCTCTCCGAATTAATTGAGCGCTCCAAAGTACCACGGAAGTACTTTTGGGTAATGGGACTTAGCGTCCTTGCCCCCACCCTGGCTGCATTAACGTATATCCTGATCTTTGGCGGCCAGTTTTCGTTCCTGGAAAAATGAAACTGCGATCAGTCGGCGGACAATTCTTCAAAGACGCCGGTAACCCGGTTTTTCCGCACTTTGTCCCAATCAAAGTACCGGCCGTTCATAACTACGTAGACGCCTGGAGGCAGTACCTGCACAAAAGCCAGCGCACTACCCAAGTTAAAGAACCCGTCGGATGACATGCCAAAGGCATAGGGGATCATTGCGCCAGTCAGTACGATGGTCTTACCTTCGATATTCGCCTGGGCCAGGACTTTTGCGGTTTCCACCATCCGGTCGGTTCCATGCGTGATCAGGATCCGGTTGTAGATGGTTTTCCGGCAGTTATACTCGATGATAGAGTGCTCGTGCTCGCCGATTTCCAGGGAGTCTACCATCATCAGGGTTTTGATGTCGATATCGACCTTGCTCCGGCCGCGTTCGAACATTTCCTTCAAGTGGGTATCTTTAAAATACAGTTCCCCGGTCAGGTAGTTGTAATCCTTGTCGAAGGTTCCCCCGGTGATAAATACCTGGATCATAATAGGACAGTTGTGTTTTGTACCGGTCCGGCCGGATGTAATGGCTGGGTTACAGCGGGCCGGCCTGCCGGTTTTGCCTGCAAAGAAACAGTATTTCATACAATGCAAAAGCCGGAAAGCCTTGCCATGTAAAAAACGTTTTTACCTTTGCGGCGATAAAAACTGTTACTGTATGAACAAGAATGAAGAATACACCGAAAACCGCGGCCGGGACTGGCTGGTATTTTTGGTCAGCCTGGTAGGATTAATAGCACTTTTGCTGTTTAAGCCGGAGTGGATCTGGGTCTCTTTCCCTTTTGTCTTCACAGCACTTGCCGGTGCGCTTGGCCGGCTTTAAACTCGTTTTCGGACGCTTCTTTTTCTCCCTCCTGAAACGAATTTCCCTTATGCACCGCAAATGCCGGAACCGGCATTTGCTTTTCTGGTTATTGGAAATATCCGTACCCGGCCAACGGGGAGGGTACGGCGTGTATTTCGCTGCCTGGTAGTTGCCCGCACGGGTGGAAATAAAATAGAAATCCCTCGCCGTAAAACGACGAGGGACTCTAACCCAAACAAATAAACACAAAAACTACTTGGTGCAAGTTTAATATAACTTTTGTTGTCCCGGCAAATTTCTCCCCGAAAATTTTCTGTTGTTCTCAAAAGTTTTTTGGTGATTCTCCGCTTTTCCAAACAATAGCGACGAAAATAATCGTTTTACCAATAAAAAGATTGGTTTTTTCCCTAGAAGAGCCGGATACTTGTCCGGCTATTGTTTTTTCTTCTGAATGGTCGCCGCTGTCCCGCAATTTGCAGATTGTGCCATTTGGCCAAAACTGCAGCCTGCAAGGCAGCCTGGAGGATTTCGTTGCAAACAGGGGAATAAAGATGCCGCCGGAGCCACAGCCTGGAAAAGCGCACCTGAGTGCCTGGTATTCAGGTGATAAATAGCTCCGGCATACGACCTGCTATTTAACTTCGATCCATGCGTGTATTCCGATTTCTCGTTGCATTGTTGCTTACCATACTGCTTGTCTGGCAGCTACACAGTCCGCAACAACTAGGCACTTCCAGGATACCGGCCCTGGGGGACTTTTTTAACCCCTTTACCGGTTTCTGGCAAAATGCCGAACCTGCCGATATCACCGGGATATTGAATGGCCCGCTCTCCATACCCGGGTTAAAACAACCGGTCCAGGTTGTTTATGACGACCTGAAAGTCCCGCATATCTTCGCTGAAAACCTGGCCGATGCGATCATGGCGCAAGGGTATGTCACCGCACAAAACCGGCTATGGCAGATGGATATCTCCACCCGGCAAACGTCGGGCCGGCTGTCTGAAGTACTGGGCGCACGTACACTACACCTGGATAAGCTGGCGCGACGGCGCGGCCTGCTCTTTGCGGCTGAAAATGACTGGAAAGCCTGGCAGACTTCACCAGAAACGGCACTTTACATGGAGGCTTACGCTGCAGGCGTGAACGCCTGGATCGACCAGCTTACCCCGGCTGATTATCCACTAGAGTTTAAATTGTTGGGCTATGCCCCCGAACCCTGGTCGCCGCTAAAAACAGCTTTGGTGGTGGAAAGCATGATCGATGCGTTAAACAAAAGGGATAATGACCTGGCCGCCACCAATTCACTGGCTGTTTTTGGTCGCGATACCTTCAACTATCTCTACCCGCTGTGGAATCCCCGGCAACAGCCTATTGTACCGGACACCGGCCAGTGGAAAGGTTTGAACGTATCCCTTCCCGAGATGTCGGCCCAACTGCCGGCCACCACCCAACGGGATACCGGCATACCCGATATGTCACTTCCAAGTGCCTTCCGTGATTTTTATGGCAGCAATAACTGGGCGGTGTCCGGTGCCCGTACCCGGTCGGGATACCCGATCCTGGCCAATGATACCCACCTGCCCCTAAAACTGCCCCACGTTTGGTTTCAGCAACAACTGCATACCCCGGAGCGCAATTGCTACGGGGTGGTCGTGCCTGGCGTTCCGGGCATTGCTATAGGTTTTAATGAGGAAATTGCCTGGGGCTTTACTAACGTCAGTCAGGAAGTAGTAGACTGGTACCTGATCGACTGGACCGATCAAACCCGTACGGCCTATCGCATCGATGGTGCACCCCAACAGGCTGATCTGCGTGTGGAACGGATTGCCGTGAAGGGCCAGCCCGATGTGCTGGATACTGTGCGGTATACCATTTGGGGACCGGTTGTATACGACGATCCGGAGCACCCCTTGTACAACTGTGCCTATCGGTATGTCACACACGATGCACCAACACCCGAGAGCCTGGGCCAGTTTTTAAATATCGGCCGGGCCAAAACGTACACGGATTACCGGAATGCGATTCCGGGACTGGATTGCCTGGCACAGAATGTGGCATTTGCCTCGCATAGCGGTGACATTGCCATTACCGTGGAGGGAAAATTTCCGGTCAGGGCCAGGGAACAGGGCAGGTTTATTCTTGATGGCAGTCAATCGGCCAACGCCTGGCACGGGTTTGTGCCGCAGGAGGACTTGCCGGCGCTCCTTAACCCTTCCCGCGGTTTTGTATTTTCTGCCAACCAGCACTCCACCCCACCCTCCTACCCCTATTTCTACCTGGGCAATTTTGACGACAATCGCGGCCGGCGGATCTTCAACCGACTCGAGCACATGCAGGGCGTGACCGCCGACAGTATGAAGAGCATTCAGCTGGATAACTACAACCAACTGGCAGCTGATGCCCTGCCCATAATGTTGCAATTGCTGGACCGCACTGCATTAGAGGCGGCCGACCAGGAGTGGTTAAAAGCACTCGACGCCTGGAAGTATGAATATAAAAAGGACCTGATAGCCCCTTCCTTGTTTGAAATGTGGTTTCAGGATACGTACTTACTTACCTGGGACGAGCAGGAAGCGTTCCGGCAACAAAAAATCGATGTGCTCTTTCCGGAGGGGTGGCGGTTCATTGAGTTGCTGACGAAAGACACCACATCGGTGTTTTTTGATCGCCGGGACACACCAGAGCGGGAAACCGCCCGAAACATAGTCACACAGGCATTCCGGGAAATGAGCCAAAAAGCCCGGGAAAAAGGCCAGGAAGCACTCACATGGTCGGTATTTAAAGGCTTTGCCATCCGGCACCTGACTTCACAGGCGGCCTTCAGCCGGCTGGGCCTGCAGACTTCCGGCAGCCGGAATACACCAAATGCGATCGGGCAGGACCACGGCCCTTCGTTTCGTATGGTGGTGGAACTCACCCAACCGGTAAAAGCCTGGGGAGTATACCCCGGAGGGCAATCCGGCAACCCCGGAAGTGCGTATTACGACAATATGATCGACACCTGGGTCGAAGGCAATTATTTTGAACTGCTGCTCCTGGAACGCCCGGATGCTATTCCGGATAACCGGTTGCTGGTTAGACAAACACTTTTACCAAAATGAAAAACAGCTTCTACACTATAATATTGATCCTGATCCTCGGACAGGCCTCCCATTTCGGTTTACCCTGGTGGGGCCTGGCTCCAATTGCAGCAATTGCCGGCTGGTTATTCCCGCAACGCACCTGGAGTTGCCTTCTGGCCGGTTTTGCCGGTGGTTTTTTACTTTGGATAACCGTTGCACTATGGCTGGATACAGGAAATGAAGGAATGCTGTCGGCCAGGATCGGCACCTTGTTTATGGGGCTGTCCAGATGGGCTGTACTGGCAACCAGCGGCGTATTGGGTGGATTGATCGGCGGAATGGGTTGCCTGACCGGCACCTGGGCTGGCAGCCTGTTTGGAAGAACAGCTGCATAATTGATAAAAATAACCTATATGAGGTGTTGGATTTTTACCGGCAATATGTACATTTGTCCGGATTTAATCCGGCAAGAATCAAGTTTATTCCGGTGTATCCGGAATGCGCAAGAATAATCCTCCAATTTTGAAGTATGGACAAAACCGGCAGCGATAGAACGCTGCCGGTTTTTGTTTTTTTATCCATGTGGTAACTGCTGTAGCCAAAACAGGCTACCTTTCATCGTAGTCGAGGACGAGTTTAAACTCAACCCGCCGGTTTTTCTCCCGTCCGCGGGAGGATTTGTTGCTGGCGATCGGGCGGGACTCCCCATAACCTTTCGAACGCATCCGGTTTTCGGCAATACCGCGATAGACCAGATAGTCAAAACAAGTCTTGGCCCGTTCAGCAGACAATTTCAGGTTGTCGGCCCTATGGCCCACATCATCAGTGTGCCCGTTGATGGCCAGTTTATAGTCCGGATACTGTTTCATGATCTCTTCAAGTTCATCCAGTATCTTGAAGGAGGCGATCTTAAGATCGGCCATTCCGGTCTCAAACTGAATGTTTCGGGTCACAAACTCCAGCCGTTCCTTTGTTTCCTCCTTAACCTCCGGGCAACCAAAATTAGTGGCCGGGCCCGCTGTGTTCGGACACTTGTCCAGGTTGTCGGCCACGCCGTCCTCGTCCGTATCCGGACAGCCATTGAACGGCCCCGCCGCATCCGGGCAAGGGTCTACATCATCCGCTACGCCATCCCGGTCGCTATCCTTGACCAACGGGCATCCGCCGTTGGACTCCGGTCCCGGATCCTGCGGACATTTATCATCCTTATTGGCGATACCGTCATAATCGGAATCCGGGCAGCCTTTCACTGTACCTGCTTCGTCCGGACAGTCATCATCTTTATCCGCAACACCATCCCGGTCGGTATCGGGGCAACCATCCAGTGTTCCTGCCTCAGTGGGGCACAAATCATCCTTGTCGGCCACGCCATCTTCATCCTGGTCCGGGCAACCGTTGGTGGTAGCCACACCTGCTTCATCCGGGCACAGGTCATCCTTATCGGCCACACCGTCTGCATCACGGTCCGGACAACCGGCAGTTGCAGCCGCTCCTGGCTGATCGGGGCAGTTATCGGAAATATCCGGCACACCGTCGCGGTCACGATCGGCAGGCGGTACTTCCTTGGGTGGTGCCTTGTGCAACAAGTAAATAAAGCCGACACCCAATTGGACGTTATCCCGCATATCCTCCACGGATTTACGGTATTCGCCCTGTACATTGATAAAAGCGAATTCAGAGATCCGGAAATTGACGCCGGCGCCAAACGGGAACTGCAGGTGACCATTTTCGAACTCTTCCATAAAATAACCGCCGCCGGCAAAGGCATAGGGCGATACCTTGGCACCATTCCGGATATTTTCCAGGTGAAAAACCAGGTCCAGACTGGTCGTAACTGTATTTCCGGAAGTGCCGGGCAGTTTGGCCACACCCAGCTTGAAAGGCACGCCTACATTCAGGAAAGGAGCAATATTGCGAAAGTACCCTACTTCAAAGCCTTCACCTAACTTGAAGTCCTCATCATTCAGCGAACCATAATCGAAAAAGTTAAGTTTGGCATGTACAGCGTTTGGGAATTCGCGGTTTTGGGCAACTGCCGTGGAGAGCAATACACCCCACAGCAGGAAAAGGAGTAAAAAGACAGATTTTCTCATTGTGCTTCAGATTTATGCGGCATTAATCAAAATTGATACCAACTAACCTGAAACAGGTAGATTTAAACTGCCGCACGTTCTGCCAAGCGCAGTTAAGTCGTCTATCTGACGTAATCCGTCAGGGATCCCCTGCCTGTGAACTTGTCTGAATGCCAAAGGGCGTACTCGAGGCTGTACATACCGGCATCACGCCTCCCGGCGCAACAGCCGGGCTGCCAGCTTGCGGGCTTCCAGTTTGGGACTTTTCCACCATTGAACAGACAAGGTGGGTACACTGTCGATCTGCCGCTTCATAAAGTGCCGCTTCACCTTCGCTTCCCAGGCATAGGACGGCAGTTCGCTTCTGAACAGCACACCGTCATACAACAGAATGCTCCGGTGCTCTTCACTTTTAACCATGGTAGGTACCAGGACCCCCTCGGCATAGGCATTCCGAACCAGCTGGTCGGGTTCAAAATAGGGCTGCAGGGCGAGTTCCACTTCCTGCATAAAGGTTGAAGCCGAATAGGTAACCTCCGGATAGTCCAGCAGGCTTTTCATATGATTCAACTGTTCTTCCGCGCCTTCATAGTCCCCTTGCTGGATCAGTTCTC
Source organism: Bacteroidota bacterium (assembly GCA_006226345.1). Classification (GTDB taxonomy): domain Bacteria; phylum Bacteroidota; class Bacteroidia; order Chitinophagales; family Saprospiraceae; genus M3007. The sequence goes on along the minus strand of SBHD01000370.1, from coordinate 6,057 downwards.
CAAAAGAAACGAGGTGGGAAAGCACACAAGTGCCGATGAAGCTTTTATTGGCTGCCAGTACGCTGTGCAGGCCCGGCGGTATGGAGTGTGCTATATAGATCCGTTCCGTTGCCCTGGTCAACGCAACATGGAGTTGGTTGAAGCCCAGTTGGGAATTCCAGAAATGCAGGTGATTGGTCAGCGTGCCCTGCGCATCCACCAGTCCATGCGTGATCGACAGGAGGAGGACATCGACATGTTGCCCCTGCAATTCAGCAAACTGGTATACTCCCAGGCCATTCAGGTGCAACTGCTGGATCTTTTCAAAACCTGCTGCTTTACGTTGCCGGATACGCAACAGCTGACTGGCAATAAGGTCACGCTGTTGAACAGTCGAACAGGCAATTCCCACAACCGGGTATGTTTTTGCCGGCGTAGGTTCTATGAGGTTCAACCAGTCGATGATCTGCCGGGCTTCCGCCTCATTCGTACCGGCAGCTTCATCGTACCGGCCTTCTACATTGGTCACCACCGTAACATCTTTTGCCGACAGGCCCGATGGCAGTCGTTGGAATGGTGTCCCGAAAGCGACCTGGTTGAACCGGATCCATTCTTCAGGGCTGTCCATGTGTTGGTATTCCAGCGTGCAGTTGGCACATCCGAGTGTTTTACAAAACTCGAGCATGTCATCTTCTGCCTCCGGTGTCATATCCTGCTTGGCATCCCCCATCACAACCAGGTGTTTAGCCAGATCAAACAGGTGGTAACACTCCTGCTTGGGGATGTTGTGTGCTTCATCTACCAGCACAAGGTCGTATACGATATTAGAGGCCTGTACCACATCCTGCGCCACTTCGGGCGTGACCAGAAGTGCCGGCAGGGTTTCGGTAAGCGGTTCTATGTATTTCTCAAACAACTCTTCGCCCCGGTGTTCGGCCGACAGCGTACGGTTTTGCTTCCCGAACCAGGTTTTATAAGCCTTGGAGTCATTGGAACGCAGCGTACGCAGGGCTTGCGTCTTTCTTTTCTGCCATTGCGCACTGATCTGTGCCGGCATCAGACGCGAAAGTTCATCGACACTTTCCAAATAGCTGTCCAGGGTAGCAGCATCCCACTGCAAACGGGGGGAGTAGTGGTGTTGAAGGAAATGGTGGAGATACCAGCTGTGAAATGCCGCCATCCAGTTATGCGGCTTGATGCGACACAGGGCACGCACCACCTTTTGCTCGGGCACGGACAGGCGGAGCCAATGCCGCTGCCAGATGTAAAAATCACGGAAATCGCGGAGGTAAAACTGGGTATCTTCCAGGCGGGCAATAACCTCCTCAAGGAACTCCTGCCGTTTGGGGATCGTCAGCATTTCATGCTTGATCGATTCTTCATACAGTGCGGCAGCGTTAAAATCTTCTACAAACTGGTCCATAGCCTGCTCCAGTTCGCTGATCTGCTCGCGAAAATCCAGTTCGCCATGAATGCTTTTGGCATTTAAACGCCGGACATCCTCCCGCAGGATAGTAGGAATACGGCGGCGCCAGACCTGAAGTGTTTCCTCAAAGTTGCGGGTCAGTTCGGCGATCTTTTTAATGTTCCGGCCATCAAAATTTGCCGGAAAATCAAAATCGAAATACTTGACCTGCATATAGGATCGGCGGAGTGCATCAAAGTCTTTCGCCAGTTTTTGTTTGGCCTCGACAATCTGTTTGAACCGGTCGGAAAAGACACCATATAGTTTTTCTGTAGTGGAAGCCGGCTTTTCAAAATCAGCGCCGAATTCCTGCACGCCATCTTCCAGGCCGTCCAGTATACGTTTGGTTTGGGCCGCAAGATCAAAATAATAGGCTTCATAGTGTTCCAGCAACGCCTCCGAGTAATCATTCGTCTTTGAAATATACCGGTGGTGGATTGCAGTGGCTTTATCCAGCAAGGATCTGACCTGCGCTTCCGTCCAGGCCAGCCCGTCTTCACTGGAATGATCCAGGAAAACGGCATTATTCAGTTTGTTCAGCGGATGTTCCAGGGTTGGGAAGCGCCGGAACAACGGTTCGCTGTCGTATATGGCGGCTTCAATACCGTCATATTCGTCCTTGTCGAACGAAAAATCCGCCGGATTGAGTTGACTGTTCAGCAGTTCTTTACCTTCTGTCCGGTTGGCTTTCAGAAACAGCCCGACGAGTTCGGTGAAACTTTGCTCCCCAAGCAAGGGCTGGTTCAGCGCCTCCCAGGCTGCATCCAGGGCGCCGCGTTCGCGGAGCGCTTTATTCAGCACGGTATTGAAGCGTTCCTCGTCAAGTGTGACCTTGGTTTTGTTTTCCGCCGCCATGCGCAACATATCTGCCAGCATGAGCTGGTCACTGACGATATCCCGCAACACAAAGGAAACATCACCAAATCCTTTCTCCAGAATGAACTTTTGCGCCCTGCGCAGGGAGTTGATACTCTTGGAAACGACCAGACATTTTTTTCCGTTAGAAAGGGCATTCATCAGAATAGCAGATATAAGGTAGGTTTTCCCGGTGCCGGAAGCGCCCTCGATGACTGTAAGCGGGTGGTGCTGCACCCGGTGCAGGGCCGTCCGCTGGGAAGGGTCGAGCGGAAGCAGGGTCAGGGGATGTTGCCACTCCAGCACCGGCGGCATGTTGGGTGCAATGACAGGCGCTTCGGTAACTGTTGTTCGCGGCAGGGAAGGGAAAATGCCCGCCACAGCCGACCAGCGCAATTGCCTGCTTTTCCGGGCGGCTACCAGGTCATCGGCACCCGGGCAGGGTTGTACCGCCAGCGGAAGCCCTTCATCCTGAAGTTCAAGAGCAGCGGTGACTGCAGCAGCCAGTTCGGTCAGGGCGGCTCCATCCAGTTTTTTTGACTCAGCCAGTTCACGGGCCCGTTTTGACAACTCCGTACCCTGGACGGCATCGATCAGGTGAAACAGGGGATAGTTCGGTAAAATGAACTGCCCTTCATTCTTCTGCACAAACCACTCATCCGGCCGGTGTTCGTGGGGTTCCAGGTGGACCTGCCAGACAAACAACGGAGCGCTGAGCTCGTAGGCGCCAACTTTGGAGATAACAAGCGGATAACCGACACCCAGGTTCCTGGTGCCAAATACCTTCTCCCGGTTTTTAGCCTCAAAAAAGAAGTGGTGCAACCAAAGGGATGCCGGATGACCGGATACGACAGGCAGGCTGAAGTGCTTCCCAGAAACCAGTTCGCCAATACACTTTATGGCGAAATCACTATCGTTTAGGGCAAACAGGTCGGCACGGTCCAGGCTGTTCGGTAGTGTTTTCAGCCATATTAGTGCATCGCCACTATAGGAAGGCGGAGCAGCCGCCCGGGCCTTGGTTTCAGGAAGAGCAGGTTGAGAAGCGGCGGTATCCGGACTATTGTTTTCCATAAATTGGGTGTCGATTAGCAGATTAGGATCGGATATGAAGGGGGATTGGGTCAGATAACCCGGCCAAATATCAGGTATTGTCGGGCTACCCCACTGCAAATGAACGGAATTTGAAGCATTTGCTATATGCCGGGGTATTTCGTATCACTATTTTTCAAAGGTAGGATCAAATTTACATAAATACCTAGTACCTTTGCGGCCGGCGCCGGGCGACCAGCTCCTGCAAAATCCCCCAGGGCGGAAACGCAGCAAGGGTATGCGGTTGTAGCGGTGTGTCTGGCGCTTTTTTTATTGGAGTCAATGTAAAACATGTGTTACGTGTGGTGCATATTGACATACTCCCGGAGGTTACCGCCTGACAGGGCTACCTGCCTGCCCTGCAAAGACTAATCACATTCCTCTTTTCTTCTCACTGACCTTATTGGCCACATTAAACAATTCTGTTTATGCAATTTTTTGTTGACACTGCAAACCTTGACCATATCCGGGAGGCGGCTGAACTGGGCATCCTCGATGGAGTTACGACAAACCCTTCCCTCATGGCGAAAGAGGGCATCTCTGGTGAAAAGAACATTTTGAAGCATTACAAAGACATTTGCGAAATCGTTGGTGAGGGTCGCGATGTAAGTGCAGAGGTAATTGCTACTGATTTTAAAGGCATGGTTTCGGAAGGCGAACGTCTGGCCGATATTCATGAAAACATTGTAGTAAAGGTGCCGATGATCCGGGAAGGGATCAAGGCGATTGCCCATTTTACCGAGAATGGTATCCGTACCAATTGCACCCTGGTATTCTCAGCCGGACAGGCCATTCTGGCTGCCAAGGCCGGCGCTACCTACCTTTCTCCGTTTATTGGCCGTATCGATGATATTGGCTGGAATGGCATGCAGCTGATCCGGGAAATTGTGGAGATCTACAACAACGCCGGTTACGATACTGCTATCCTGGCAGCGAGCATCCGGAACCCGCTGCACATCGTGGAAGCGGCGAAGGCAGGAGCCGATGTGGTCACCTGCCCGCTGAGTGCTATTTTGGGACTTTTCAATCACCCCCTTACCGATATCGGTTTGGAAAAATTTTTGGCGGACTACCGCAAGGCAAACCCCTAAAATCTTTTAATTCAGCCGGTTAGTTGCGCCCGGCAGCAACAGTCTCTGATGCTGCCGGGCGTTTTTATATTATTTTCCACCGTTTGTCGTATAAACACAATACTGCATTTTTGGTATGTTTTTTCTCAAAAAAAATCTGATTTCAGACAAAGTCCAGTCTTTATAAATTATATTTGTTCCTCCTCTTCCAATCCTTCTACGCTTCTACTTTAACCCCGGTCAGGCCTATTGTTCTTGGTAAGAATACACCTTTAGAAAGGAGTACCCCCTAAACTCATTCTAACCATATCCTTCTACATCCCTACCCGGAATGTGGTATGGATATTGTTCATTTAATCCGGAAATAAGCTTCCATTAATCAACCTGGCAACAACACATTATGAATCCCTTTAATATACAATATATAATCCAGGCTGTTAGCAAACGCTGCCATAAGGTACCGCAGCCGTTATGGGTCTTGTATATTGGAAGTATTTCATTCTTTCCCGGCACTGCCTATGCCGGGGAAGTCAGTCCGGTGACCCCGCTTCATCCATCCGATCCGACGCACCAAAAGAATTCATACAAAACAGCATACCAACTAACTTACCAGAACACCCAGTCGTACTTCATACCCGGAACCACTGATCTACTGATAAAAAACCATCCGGAAAGCCCGGCTGCCTGCCCGGTCAGTATTACCGGCACTACGGTGATCTGTGAAGGAGAAAGTACAACACTGGAAGCAACGGGATCTGCCTTTACCGCCTACCTGTGGAGTACGGGGGAAGAAACAGCCTCTATCACCGTAGTCCCGTCTGTAACAACCACGTACAGCGTTACAGTCACTTGCCCGGATGCCACCACGGCTACTGCTTCCGTTACAGTAACGGTACATTCCACCCCAGCCCTTTCCACCACTACCGTATCTCCATTGTGCAATGGCGGCAATGACGGATCGATTGACCTGACCGTAACGGGAGGGACGCCTAACTACTTTTATGGCTGGTCCAACGGCAATCCAAACGAAGATCCGACCGGATTAGTGGCCGGCACTTATACCGTTCTGGTTACTGATGCCAATAATTGTACGGCCACTACCTCCGCAACCATAACGGAGCCAACCGCTATTAACCCTTCCGCCAGTATTACCGCTGTAACCTGCAACGGCGGGAATAACGGCGCTGTGGACCTGACCGTCACCGGCGGCACCCCACCCTACTCTTTTGCATGGCCGGGCGGCATCACCACTGAAGACATCAGCGGACTGACTGCCGGTACGTATACCGTGACCGTGACCGATGACCATGACTGCACGGCCACTTTTCCCGCTACCGTTACCGAGCCGGCTGCCCTTTCGTTTTCTACCAGCATCACGCCCGTTTCCTGCATCAGCGGCAATAACGGCGCTATAGATCTGACCGTCAGTGGGGGCACCTCGCCATACACGTACGAGTGGTCGAACAACGAAACGACCGAAGATATTGGCTCCCTCAACGCCGGCACCTATATAGTTACCGTCACCGATGCCAACTCTTGTACCGGCACCACTTCGGCCATTGTTACGGAACCAACTGCCCTGGACCTGTCCACAACCGT
>SBHD01000162.1 GCA_006226345.1 Bacteroidota bacterium | reverse complement strand
TGTTTTTCGAGCTGGTCCCGCCCCTGTCTGTAAGCCTGCCGGTAGGCTTTGTCCAGTTTGCGTAACCGGTAGATCTTTGCCAGCGACTCCCTGTACCGAACCTGGTCCCTGCCATTATCTTCAAACACCAGGTATTCCTCGATCGATTTTAATAAAAAGTACATGACCTGCCGTATCCGGGCGTCATCGAATGGCTCACCGGGAAACACCGCCTTCCAGGCACGTCGCTTCTCAACGGCATCATCCTTATTCGCTGATAATCGTTTGATCAGAAAGTCAAATAACCGTATGACATCCTCGCGCTGATTATGTGCCGGTGACTGCAGCCACTTCTGTACGTCCCGGATTTCTTTCCGGCTCAGAGATCGTACAATTTCGGCCAACACGCTTTTTTGCATGCGGTTTAATATTTATCTGTTCAACAAATCACTTAAAAACCAAAACACAAACCTATTCAATAAATATACCAAAAACTACTGTTTATCAGTTTTTTATAGCTTAAAATAGTAAAAAATAAAATCGATTACGGACAAAAGTAAACGAACAAAATGGTTCAACAAATGAAAATTTTTGTCTTTTTCTTCGAAACAGTCTATGCGCACTTTTGTAACGTCTTAAATCAGCTACGGCAATCGTTAATCCTTGTACCCATGTTCAGATACCTTCTCGTATTATCACTTTTACTGCCAGCCGGTCTCCTCTCCGGCCAGGGTTGGGAACGTGTTTTTGATGGTGGCGGTACTGGACAGATCAACGGTATTGCCCTTACCCCTGATGGCGGATACATCACCGCAGGATATTACAACAACATAAGTCGGGTCCACTTACTGAAAACCGATGCAGACGGTTTCGAGCAGTGGACAAAAGATTATTTCCTTGGCACACAGGCTTCCGGTGAAGCGATCATGGTCACTAAAGATGGTGGCTATATCATTTCCGGTTTCACGCGCTCTTTTACGGGCCCGCGCCAAGCCTTTGTAATGAAGACCGACCACCTGGGTAACGTGTTGTGGACCACCATTTTTCCCGGTAACGGCTTTGACGCCGAAGGCTTGGATGTGGTGGAACTGCCGGATGAAGATGCTTATGTAGTCTGCGGTTACCAGAAAACGCTGGATACTTCCGAGGATGTGCTGGTTTTCAAGGTAGACGACACCAATGGCGCCGTGCTTTGGAACAACACTTTCGGACTTGCTGGCATCCAGGAAAAAGGCTTTGCCCTGGCTGTTGATCCGGACGGAAACCTGCTGGTCGCCGGTGAACGCCGGAATGCCCCAAGTGCAAGCGACATGTACGTTGTCCGCGTGTTAACCACAGACGGGTCTTCGGATTGGGAAAATACTTACAGCTTCGGCACACAGGTCAACGATGTAGCCCGCGATATCGAAGTTACCGAAGACGGTGGTTTTATTCTCGCCGGTCAGACGAACTTCACCATGCCCGCTTCCGGTATTGTGATCAAAGTTGATGGCAGCAACCTCAACTCGGTTGCCTGGCAGATACCCTATTCCAATGCCGACCTTTTCGGACTGACTAAAGCAACCGATGGCAGTTTCTGGGTTACCGGAAGTAAGTCAACCACTTCCGCTCAGGAAGAATTATTTATCGCCCATTTTGACGATGATGGCGAAAAACTTTGCCAGGTTCCCGTTGGCCGCCCAGGCGTAGACCGCGGATACAGCATCATTGCTACACCCGACGGCGGTGCTGTAGCAGCAGGGTCTGGTGAACTTTTTGTTAGTGGTAACCCCTTAAACGAAGAGAGCCTGTACATGGTCAAGACCGACAAGAACTGTCTGGTTTTCACCAGTTACATTTTCGGCAATATCTTCCACGATTACAACACCAACTGCACCCGGGAAGCAGACGAACCCGGCCTCGAAGACTGGATCGTTAAGATCGAAAGCCCTAACTATACCCGCTATGCTGCTGCGCGTTCGGATGGTAGTTTTGATTTACTGGTCGATACCGGTACCTATAAGATCATCCTGTTTCCGCCGAATGACTCCTGGGAGTCCTGTGACGACGCCATCACATTGCCGGTTACGGCCTTCTCGGACACCTTCAGCATTGATATTCCGGTCAGAGCGGCCAACGCCTGCCCCCGGAACGAAGTGGATCTTGCCACACCTATTCTGCGGAAATGCACGGACAACCGGTATACTGTCCGGTATTGCAACTCCGGAACGATCCCGTCGCTGAATACCACGATTGTAGTGACCCTGGATCCGGCGCTGCAATACGTGAGCAGTTCCAACCCCAATGTTACGCAAGGCCCCGACAACACGTTGCTGGTCAATATCGGCTTCCTGGAAAACGGCAAATGCGGCAGTTTCACGTTCGACGCTTTCCTGAGTTGCGATGCACCTATCAGCGCGACCTACTGTGCAGAGGCGCATATTTACCCGGATTCGTTCTGTAATGCTACACAATGGGACGGTTCTATTGTGGCGGCCCGGGCTGAATGTAATGATGGAAAAGTAAATCTTATCCTGGAAAATATTGGCAACGGTGACATGATGGAAAATGTTGGCTTTGTCATTGCTGAAGATGTCATAATGCTGACGCAACCGGGCGACCCAAATAATGTCATAAAACTCAAAGCAAAAGAGGATTTCCTGGCTTATGAGACACCGGCCACTGGCAAAACCTACCGGATCATTGCCGGTCAGACGCCAGGCTATCCCGGCACCAGTTATCCGACGGCAGCTATCGAGCGTTGTTTATCCGATACCAGTAATGCTTTCACGCTGGGTTACTTCAATATGTTCCCGGCAGACGAGGCCGAACCATTCAAGGCATCCGATTGCCAGGAAACTTACGATACCGATTTCAATCCAGATAATCTGAAAAGGGGCCATCCCAAGGGCTACGACGTACCCCATTACGTCTTTCCACAAACCGATCTGGAATTTTTAATCCAATTCCAAAACTCAGGAACCGATACCGTCAACCAGGTCATTGTTCGCGACACCCTGTCCGAATACCTTGACCCGGCTACGGTACTCCCAGGTGCTGCCAGCCATCCGTACGATTTCGATGTGTATGGCCCGGGCATTGTGCAGTTTACCCTCCCAAACCTTAATCTCCTACCCGGTAGCGGCGCCAGTGAGGGTTTCGTGACCTTCCGCGTCTCACAACGCAAAGATGTCGAGATCCCCTGCGGAACCGAGATCCTCAACAGCGCTGCTATCTATTTTGATTTTGACGCTCCGGTTTTCACTAACCAGACTTTCCATACGGTTTGCGACTCTTTCCTCGTAGTCAAGACCAAGCACATCGAGTTTAAAGGCGCCGACGTGAAGGTGTACCCAAATCCCCTGGGCGAAAGCGCGCAGTTTGAAATTACCGGCGTACAGGCCTCCGGCTTCCGGCTGGAACTGTATGATCTGCAAGGAAAACAAGTACTGAATCAATCCTTTAATCATCCCACTTTCCGATTGTATCGACATCAATTACCGGCAGGAACGTTATTCTATCGGCTGATCACAGATAAGGGTCAGCCGATAGCCTCCGGAAAGCTCCTCGTGCAATAGCATACGAGACCACAGCCATTGCCAACTACCGATTTATGTATACGGCTGTCTTCCCAAAGACGTCAAAGCCGCGGGGTCCCAAACTCCGCGGTTTTTTATTTTAGGCTGGAAGTTTCGTTTCAGCGTGGATCACACTTTTCCAATTTCCAATTTTTCTTTTCAAATTTCAAATCAATGGAACTTTCACAATTCGGGAAGATGCCATAAAAGTCAAATATCCAATTTGAAAAGAAAAATTGGAAAAGGTTCTAAAGCATTAAAGGCACCTTACAGGCCCGCCAAACACACGTACTTCACCTCCACAAACTCCTCGATCCCGTATTTGGATCCCTCCCTGCCGATGCCGCTTTCCTTCATGCCGCCAAACGGCGCGATCGCCGTACCCAGAATACCGGTGTTCACGCCCACCATCCCATATTCCAGTGCATCCGCGACCCGGAAAATGCGGCCCACATCGCGGCCATAGAAATAGGAAGCCAGACCATACCGGGTGTTATTGGCCAGTTGGATCGCTTCCTCTTCCGTTTCAAAACGGGTAACCGGTGCTACCGGACCAAAGATCTCTTCCTCCAGGATATCCATACCCGGTTGTACATTGGCCACCACCGTCGGCTGGAAAAAAGTACCCTTTATTTGCTTGCCGCCGGTAACCACCGTGGCGCCTTTCACTACAGCATCGCCCAACAACCGTTCTACTTTTGCCAGCGCCTCGGTATTGATCAGGGGGCCAATCTGCACGCCCTGCTCCATACCCGGCCCTACTTTTACTTCCTGCACCGCCGCCGAGAATTTTTCCACAAACTGATCATACACCCCGCTTTGGACGTAGATCCGGTTGGCACAAATGCACGTCTGGCCACTGTTCCGGTATTTGGAAGCCATAGCGCCTTCCACTGCTTCATCCACATCAGCATCGTCGAACACAATGAAAGGCGCATTACCTCCCAGCTCCAGCGATACTTTTTTCACCGTATCGGCGCATTGCCGCATCAACAGTTTGCCCACTTCCGTGCTGCCGGTAAACGACAGTTTCCGCACAATGGGGTTTTGCGTCAGTTCTGCTCCTATTGCCGGCGCATCCATACCGGTAACAATATTCAGAACTCCGGGCGGAAATCCGGCGCGATCGGCCAGTTCGGCCAGCGCCAGTGCCGACAACGGAGTTTCCTCCGATGGCTTGACTACCACCGTACACCCTGCGGCCAGAGCCGGCGCTACTTTTCGGGTGATCATGGCGTTAGGAAAGTTCCAGGGCGTAATAGCCGCTACCACACCTACCGGCTGTTTAAAAACCATGACTTTCAGGCGGGGTGCATGCGACGGAATGATATCGCCATATACCCGCCGGGCTTCTTCGGCAAACCATTCGATAAAGGAAGCGCCGTACCGCACCTCGCCGCGGGACTCGGCCAGCGGCTTGCCCTGCTCGAGGGTCATTAGCAGGGCCAGGTCCTCTGCATGCTCCAGTATCAGCTGATACCAGCGCTTCAGATAACCCGCACGCTTAGCCGCCGTGGTAGCCCGCCAGCCCGGAAATGCCGCCTCAGCAGCTTCGATCGCCTGCCGGGTCTCCGCAGCGCCACAATCAGCTACGGAAGTAAGTACCTCATCTGTTGCCGGATTGGTGACGGCAAATGCAGCGCCCGACCGGGCATTTTCCCATTTTCCATTGATATATGCCTGCTGACGCAACAGCAGAGCATCCTGTAATGCAACCATATCTTGTTTTTTTATGAAACAACACCCGGTTCAATTCGGATTAAAATCCAGCCGGATATTTTTATCAGGTTCATCGTCGAAGCCCGGGCGATGGAAACGCGCCCAGTCCGGAAACAACTGGCTGATCTCGGTATGCAAGTGCTGCAGTTGCTGTTGGAGGTGAAGAACAACCTCCTTTTTTTCCGGCAGTTGCTGTCGGAGCACTTCCCAGGCGCCCAGGCTCCGTTCCACTGCAATCAGGGCGATCTTGGCGCTTCCGTTGGCATCGCTTTGTACGGGATCGTCTTCTGCATGGATATGTTCGAGGCCGTTGATCGCCCGGTGGATTTTGGCTCCGATAAAATACTGATACCACCGGATCACTTCAACGGCATCCTGGAAGAACTGCCAACTTTCCAAATTGACAGGTTGCCCGTCTTCCACCTGCTCCCCCAGTTCGTTATCAAGCCGGGCAAAATAAGGCGCGCTTTCCCGGAAAAAGTCATCAACTGCCTCTGCATATTGCATGGTCTTGTCGCGCATGAGTTTTTCCAACACTTCAATATTTGGGTTGGGTGTGTATTCCGGCAATGGGCCGACCTCTTCCGGATCGACCTCCATATCGTCGATCATCTGGTTCAGCATTTCCAGCACATCTTCAAAGTTCTTTTTGATGTATTGCCAGAATGCAGGATCCCCCGGGTCGGTCACTTCATCCGGAAGGTCCTTTTCAGCTGCATACACCATACACCTTGCGGTGAACGGACATCGGTCGCACCACCGGTCGCAGTAATTGTGAACACCCGAAATGAAATTTTCTTCCATGAACAGGGGAGTAGGGTAGCATTAAAAGTATAAAACGCTGTTAGTATAGTCAACTCCCGTGCCGACTTTCTTATTGCGAGGACCTTCGTTTCCTGGAAAAATGTTTTTTTACATTTGTCGGAAGACTAAATCTGTCAATATGAAGCAAAAATTACGCATGGGCATGGTCGGAGGGGGTATCGGTGCCTTCATCGGCGCCGTACACCGGATGGCTGCCGCCCTCGACGGGGAGATCGAACTGGTTTGCGGAGCGTTCAGCAGCGATCCGGAAAGATCCAAAGCCTCCGGTGCCGAACTTGGACTGCCCGAAGACCGGGTATATGGCAGTTTTTCCGAAATGATCAAACGGGAAAAACGCCTGCGTCCGGAGAAGCGTATGCAATTTGTTTCGATCGTGACGCCCAACCATGTCCATTTCGATCCGGCCAAAATGGCGCTGCAAAACGGCTTTCATGTCATTTGTGATAAGCCACTGGCCTTCAACCTGAAAGAAGCGATCGCCCTGGAAAAACTGGTGGAAAAAACCGGCAACCTGTTTGCCCTGACTCATAACTACACCGGCTATCCTATGGTCAAGCAGGCCAGGCAGATGATCCGACACGGCGAACTGGGTAACATCCGGAAGATCGTGGTGGAGTACCCGCAGGGCTGGCTTAGTACCAACCTGGAAGCCAGCGGACAAAAACAAGCAGCCTGGCGGACTGATCCCCAGCGCAGTGGCATTGCCGGGGCGATCGGTGATATCGGTACCCATGCCGAAAACCTGGCTGAATATATTACAGGTCTGCAGATCACCGAGTTATGCGCCGATATCAGCACCTTCGTACCTGGGCGACAACTGGACGACGACGGCAATATCCTGCTCCATTTTAACAACGGCGCAAAAGGTATTCTGCATGCCAGCCAGATCAGTGCCGGTGAAGAAAATAACCTGAACATACGTGTATACGGCGAAAAAGGCGGACTGGAATGGCATCAGATGGAGCCCAACACCCTGCTCGTAAAATGGCTGGACCAGCCGACCCAGGTATACCGTACCGGCGTAGGTACCCTGTATCCGGAAGCCCAGGCCCATACGCGAATTCCGGCCGGCCATCCCGAAGGGTACCTGGAAGCGTTCGCCAATATTTACCGCAATTTTGCGCATTGTATCCGGGCCCGGCAAAAGGGCAAGGATCCGGATCCCCTATACACTGATTACCCGACGGTGCAGGATGGCGTTCGCGGTATGCGCTTCATCGAACGCTCGATACATAGCGGTAAGAGTTCGAAAAAATGGGTGGCTTTTTAGTTCCTTTTACCGCAGGGACGCGAAGGGTAGGAGATACATAACTTTTTCCCATATCGTTGCATCTTCATGTCTGTACCGTGAAAAAGGATGACCTACATTACTTCCCGCCATGACGAAAGCGGTGGATTATTTCCATTTTCTTTCCGGAGTTTTGTCCGATCTGTCCGGAATAGCCTGTTGCCGGATATTTGGCAAAATCCTTGACTTATTTCCTGTATGCATTGGTGAACAAGCCTTATTTTTGTGCTGTTTGGATTTTGTCTAAATCAATTCATGAATTTTCGCCCCCAAAAATACCTTAGTATGCTGCGTCGATACCGAACCATACCTGATCTTAAAGTGCATGAAACCGCCCGGGCCCTCGCTTTTGAGGATCCTGTACTGGCAGGCCGGTTGACTGCCATGGGCCTGCTCCCGGGCACCCTGATCGAGATGGTGCGGATAGCGCCGTTTGGCAACGCCTATTATATAAAGGCCGATGGCGTACGGCTTGCCCTGCGCAAAGAAGAAGCATCCAGCATATTGATCGATGTATGAGGGAACCGCGGGAAAAAATGTGGAACATTGCGCTGGTGGGTAATCCCAATAGTGGCAAGTCAACTGTTTTTAACAAACTAACGGGGCTCCGGCAAAAAACCGGAAACTTCCCTGGTGTCACGGTGGATGTCAAGGAAGGACGCATCCAACTTCCCGGCGGACAAGAAGTGATGCTGACCGACCTCCCGGGTACTTACAGCTTGTACCCTACTGCTTCCGACGAACGTATAGTAGCAGCGGTTCTATCCAACAAACAGGATCCACATTTCCCGGATGCCGCAGTGTATGTGGCCGATGCCACCCACCTGGAAAAACATCTGCTTTTACTCACCCAACTGCTGGACCTCAATATTCCCGTTATCCTGGCGTTGAACATGTCCGATACCGCGGATGAGATCGGCATAAAAGTGAATACCGGAATATTGGCTGAGCGCCTGGGCATACCGGTGCTGTCTATCAGCGGCCGGACCGGGGAGAATATCCAGAAACTAAAACTGGAGATCGAAAAATTACTGGAACAGCCGCTGGTCCGGCGTACCGGCTTCTATCGGCATACCGAACAGGAAAAGCAAGTGGCTGAAGCGGTATGCCTGAACCTGAATATCCAAAATAGTTATCAGGCACTTTTAATCGCTCACCACCACGACTGGCTCCCCTTCCTTTCCACACAAAGCCGAAGTACGATCCATGCGATCACTGAGGATAAATCTTTCAATTTTCTTCGGGCCCAGGTCGATGAAACGCTTGAGCGGTATGACCGCTTTACCCCGATCGTACAGGATGCCATACTGCATCCGCCGAAATTTCCCAGTACACCCACCGATCGTATTGACGCCATTGTCACCCACCGCTGGTTAGGCCCACTGCTCTTTTTTACCGTCATGATGCTGGTTTTTCAAGCTATTTATGACTGGAGCACGGTGCCAATGGACCTGATCGAATTGTTTTTTTTCAAGCTGAATGGCTGGGTGGGTACCCATCTTCCGGAGCATTGGCTGACCGAATTACTGACAGATGGGATACTGGCCGGTTTAAGCGGGATCCTGGTCTTCATCCCACAGATCGCCATCCTCTTTTTACTGGTTACGGTGCTGGAAGAGGTTGGCTATATGGCCCGTGTTGTTTTTATTTTTGATAAAATCATGCGCCGGTTCGGTATGAACGGCCGAAGTGTGGTATCGCTGATCAGCGGTGGTGCATGTGCCGTACCGGCTATTATGAGCAGCCGTACCATTGGCAACTGGCAGGAACGCCTGATCACTACAATGGTAACGCCTTTTATCAGCTGCAGTGCCCGTTTACCGGTATATGCCGTGCTGATCGGTCTGGCGGTTCCGGCCAAACGGGTATTCTGGTTCTTTTCCTGGCAGAGCCTGACATTTGGCAGTATGTATCTGCTCGGTCTGCTTGCAGCCCTTGGTTCAGGATATGTTATGAAAAAGGTGGTTCAAACCCGTGAAGCTTCCTACCTGGCCATTGAATTACCCGTTTACCGGATGCCCCATTGGAAAAACCTGTGGTTAACTGTATGGGAAAAAGTATCGGCCTTTATGATCGGTGCCGGTAAGATCATACTGATCATTTCGATCGTATTGTGGGCCCTGGCCAGATTCGGGCCAGCCGGAGCTATGGAAGAAGCCGTTGTAAAAGCCCAAACTACCGCAAAGACCGAACAACTGGATGAACGGGCAGCAGCCGACCTGATGGCAGCCTATCAACTGGAAGCCTCTTATGCCGGATACCTGGGCAAACTGATCGAACCGGCTATACGCCCGCTTGGCTACGACTGGAAAATCGGGATCGCGCTCATTACCTCCTTTGCGGCCCGGGAAGTTTTTGTGGGTACCATGTCGACCATCTACAGTATTGGCAGTTCGGAAGATGAGGTGATGTTACGGGAAAAAATGCGGTCGGCAACTTTTGAAGGCAGCGACCAACCGGTCTATACCCTGGCAACAGCCCTGTCGTTGCTGGTGTTTTACGCCCTGGCCATGCAATGTATGAGTACGCTGGCAGTGGTGCGCCGGGAAACGGGTAGCTGGAAATGGGCCCTGCTGCAGTTTATTTACATGAGCCTGCTGGCGTATTTGCTTGCCTGGTTCGTGTACACGATCTTTAATTAACAATTCCGGTATTAACGCAAATACGCTCACGCCTCACGAAAATAAGGTCGGATGCTCATCTTCCGGGACCGGTTCATGCAGTTCCGGACCTTCAGTACCTGGCGAGTTGAGTCGTTCGGATACACGGTATAATTCCAAAATATCGCTTTCAGGAGTATGCAACAGGTTTCGGATTTCATCCGGATCCTGTGTTTCCAGCCAGTATTGTTGTGCATCAGGCCTTGTGAGGATTACCGGCATGCGGTTGTGGAGTGGGGTGATCTCGGCATTCGGACTGGTGGTGATGATGGAGAAAGTTTGTTTGGCACCCGTGGCTCCCCGCCATTCTTCCCAGATACCAGCCATAAAGAGCATCTTTCCGTTTTGCAGCCTGATGCGATAGGGAATTTTCCGTTTGCCCGGAAGCGTGCGCCATTCGTAAAAACTGTCAGCCGGCACCAGGCAGTGACGTCGCAAGGCCGGTGAGCGGAAGGAAGGTTTCTCCAGGATTCCCTCTGCGCGGGCATTGATAAGTTTGCCACTGTTAGCGCCGTCTTTACTCCAGTGTGGCACAAGCCCCCAGGTCATGGTCTGCAAGGTGGTCGGGGCATCGCCGATGATCACATATGCTTGTTGGGTAGGGGCGATATTATAACTGATCTTAAGGTCTGCCGGCAAGTCGAAAGTCCCAAAAGCTTCGTCCAGTTGTTTTTTAGTTGGTACAAAAGAATAACGTCCACACATAAGGGCATTTTGTTTTAAAAAATTACAATCACGCCTGTTCAAAGATACCTGAAAATAGGGGTAAACTGAACATCTTTGAGGATAATTGACCATAAGTAACTATAAATCAATCATTTAAAAAAAGACACTTAAACAAACATATTGTTTTACATGATTACCAACAGCCCAAATCATCACTTGCGTAACTCGCTGATTTTCAGAATATATTTTCGACGTCCTTTTTACGGTATCCTGTGGAAAACTTTTTAGTAAAAACCGGGATATCCACAGCGGGTAGGTCCCTTGCAGGAAAAAGTACGGTCCGGTGAAGAAGTCTGTGTACAAGTGGGTAATTTGCCAACGGTATTCCACAGCCAGCCGCGCAGAGAAAAGACCAAGATCACTGGAAATGTTTTTATGCACATTCATGTGGAAAGCGGTATAAGTTCCTGAATATTAATATACCTTTTATCACACTGCCTGTGTATAACCGCGGTTTTGACCTGAGTAGAAAAACGTACTTTTTCAGTTATGCGGTTTTCCACAAATTAACAGCCCTAATGATGGGGCATGGATTTAGATATTTAAACTTTTTAAAAATTATTATTAATAACATAGTAGTGGAAAGGAGTACGGACAAAAGGCATCTACTTTTGTTTTAAAACAGATTTTTATCAGACAAGTAACATACGCTCACGGAATAAGAACACATGGAAAATACGACACAAGGATCCCGCTTTCGCTTTGTAGCCGACACGGCTATCCCCCGGCCGGTCCGGATATGGTTATGTATCGGTTTACTCATGATCGTCTTTCAGATCGTCATTGGAGGGGTTACGCGGCTGACGGGGAGCGGATTGAGTATTACCCGCTGGGAGATCGTTACTGGAACGATTCCCCCGCTGAATGCTGCGGAATGGCAGGAGGCATTTGACTTGTATAAAGAAACTCCGCAGTATGCCAAGATCAATGCGGGGATGACGATAGGGGAGTTCAAGTTTATTTATTTCTGGGAGTACTTTCACCGGGTTTGGGCCAGGCTGATGTTTTTTGTTTTTATCATCCCGTTCTTTTGGTTTCTGTGGAGGGGGATGTTTTCCAGGAAGATTTTACCCAGGCTGGTAGTGGTCGTTCTGCTTGCTGGACTGGAAGGTTTTTTTGGCTGGATCATGGTGGCCAGTGGTCTGATTGAACGGCCCTGGGTAAATGCCTACAACCTGACTTTACACCTGGTCATGGCGTTGGTAATTTTTTCATATTTATTGTGGATAACTTTTTTGGCCTTTGTGCCAAATCCACAAGTTGTACACAACCGCAAAATGACTGGTTTTGCCTGGGGATTACTCGTGTTGACCTTCCTTCAAATTGCCTTGGGAGCAATGATGTCGGGGACAAAGGCAGGACTTTTCTATCCTACCTGGCCGGACATGCACGGCAGCTTTTTACCGGATATTCTGATGGATCCGGCTAACTGGAATGCCATGGCATTTATCCAGTATGATACGAATCCTTTTATGCCGGCACTTATTCAATTTTCACACCGAAATACGGCTTATCTTCTAACAATCTTAGGTTTGTATTTCATTTGGAAGATTTATACATCTGGTCAGCAGGCATTGTCTTTGCAACGTGGGATCCGTTATTTTGGTGGCGCATTAATAGTCCAGGTTGTATTGGGAATTATCACCCTGATCAATTGCGATGGCCACATACCAGTGACCCTGGGTGTGGTACATCAGGCAGGTGCTGTCTTGCTGTTGAGTTCGATCGTATACCTTGTTTATCTGTTTGCAAGTACCCGCTTATTAACATCTGTGGAAAACAGATGAAAATATTTATACACAACAAAGGTTTTTTTATTCACCAGTTTACAAACAAATATTTAAGTGTTTTCCACAATTCGATTTCATAAAAAATGACTTTCGGGTGTCTTTCAAAATGAATCCTGAAATGTCGGAGATCGAAAAAGTGATCCTGCTTTTCCCGGACAAAGCCATTGTGGAATCTCCGGCGGCATTACCTTCGATTAATGCGGCTTTTTATCTATTTTTGCCTATTAATAGTTGTAGATCTTTAACACATCAATGAACATTCCGGTAATTGAAGAAAAGGGATTCAGGTATATTGAATCCGGCCCAGAGGGGGAGACTTTATTGTTGTTGCATGGACTGTTTGGTGCATTGAGCAACTTTGAAAGTATTTTTAATCATTTCTCCGGTGAATACAAGGTAGTGGTACCTATTCTGCCTATTTATGAGATGCCGATCCTGGAGGTTTCGGTGATGGGCCTGGTAGATTTTGTGACCCGTTTTGTGGAGTTTAGAGGGTATGAAAAAGTACATCTGCTTGGTAATTCCCTTGGGGGGCATATTGCCTTGTTGTATGTATTGTCGCATCCGGAGCGGATCGCTTCCATTACCCTGACGGGGAGTTCGGGTCTCTTTGAAAGTGCATTTGGCACGGCTTTTCCCAAGCGGGGCGATTATGAATATATCAAACGTAAAACCGGCGATACGTTTTATGATCCTGCTGTTGCAACCAAGGAGTTGGTGGACGAGGTGTTTGGAATTGTCAATGACCGCAACAAGGCAATTCGTGTAGTGGCAACGGCAAAGTCTGCTGTTCGGCACAACCTTGGAGATAAATTGGGCAAGATCAAAGCACCTACGCTATTGATATGGGGGAAACAGGATGCTGTGACACCACCGTTTGTAGCAGAAAAGTTTCACGAATTAATCGCCGATTCCCGGCTGCATTTTCTCGATAAATGCGGACATGCTCCAATGATGGAAAAACCGGACGAATTCAATGCTATACTGGATGCCTTCTTAAAGGAAGTGATAGAACAAAAAGTAGAAGCCTGACCCGGGTAGGGGAGGAGGCTTGAGTATATAAACAAAGAGGGCCGGCTTTTTAAAGCCGGCCCTCTTTGTTTATAACTAATTCAGGTGCTGTAGCAGCCAGGTTTTAAATTCGGTATATGATGTACTGATCATAGTGGCCTCTTTTTTTAAGGACTTCAAGCGTGCCAGCGTTTCGGGTAAATCGAGTCTGATTTTCAGAGTAGTCTCGACTTCCTCCAAAAATTTAGTCGGGTGTGCGGTCTCCAGAATAATTCCAATGCCCGAGTCTGGATGGCTTTGTTGGAATTTTTTCCAGGCCAAATAGCCGACGGCCCCGTGTGGATCAAGTATATATTGATACTGCTGGTAAACCGTTTGCATGGCTGCCCGGGTCTGTTCGTCCGTAAATCCATAACCCGAGATCTGTGTTTTTATAATGTTCCACGTGGAACTATATAGGTCTAATATGCGGGAAAAGTTGGATGGAGCGCCTACATCCATCGCATTAGAAATGGTACGAATGGATGGCCGGGGCGTGTATGTTCCGGTTTCCAGATACTCCGGCACTACATCATTTACATTGGTAGCTGCAATAAAGTGCCGGACAGCAAGACCCATTTTTTGAGCGATCAAGCCGGCTGTAAGGTTGCCAAAGTTGCCTGATGGAACTACAAATATGACATCTTGTTGTTCGGTACTTATTTGTTTATAGGCCTCCCAATAATAAAAGACCTGGGGTATCAGGCGGGAAATATTAATACTATTAGCCGAACTCATGCGTATTTGCTGACGTAACTCCTGATCCAGAAATGCCTGTTTGACCAGGTGTTGGCAATCGTCAAATGTGCCACTTACTTCCAGTGCATGTATGTTGTGTCCAAGTGTGGTCAGTTGCTTTTCCTGTAGTGGACTTACTTTTCCAGAAGGGTAGAGGATCACTACACGGATACCTGGAGCATTGAGAAAGCCGGCGGCTACGGCCCCTCCAGTGTCACCAGATGTAGCAACCAGTATTGTCAATGGTTCGGTCTCTTCCCGGTTAAAGTAGGACATGGTTTGTGCCATGAACCGTGCACCAAAATCTTTAAAGGCAAGTGAAGGACCATGGAATAATTCCAATACCCGGGTCTGTTTATCAAGGGAAATAACAGGCGCTGGAAAAGTAATGGATTGTTCGATGATCATTTTCAGATCACCTTCCGGGATCTCATCTCCAATCAGCGTGCGTGCAATTTCAAAGGCGAGTTCCTGAAAGGTATACGACTCGGGATGCCGGATGTAATTGTCCGAAACCTTGGGTATTCTGACCGGCATAAACAAGCCATTATCGTCCGGTAGCCCTTGGAATATAGCATCGCGCAGGGATGTTCGGAGGCCGGGATTGTTTGTACTATATAGTTCCATATAGGTATTTTACTATTGTTCCACGTGGAACATATAGGTGTTAGATTTTGGTGATTACGACTTCTACCCGCCTGTTTTGAGCACGTAGTTCATCTGTACTATTGTCGCTAATTGGAAACTTAGGACCATGCCCAATGGTCTGAATACGCTTGCCATCTATACCATTGTTGATCAAAAAATTTCTAATGGCAGCGGCTCGTTCTTCCGACAGTTGAAGCAGGTCTTCTGCTTTTCCAACATTGTCTGTGTGCCCTTCGATCCGGATTTCCAGGTTAGGGCTTTCTCCCATGATACTGGCCAGACGCTCTAGTTCCAGGTAGGATTCTTCCAGTATAACAGGCTTCGACTGCTGGAAATAAATAGGACGCAATTCGATCTTGTCGTTTACCTCAAGGGGATTTAACCATAGATCAACCTGGTGGGTGTTCTTGAAAAAGTAATAGTCATGCCGGAAAAAGACTTCAGCTGTCTCCCCTAAAAAAGCACCTTTTTCAGGGGTTATCTCAAACTTTACCCCCTTAGGAATTTTGAGGGTAAAGAAGCCGTCTTTGGATGTAAGGGTATTTTCTGGGCCATTGACCGTACCATATCGTACCGTCGTATTCGGCATCAGATCATGTGTTTTACGGTTAAATATCCGACCCCGGATAGTAAACTCCGTTGGTTGGGGTGGGGCTATCCGGACTCTGAAAATATCACTGTTGCCATCGCGGGTAGAAGTAAAATACAGATACCCTGAGGTCATATTAAAATAGGGTTGGCTTTCATCTGCCCTTGAGTTGATCGGGTCTACCAGCCGGGTGGGTGGGGCCCAATTCGTCCAGGTATCATCCAGACGTTTACTCATAAAAATGTCATTACCACCTGAACTTTCCCACCGGTTGGAAGAGAAAAACAATGTCGTATTATCCTCTGAAAGATAGGGCGTCGTTTCGCGGTTCTTCGTATTGATCACATTGCCCAAATGCTTGGGCGCACTCCAGGCATTCTCCCCGTCGCGAAAACATACGTACAGATCCATATCCCGTGAATCATGCCTGACGGCAGACAGGATCAGTACCTGGCCATCAAAACTCATAGTCAGGTTTACGTCCGAAGTGATCGTATAATACTCTCCGATCTCCACCGGGGTAGGGAAGGTCCACAAACTGTCGACCCTTCGGATCAGAGAAAACCCCTTGGTCATATCACCTTTTTCGGAAAACTGGTTGATGCAGTAAAAGGCATTTGGATCCGGGGTAATGGCCACGATACTGTTGGGAAGGACATTATTCAAGGGCTCTTTTGGGTGTATCAGGAAATAAAAGTCGGCTGCCGAATCTGCTTCTGCGATCCAAACATCCTGATTAAAAGGAGAGGCTGCTGGTATGGCTACCGGTTTACCGCTAAGTGCTGAATAGATATTTCGGACGATCCGGTCATACTTATCCTGTGGGTATTTCTTATACAAGTCGACACTATCCAGAAACAGGTAATGACTGTATTCCGGGTAGGCCACGCGGGTGAAGTACAGCGTGTTGCCATCACGGCTGGGTACAGGTGTGATCTCGTCATACTCTGAATTGACAAACTCCGGAAGTTTATCCAGTTGAAAGAGTTGGTCCTGAGCCGGGAGCAACACGGCACCGGAAGATAATAACAGGAATAAAATTATATACTTGTTCATGGCGGGTGGCTACATTCGGGTGTAAAGGTATTATGTGAAAATGGAGAAGGTGCGGCCTTTCTCCCCTGGTAATTTTATAAAAAATGACTATCCGCATATTGTACCCAAAGGCCAAACCAAGAAACGCGGACTGCTCGTGAGGGTCTGCGACCCGACACGCACCGTGTGCAAGTTTTTAACTTGCCATGCATTGCAACGGTTTTTCTGGTAAGTCGGAGACTTGCCAACGCTACATTTCGGGTCGCAGACCCTCACGAGCAGTCTACGTTTCACCGTTTGCACAGTGGGGTCCAATATGCGGATAGTCACTTTATAAAAAAGGCTGTTTCCGTATTTAACGAAAACAGCCCCTGTATCATGATGCCTGATAGCACATTAATTCAACCGTTCAAAAATTCCAGCGATTCCCTGCCCGCCACCGACACAGGCGGTGACCATACCGTATTTCTGGTTGCGGCGTCGCATCTCATTAAGTAGCTGGACGGTCAATTTTGCCCCTGTACATCCAAGGGGGTGCCCCAGGGCTATAGCACCACCGTTTACGTTTACGATATCCGGATTCAGACCTGCTTCCTGGATGACGGCCAATGCCTGTGCGGCAAAGGCCTCGTTTAGCTCGATCTGTTCAATATCATCCAGTTTCATGCCGGCCTGCTTCAGGGCTTTCGGGATAGCTTGTACCGGTCCGATCCCCATGTATAGCGGGTCAACGCCGGCAACCGTGCAACCTGCCAACCTTGCTATCGGTTCCAGCCCCAGGTTCTTCATCATCTCTTCCGACATAACCAATGTAAAGGCGGCCCCATCGGATGTTTGGGATGCATTGCCGGCCGTAACCGTTCCACCGTTGGCAAATACCGGCCGTAACCTGGAGAGGCCTTCCATGGAAGTGTCCCGGCGTACACCTTCGTCAGTGTTAACTTCGTATGTGCGCTCCTTGCGTTTATCATTTTCCACCCAAACTTCCGGTACGGTTACAGGCACAATTTCATCCTTGAACTTGCCACCGTCGATAGCTGCTGCAGCATTTTGGTGCGAGCGTACGGAAAAAGCATCTGCAGCCTCCCGGGTGATACCATACTTTTCAGCGACAGCTTCTGCGGTCAGCCCCATACCCACCAGGTAGTCTGGCGTATTGGTTGCGATATTATAGTTAGGGGCCAGTTTGTATCCGGTCATCGGTATCAGGCTCATGCTTTCTGCCCCACCGGCAATATAACAATGGCCCATGCCGGCCCGGATCTTTGCGACAGCTATACTGATCGTTTCCAGCCCGGAGGCACAATAACGGTTGACTGTCATGCCCGGCACTTCAGTACCGAGGGCTCGTACGGCAATAAGACGGCCAATCTGAAGGCCCTGTTCACCCTCCGGGTTAGCGCAGCCTACGATCACGTCATCCACCATTCCTGGCTCCAATCCTTTGGTGTTTTGAATCAGGTGTTGGATCACTTCAATAGCGAGGTCATCAGGGCGGGTGCTTCTGAAACCGCCTTTGCCTGCTTTTCCAACAGCCGTGCGAAATCCGGAAATAATATATGCTTCCATAAATATTGAATGTGGTCAATGTGAAACTAATATGGTTTATGAGATTTTTGTAAATATATTGTTTGGATTGTACTAGTTCCGCAGTGGTTTTCCGGTTTCCAGCATGTGTTGGACCCGTTGAAGTGTCTTTTGTTCACCACACAGGCTAAGGAATGCTTCACGTTCGAGGTCGAGCAGGTATTGTTCGGACACGGCTTGCGGACTGGTCAGATCACCGCCGCAGAGCACCCACGCAATTTTTTGGGCGATCTTGATATCGTGTTCACTTGCATACTTGCCCAGTTTCAGTGAGTGTGCTGCGATGAACAAGGCACCCAGGCCGGTGCGGCCAAGCACCTGGATATCCTTACGCGGAATAGGGCGGACGAATGTTTCTGCCAATTCAAGCACCTTATTTTTGGCCTCGGCAATATTACGGGCCACGTTGGGTACAACCGCATCTTTTTGGTGCTGCAGATAGCCGTAGTTGAATGCCTCATGTGCAGAGGTTGCTACCTGTGCCATGGCGATCGTTTTAAATTTTTCGATCAGCGTCGGAATCTGGACATCTCCTTCCCGGCTGTATTCATCCGAGCCGCGTACGGCAAACTCCTTGGTGCCACCTCCACCCGGGATCAGGCCGACGCCAACTTCCACCAGGCCGATATAACTTTCAGCAGCAGCCATCACTGCGTCACAATGCATGGCAAACTCACAGCCGCCGCCAAAAACATATCCCTGTGTGGCCATTACTACTGGGACCGATGAGTACCGCAGGCGCATGGATGTTTGCTGGAATAGGTTAACGGCCATATTGAGTTCATCCCATTCCTGCTGGTAGGCCATCATGGCGATCATCATCAGATTGGCGCCTACGGTAAAATTCTGGGCGTTATTTCCGATGACCAGACCTTTCCACCCTTCTTCTTCAGCGATCCGGACCGATTCATTCAGTCCACGCAGAATGCCTTCCCCGATCGCATTCATTTTAGAATGGAATTCCAGGCAAAGTACCCCGTC
This sequence comes from Bacteroidota bacterium, assembly GCA_006226345.1. Classification (GTDB taxonomy): domain Bacteria; phylum Bacteroidota; class Bacteroidia; order Chitinophagales; family Saprospiraceae; genus M3007. The sequence continues at coordinate 6,660 of SBHD01000162.1, read as the reverse complement.
ACCGATATCATGCAGGGTGACTTCTGCATTTTGATACACCGGTTTCTGGTCACGGAAGGCATCGAGTATAATAATGGAATTACCGCCGGGCAAGGGCTCGTACTTCCGGGAAGTGGGGTTATAGCATAAGCGTTTTCCCCCCTCTGATCGGTAAAAACTGGTTTTACCGGCATCCAGCATTTCCTGTACCCAGGGAGCAATCTTTTCTCCGCGGGTTTCTGCAGCAGCCAGCCCTTCGGCCACTCCGATCATATCCCAATATTCAAAGGGTCCCTTCTCCCAGGCAAACCCGGCACGAAGTGCATCGTCAATGGCATAAAGTGTATCGCTGATCTCCGGCACCCGGTTGGAGGCATAAGCAAACAGGCCGAGAAAAGAGCGTTGCAGAAGTTCGGCCCCGGAGTCTGTGCCTTTGAAGATGGCTTTCATCCGGCGTGGCAGTTCATCGATCTGTTTGAGGGTATCCAGTACAGGCAGTTTATCTTTTTTAGAAGGACTGTATTCCAGTGTTTTCAGGTCGAGTGCCAGAATGACCGGGCGTCCTTTTTCATCTTTTTCGCCGGTTTTCTGATAAAAACCTTTTCCTGTCTTGTTCCCCAGGAATTTATTATCGATCAGGAACTTGAGATAGGGCGGGGTGGTAAAGGTTCCGATCTGCTCGTCATCCGGGCAATTTTCCCGCATGCCATTGATCACATGCACGGCGGTATCCATGCCGACCAGGTCACCCAGGCGGAACGTACCGGTTTTGGGCCGGCCAATGGCTGGGCCGGTGAGTGCATCGACTGTAGCAATGCTCAGGCCAAGTTCTTCGGTTAGTTGAAAGATCTTGGCCATGGCATACACGCCTACCCGGTTGGCGATAAAGGCCGGTGTATCCTTGCAGAGTACTGTTTGTTTGCCAAGAATAATATCGCCATAATGCAGAAAAAATGCCGTCACATCCGGGTCAGTGTCCGGAGTGGGTATAATCTCCAGCAAGCGCATATAACGGGCCGGGTTGAAAAAGTGCGTACCCAGGAAATGTTTCTTGAAGTCTTCACTCCGGCCTTCCGTCATCAGGTGGATCGGGATGCCGGATGTATTGGACGTGACCAGTGCACCTTCTGACCGGTATTGTTCGACTTTTTCGAAGATCTGCTTTTTGATATCCAGGCGCTCGATCACTACTTCAATGATCCAGTCACAATCTTTGATCTTTGGAAAATCGTCTTCAAAGTTTCCGATAGTGATCCTGCTGGCAAATTTTGGATCATGGAACGGGGCGGGCTTGGCTTTCATGGCTGCTTTCAGGGCATTACCGGCGATGCGGTTTCGCGCTTCCGGTTTTTTTGCATCCGATTCGCCGAGGTCATTGGGAAGAATATCCAGCATCAGTACTTCCAGACCACATCCGGCAAGGTGAGCGGCAATGCCTGTACCCATCAGGCCCGAACCGAGTACGGCTACTTTATTAATATGTTTATTCAGCATGTGTAAATGTATCTGTAATTGGGTAAACCAATAAATTTAGCGAAAGTTCGCTGTGCGAAGGTAGCGTTTCAGTTTTCAATAATCAACCGGATTTATTCATAAACCTAAACGGATAGTACATGGCACCTGGTTTTCCTGTTCAGCCAGATATTTTGCCGGTTCGCCAGTATTAAACAATCCATTCGGTAGAGCGGTAGCAAATAATTCAACTGTATGTACCTACATTTAAAATTTGAATATCTACCCGTCCTTCACCCAATTGCACAAACACCTGTATGAAAGTTAGGTACAACTCCCGCTTACTCCGGATTTCCGGTTTATTTCTTTGTATTTTAGTTTGGTTGGCCAATAGCGGTAACCCGCCTACTGGTCGAACCGGCGCTCCTTTCGACGGCCATTGTAACAACTGCCACGATGGTGCCAACCCGGGCGGTTTCGATGGCACAGTAACAGTGGATGGTCTTCCAGATCCGATCGAACCCAATACCACCTACCCGCTCATGATAACGCTTACACCTACTGCCGGGTCACCGGTCCGGGGCGGTTATCAGCTGGTAGTAGTGGATGGCAATAATGTCAATGCCGGCAACCTGGCTACCGTAAACGGACAAAGCGGCACCGAGTTTTTTGCCGGCCGGGAATATATTGAGCATCGGGGGGCAAAAGTCTTTTCCGGCGGTGGCCCCGCTACCTGGGATTTCAACTGGACGTCGCCGGCAAGCGCAGGTGGGAACACCATCCAGTTGTATTTTATTGGAAACTTTACCAATGGTAATAATAACGATAGTGGCGACCATCCCATTGCTGCTTCTGCCTCCTATTCCTTCAGCGCGCCGCCCCCGGTATCAGTATTTATTTCCAGCACGGTTAATGTATCGTGCTTTGCCGGTAATGATGGCAGTGCAACAGCAGAGCCTTCCGGTGGCGTGCCGCCCTATACCTACAACTGGTCGAATGGCCAGAACAGCCAAACGGCCGTCAACCTGACTGCCGGCACCTATACCGTGACCGTGACCGGTTCGGCCGGTTCGGGGTCGGCCACGGCAACTGCTGTTATCACTCAGCCCCCGGCCCTTAATGTTTCGGCCAGTGTTAATGGTATTCTGACATGTATCAATACATCTGTAACTGCCACAGCATCTGCATCCGGAGGAGTTGGCGGATATTCCTATCAATGGTCTGACGGACAAACGGGTAACCCGGTCGAACTTTCCTCACCGGGTAGCCACTCCGTTACGGCGACAGATGCCAATGGTTGTACCAAGGTTGCATTTGTTACTGTAGTCAGCAACCTGACACCTCCCAATGTAGATGCCGGCCCAGCCGGGGTGCTGACCTGTAGCGAAAATACTGTCACCCTGGATGGATCGGGCTCATCGCAAGGACCAACCTTTAGTTATCTGTGGACGGCATCCAATGGTGGAAATATCCTGGCTGGAGCCACTACCCTTAACCCGATCGTAAATGCTGCCGGTACCTATACCCTGGTGGTCACCAACTCCAATAATGGTTGTACAGCCAGCGATCAGACCTCGGTAACCAGTGATGTAGTACCTCCTACCGTATCGGCAACTGCAGATACGATCACGTGTGTAAATACTACAGCAACCATAACAGTAGTGACCAATGCCAACCAACCGTCCTTTAGCTGGACGGGGCCGTCCGGCTTTTCATCCAGTCAGCAAAACCCGGAAGTTTCGGCTCCCGGTACCTATTCGGTAGTCGTTACGGATGGCGAAAATGGTTGTACCAATGCAGCATCGGTAACCGTCGTAGCTAATACTACCATTCCAACTGCTTCCGCCACAGGCGGCACACTGACATGTACAGATACCATGATCACGCTGCAGGTAACGACAAATGCAATGAATGCCGGGTTTTCCTGGACCGGTCCGAACAATTTCAGTTCCGACCTGCAGAACCCCACTGTTACGCTGCCCGGCAACTATACGGTGGTGGTGACCAATACAGTTAATGGTTGTACTAATACAGCTGTGGCAACAGCCAATCAAAATATCAATTTACCTACTGCCAGTGCAACGGTACCCGGAAACCTGAATTGTAACAATACCTCGTTGGAGTTAAATGGTTCCGGTTCGTCACAGGGGCCCAATTTCAGTTACCTGTGGACAACTGCTAACGGGAACATCACTGCTGGAGATACAACCCTTACCCCAACCGTTGATGCACCGGGTGAATATACTTTGGAGGTAACGAACAATGTAAATGGTTGCGTCTCCGAGGTTTCGGTGACCGTTGTGGAATCTCCGCCGGTTACAGCTACCACGACAGTCCTTCAACAAGTCAGCTGTAATGGAAATTCTGATGGTGCAGCTTTTGTTCTGGGCGGCGGGGGTTCGGGCAATTACAGTTATTTGTGGTCTACCGGTGCTACTTCGGATACCGTGAATAATCTGGCAGCCGGAATGTATGGTGTCACGATCACGGATACCGAAAACTGTACGTCTACGGCATCCGTAACCATCTCTCAGCCTGCAGTTTTGGCAGCTAATGCCACGGCCTCGGGGGAAACCAGCCTGGGCGCTAATGATGGTACCGCAACAGCAGCACCTACCGGCGGCACCCCATCTTATAATTACTCTTGGAATACCGCTGATACAACTGCAATGATCACCGGACTGGCACCCGGAAATTATACCGTAACGGTATCCGATGCCAATGGTTGTACCGTGGTACAGACGGTGACGGTGAACAGTTTTAACTGTGCTATTTCTGTCTCTGCCACAGTAACGCATGTGACCTGTAACGGTGCTGCTGACGGTACGGCCACAGCCAGTGTGGCAGGTGGCGCCATGCCGATCGCCTACCTGTGGTCCAATGGCGATACCACCGCTACTGCCACCAATTTGGGTCCTGGCACGTATACTGTGGAGATCACAGACGCTAATAACTGTCCGGCCGAACTCACCGTACAGATCACCAGTCCAGCAGTATTGCTGGCCAATGCTTCTGCCACAGCACAGAGCGGGCCGGGCGTGAATGATGGTACAGCTACCGCTCAACCTACCGGTGGTACCATGCCGTATAGCTATATGTGGAGCAATGATTCGACAACACAGACCATTACCGGACTGGCGCCCGGACCATACACCATTACGGTGACGGATGTGAATGGTTGCACAGTTGTGCGTACTGTGACGGTCAATGTCTTCAACTGTAACCTGTCGGCTACAATTTCAGCGGCTAATGTCTCCTGCGCCGGCGGTAGTGACGGACAAGCTACAGCAACATCGGCCAATGGCGCGCCACCAATTACCTATGCCTGGTCGAATGGCAAAACGACCGCTACGATTTCCAGTTTGCCGGCAGGCACCTATACGGTCACGGTGACGGATGCGGACGGCTGCTCAACCAATGCGTCGGTCATGATAACAGAACCGCCGGTATTGGTACTGACTATTGATAATGTGATCCCGGCTACCTGTCCGGAGAGCGCGAATGGCTCGGCAATGGCTGTCGCGCAGGGTGGTACTGCCCCCTACACAATTATGTGGCCTAACAATTCCGGTGGCCAGAACCTCGGTGTAGGTACTTATACCGTCACGCTGACTGATTCGAACGGATGTACCGATTCAGAGCAGGTATTGGTGACTTCCAATGATACAATTGTACCGGTGATTACCTGCCCGGGCAACACGATAGAGTTTTGCAGCAACGAACAGGTTTCCTTCACCGCTCCTCCTGTTTCGGACAATTGCAGCCTGAATGGAGCAGAGCCCGAGTTGATCGAGGGCTTGCCAAGCGGATCAAATTTCCCGGTTGGTGAAACTGTACAGGTTTACCGGATCACCGATGTTAGTGGAAACTCGGCAACGTGTTCCTTTGTGATTGTTGTATTGCCTCCAATTGAAGTTACCCTCAATGGTTTTACACCGGATGTGAATAATTCCGGTGTGGGAACGATTGATGTGACAGCCAGCGGTGGAACCGGAAACCTGGAATATTCCTGGGAAAAAGACGGCGCTTTTTTTGCGGATACCGAAGACCTGACGGGACTGACTGCCGGCACGTACATACTTACCGTAGTGGATGAAAATGGTTGCCAGATCAAACTGGATCCGGTGATCATCAGTAATACTGTGAGTACAGCGGAGCCAGGTGAAGGCGGAACACTCCGGATCATACCAAATCCGGCTCGCATGTCTTTCCGCATGGAAATGGTCAATATTCAACCGGTGGCAATGCAGTTATATGACAGACAGGGCAGCCTGATCCGCAACCTGGTTCCGGGTGAATGGAATACAGACATTCAGGTCGGAGATATACCAGCCGGCCTCCATTTTCTCCTGGTACTGGACGAAAACGGCCATACTACATTGATCAAGTGGATAAAAGCTGAATAACAATAAGAGAACAATCGGATATCAACAGCCATGGTGGGAAGCAACCGCCATGGCTGTTTTTCATAATCCACCTCTGGTCGAAACGGATAGATACCTTGTATGTATATTGTTAAAGATAAAAACAAGCTGAAAACAGCAGAAAGGCTTCGCAAAAAGCACGAATCGGCATCATTTGACGTTTAATACGGACCAATTATTTTTAGCTGTCCTTCATTTATACTGATATGGCAGGATACTTTTAAACATGCATTATGTGCAGATAAATATAAATTAACGGGCACCATCCATCGAATTCCCCGATATTTGCCTTCCCAAAACAATCGTCAAACCACATCATTCATAATTCTACCGCCTAAATGGAAGAGAAAAAGCGCCGCCCGCGCATCCACAAATCAGTCAAGGAGCAACCGCTGAAAGAGCGCCCTTGGTCCCAGGAATCCAACGATGAAAACGATCGGGAAGGAGACCGCAGTGAACGTAAACCCTGGCAAGACCGTGATCGCTCGAACGGGGATCAAAAAAAATGGGACAACGATCGTCCCAACAACCGTAAACCCTGGCAAAACCGCGAAGGCGGTGGCGGCGGTTACGAACGCAAGCCGTGGCAGAATCGCGAAGGCGGTGGTGGCGGCGGTTACGAACGCAAGCCGTGGCAGAATCGCGAAGGTGGTGGCGGCGGTGGTTACGAACGCAAACCGTGGCAGAACCGCGAAGGTGGTGGCGGCGGAGGTTACGAACGCAAACCGTGGCAGAACCGCGAAGGCGGTGGCGGCGGTGGTTACGAACGCAAACCGTGGCAGAACCGCGAAGGCGGTGGCGGCGG
>SBHD01000335.1 GCA_006226345.1 Bacteroidota bacterium | reverse complement strand
CGGGCTTTTTCCAGCGCTATACTGGCCACGTAATTGCGCTCGGTTTTCCGGTAGGCATAGCCCAGTGCAGCATACAGGGTACCGGCACGGGCATCGTCCGGCCACCAGATATCCCGGACGGCTTTCTCCAGGGCCCGGGAAGCAGCCTCATAATTGCCGGCTGAGCGGTAATAACTGTAAATATCTTTCTGATAAAGTTGGCACCAGGCCGAGTCATCGCGAAGTGCCTTGTACAGGTCTGCGATCGCCAGCAGGAGCGTATCCTTGCCGTTTGTAGTTGCCTCTGCCAGCACCCACAGGGAGTCTATGCCGGCACGTAATTTCAGCGCGTCGGTTGTGGTGTCGGTTGACTGTTGTGCCCTGTCCGCCGGCGTACCTGTCTCGCAACCCAGATAAAACAGACATAAAAAAGGCAGGAGGATCTGTATGGTTTTCATGTTTTCGCTCAAGGGGTATCGGTGAATACCGGAACATAACTGCCGGCAGGGCATGTACAAATCCTGCCGGCATTAACATATTTACAATAAACGCTATATCAACATGGTCAAGTGTTTGAAGGCAAGTTGAATTCAGAGCGTGTTCAATGAAAGGGCTTTAGTTCATAGCGCAGGCGGTGCGAGAAGGTATAATGGGCATATACAAACGGATGATCGTACCACTCACGCTGACCGGTAACTGCGGTATTGCGCCACCGCCAGCCAAAACCGAAGGACAATCCGGGCTGCCCGACCAGGTTGAGCAGGTCAAGGGAAGCCGAGAAGGAATGATCCAGCCGGTCGCCAAAGCTGAGGCTACCGAGGCCATTGTTGCTGTGTAGCAGGTAAGACACCGTATAACCCGCCGAGAGCCCCCATCCGCGCTTGAAGGTCAGGCTTCCGAGGCGGAGATCCGGTTTTTTAGCGATATAGCGGAGCAGCAGCGGCGTCAGGTCCAGGTGGCCGACCCGCAAGCTGTCACCTTCCCGGCGTTGCAGGTTGGTCAGGCCGTAGCCCAGTTCGGCCTGCCACCACCAGCTGGGCAGGGCTTGTTTCGGGATTCGCTTTCCGAAGAAATACTGGTTTTGCGGGTTGGGCATCTTGCACAGCGCTTTTCGCATGGTCAACGCCAGGTTAAACCCGGACCGGTGGAACGCAGCATTGTCAAACCGGAAGTTATAGTACCCTTTCAGGCCCCATACGCAGGGATAAGCGATCCGCAGGGCCTGTACCCGTACGATCGCTTCATTGGTCTCTACATTGCTGCTTTCCATATCAATGGTTGCACGGGCACGGATCGTATCGCCCGCTGTCAGGATACGACCGGCGCGGGACTGCGTCCGGTAGTCCATGTGCCCGTAGGCCAGCTCATGCGAAAAACCCAGGTTGTCGGCCTGTCCCAGGGAGGGTAGTCCCGCTGTATCTACCCGCCAGCGCGCCACATTTTCCAGGATGAGATCGTAGGCAAAACCATCCGGGTAGGTAGCAGTTGTTGCCGGCCCGTCCGGTCCGTTTTTAGACAACAGGCTGTCGACCTGCACCTGCACCTGAATATGCTGGGCGGTAGCGCTTCCACCGTTGTAAAAGTGTACGGAATAGTTCAGCTCAGCCTGCTCCGTACCGGGTTCGAGCACCTGGGGTTCTACAAAAATGCCGTTCGGGTCGGAGGCCCAGTTAAGCGTTATGCCTTCGCTGACCATATCCGAAATACCGCCATCCAGGAACGGGTTTCCGATGCCGGCATCATCATTGAACTGAGCGGTTTGGTTGGAGGAGTCGTCGTTCGGAGAACTCTTGGTCTGGCTCCCTCCCAGAACATTTGGGCCAGCCTTCGGCGTTTCATCGATACTGATCAGGGCCATCACATTGGTGCTCATTTTACTGAATGTATCCGGCAGCAGGTTGGCCACCAGGCTGTCGACCTGGAGTTCAACGACCACACAGCTCTCATCGTGGTCCACTCCGTCGTTCTGTACCGATTCCATGCGCCATTTGTACAACCGGTGTGGGATGCCGTTGTACTCTATTGTAGTGTTGCTGACCGGCGCGGGGCCACTCTGTACCTGGCTGAAGCGGAACACGCTGTCGGGGTAAGCCAGGAAGAGGCTGAAAGGCTGGTCGGCAGACGACCGTATTTTGGGATAGGTGAGCGCAAACAGCAGGCGGCCGTTGGGCTGGCAGGCAGGCCAGTTGACATCCAGCGCAACTTTTTTACCCAAGGAAATCGAGTCCGTGTAGGTCGGCGACACCGCAACATCTGTCGCACCGACCGTGATCGTCTGGGTCATATATCCAAGCGGATCGTCGTCATCGCTGTAAATGGGTTTGATGGCAGCCTGAACCATCCAGGTGCCTTCCGGGAAGGTATGTACCGGCCGGCTTTCGGTACTGAAAGTGCCGTCGCCAAAATTCCAGAAGTACACCCATTGGGGCTCCACCTCCTGGCCTTCAACGATCGGGCTGGGCTCTTCTTGGTGGCAGGAGCCGCTGATCTTGTCCCAGCCCAGGTCAAATTCAAACCGGTTGGTGATGTTTATGCCACCTTGCGATACCACTGCCGCATCTATCGGCGGGAGGATACGGGTAGAGTCGGTACATGCATTGATAGGGAAGGGGGCGTTATGCTGTGCACCAATTTGGCAGGGAGCAAGGAGCGCAATAATGACCGGCAAGGCCAGTAAACCGATGGGATGTCGAGCAACCATGCAGAAAGGGTTTTACACTTTGGTTAACTTTAGTCGTACAGGATAAGGGGGCATCAACTTTTTGCATGGATTAAAGGTAAAAAGCCTCAACAGACACATTGCTGCCGAGGCTGTGCTATTTAGCGTTAAATTCTTAAAAAGTCAAATTTATAATTCACAGAGAGCGAAAACACAGATTAAAATAACAGCCATCCAAAACTTTACAGTACATTCGTTTTTCGTCCCGTCGAGAATCTGACCTTACAGCCGGAGCCACTAAAAAGAAGTATAACCATGTCCAAACCGGCTTATCATGCCATCACTGCCTGGGCGGAAGAAGACCGCCCACGCGAAAAACTCCTGCTAAAGGGTAAAGGCGCCCTTTCCGACGCCGAACTGCTGGCCATCCTGCTGGGCTCCGGAATTGCCGGGCAAAGTGCCGTCGCCCTGGCACAACATATCCTCGCATCGGTAGACTTTAACCTGCACGAACTGGGGAAACGCTCAACTGCGGAGCTCTGCCGGGTAAAAGGTATTGGCAAGGCCAAAGCGATCGGTATCGTTGCAGCACTGGAGTTGGGGCGCCGCCGGCAACTATCCGACCTGCGCCGCCGACCCCGGATCACCGGGAGCCGCGATGCTTTTCAGGCAATTGCCCCCCTGCTTACCGATCTGCACCACGAAGAGTTCTGGCTGCTCCTGCTCAACAAAGCCAATGAAGTAATCGGTCGCGAACAACTGAGTATCGGCGGTATGGCGGGCACCGTTGTTGATATCAAGATCCTGCTGAAAAAAGCCCTGGATGCCCGCGCTGTTGCGCTGATCGCGATCCACAATCACCCGTCGGGGAACCTGCAACCCAGCCAGGCAGATATCGATCTGACACGGCGGCTGCATCAGGCAGGTACGATCATCGACCTGCCCCTGCTGGATCATCTGATCGTTTCAGAACGCGGGTACTTTAGTTTTGCCGATGAAGGGATGTTATAGAATAGCAGGGTTTTTACAGTTTTTTGCCACCTTAGGGGCGGATATATTGTCCTTCGAATAAGGAGGATACGTATCCACCGGTTTTAGAGGATGTTCGGGTTTTTATTTCTGGGCTACGAGCGGCTAATTTTATTTTTCTCTTCGTTAAATTTTTCGCCGAATTGCCCGCATTCGACTGCAAAATTTGCCTCAGCAAAAATAAAATTTCCTCACTCTCGCCTCAGAATAAAAACCCGAACACCCTCTTAATCAAGTCAAACACATATCAACAGGTAATCAAGTCAAAACGCAAACTTTATGCAGCAGAATAGTGTCCATCTCCTGGTCGCCCCCGCAGCCATGGTCGTCTTGTTATGCTTACCCTTACTGGGTTGTGGCGATTCCGGTTGCCAGTCGCTTAGCGGAAAATGGTCGAACCGTGAAGGACAGGCTTTTTATTTCAAGCCCGATGGAAAGGCCCTGTGGCTCGTCCGGTTTGGCAGTCAGGTAGATACCATCGCGATGGAATACCGGTATGATTGCCAGAAAACTCCCGTTGAACTGGACCTGAGCGGATTTAACTCCGGCCCGCTGGAGGGAAAAACCCTTTTTGGTATCCTTGAGTGGGTGAGTGATACATCCTTTCGCTTTGATGCAGAAGCCGGACCCGGACCCGAAGTCCGGCCCGCTACCTTTGAAAGTGAAGAAACCCAAAAGTTTTTCCAGGAAAAAGAATAGAAATGTAAAATGTAAGAGGCAAAATTTAAAAATTAAAAGGGAATTCCGTGTGGGAGGGAGATGACGCTGTTGCGGGAATCCCCTACCCTGTATCGACCCTTTCAATTTTTAAATTTTGCCTCTTACATTTTACATTTCTCAGGCTTGCGCCGGCGGCGTATTGAAGTTCATCGGCGGCATTTGCGAATGCTCGGGTTCGTCAATGGCGCCGAACTGCATTTCATACTTGTTCAGGTTGTCTTTCAGGGCATTTAGCAGCCGCTTGGCATGTTGGGGAGTCAGGATAATGCGGGCTTTAACCTTGGCCTTCGGCACATTGGGCATCAGCCGGATGAAATCGACTACAAATTCCGAGTTGGAGTGCGAAATGATGGCGAGATTCGAATAGATCCCTTCTGCTATTTCGTCTGTGATCTCGATATTGATGGCCGGCTGTTGTGGTTGATTCTTATTTTCTGCCATGGTATTAAACAGATCGTTGATTGAGTGTTATAGATGATGAGCGCACTTGCATGCAAAGTTAAGCCAAAAAAATCACCGCCCGTCCGTTTCACCGCCCAAGCTGGCCACTCTTTTGCCCGTGTTTGAAGAAAAGGATGGAAGATGACTTTTTTGAGCGATCAGGAATTCCGAATATTGCCGGATGAAAACCTGGCTCAACGTACCTTCCGATTCTGACTTTTCCATTTATAACCTCCCGTTCGGTATTTTTGATACCGGAGACGGGCAGCCACGTGCCGGCATGGCCATCGGTGATCACATTGTCGACCTGGTTGCTGCTGCCGAACATGGCTTGTTTGGGAAAAAACGTTTTTATAAGAAACTTTTTGCCCAACCGGTCCTCAACGAATTTATCGCGCTGGGCAAGCCCACTACCAACCGCATCCGGCGGCGCGTACAAACCTGGCTCTGCCTGCCGGATACCCCGGAGCACGCCAGCCAGATCCTGGCCGACCGCCGGTCGGCCCGCATGCACCTGCCGGTACGGATAGGCGATTACACCGATTTTTACAGCAGTATAGAACACGCCACCAACGTGGGTAAGATGTTCCGCCCCGATAACCCCCTGTTGCCCAACTGGCGCTGGATACCGGTAGGGTATCATGGCCGCTCATCTAGTATTGTAGTGGATGGCACGCCCATCCGCCGGCCGCATGGCCAGATCCTGCCACCCGGACAGGATACACCTGTTTTTTCTGCCTCCAGGCGGATGGACTTTGAACTGGAAATGGCGTTTATCGTCGGGAAGGAAACTGCCCTGGGCGAAACGATCCCGGTTGAAAAAGCCGAAGAATATATTTTCGGACTCGTGTTGTTCAATGACTGGAGCGCCCGTGATATCCAACGCTGGGAATACGTACCGCTTGGTCCGTTCCTGGGTAAAAATTTCGGGTCTTCCATCTCTCCGTGGATCGTTACGCTGGAGGCACTCAAACCCTTCCGGGTGAAAGGGCCGAAACAAAACCCGGCGCCACTGGACTACCTGCGTACTACCGGCTCCCGCAACTACGATATTGAACTGGAGGTGGGGTTAAGCCCACAAAACAGCAACGAAACGGTAATTTGTCACTCCAATATGCGCTATCTGTACTGGTCGATGGCCCAACAACTGGCACACCACACTGTAAACGGTTGCAACATAAAGGTTGGTGATATGATGGCTTCCGGTACGATCAGCGGCCCCACCAAAGACAGCTTCGGCTCTATGCTCGAACTATCCTGGAGCGGTCAGCAACCGATCCAGCTGCAGGACGGCTCTACGCGCACCTTTATCCAGGACGGTGATACCATCACCATGCGAGGCTGGGCGCAAAAAGGCGACGTACGTGTCGGATTCGGCCAGGTTGGCGGCACCGTACTGGGCTGACCAACCGGCGCAAGCCCCCGAAACCCTGCTGCTGCCGCCCGGCACTTATGTGTTGGAGGTGACACGTGGCCGTCAGGTAGTCCGCAAACAGTTTGGGAAAGGCAATAACTGACCGGTAAAACCGATCCCTGCTTTTTGTTGTTCCGGTATCTGAAAGCCATCCACAAAATGGCTTCTGACAATACCTGTTCATGATCGATATGCCCATCCAACACCTCCTCTTTGACAACGACGGCACACTGGTTGATTCCGAGATCCTGGCCGTGCGGACTATGCTGCACCTGATCCGGTCGTACGGACTGGATATGACCGAACAGGAGTACTGTGCCCAGTTTCCCGGGCTGAAGCTGCTGGACATCCTGGATATTTTGTCCAACAAGTATGGTCTGGAGCTGCCCCGGAACGCCCTGGAAGAAAGCCGGGCTGCGTACGTGCGGATCTTTGAACAGGAATTACAGGCTGTGCCAGGCATGCAGGAGTTGTTCCTGCGCCTGAAAACGCCGAAAAGTGTGGTGTCTAACGGCAGTATTTTACATGTAGAACGAAGCCTGAAATACACGAAAATGCACCATGCCCTGGACGGCAGGATATTTTCCGCCGAACAGGTCGAGCGCCCCAAGCCTTTCCCGGATGTGTACCGGTATGCACTGCAGGAATTAAACTTATCTGCAGAGTCGGTGTTAGTGATAGAAGACAGCCCGGTCGGCGTTCAGGCAGCCAAAGCAGCGGGCCTCCGGGTTGTCGGTTTCCTGGGAGCCACCCATATACAGCAAGGACACGGTGAAATACTGGCACGGCATGGCGCCGATGTGATCGTCCAAAACGCTTCCGATCTGCTGGTCCAGTTGGAAAAATTCAGGATTCATTAGCACTTTTTACCGTTTTAAAAAACAATTCCATTGTTAATTTGGAAGATTCAAATGGGCCGTTGTATATTTGTACCTACAATTAAATTTTTTGGGAAAAAAATGCGTCAGAAAGTTGATTGATATTGTTTCGTGACGTATTTTTGACCGAGCAAAAGCAACAAACGACGGCGTTTTTCCGTCTTTAAGAATAGTTTTCATTTGGTTTTTTGGGGTTTATTAGCCGCTGGACACGTAAGTGTTCTGGCGGCTTTTTCATTTAGGCACCTTCTGCTTTAAAAATCCCTGCTCTGAAAAGCATAGAAAAAGGTCCGTTTTGCACATGTTGCGCAAAACGGACCTTTTAGATAATTGGAGTAACAAACACTGCTTCTTGGCTCGTCTGCTACTGGTCCTTTCAGGCTTCCTGGAGCATTTTATTGCCGAATGCTAAAAGGACGAACAGTAGAAATGTGAGGATCAACATAAGGATTAAACGTTTTTTGTGAATAAATTTTGGGTAATACTAGTCGGTACGGGTTAACAGGTCTCAACAAAAGAGCAGGTTTACAGAACCAGATACAAGACCGGAAAGTGTTAAAACGCGTTAAGGATTTACTAAAACCACGCTTTACGCTACTTTTTTCGATTCAGCACCCATTGCAACACCAAGCCCGAACCCATCACCAATCCACACCCTAAAGGATTGTACCACAGATAAGCATCTTTATCCACGAAGAAAAACAGGTAAGCAACTACAGACTGGGCTATCACTGCTGCCCAAAACACCGCTCGCCCTTTTACCCGCTTCAGAAAAAATGCTGTGAAAAATATACCCAAAATCGTGCCATAGAAGATGGAGCCGATCATATTTATGGCCTGAATGAGATTTTCAAACAAATCGGCATAGGTGGCAAAGATTACGATAAACACTCCCCAGCCAACTGTAAACCAACGGGATATACGAAAATAATGATTGTCATCCCGGTTGGTAACGATCGAGCGGCGGTAAATATCCGACACCGAAGTTGCGGTCAGGGCACTGAGTTCGGAAGCGGTGGTGCTCCAGGCTGCACAAAAGATCATAGCCAGCATCAGGCCGGTAAGCCCTGGGGGGATATGCTGCAGGATAAAATTGATAAACACAAAGTCCTTATCCTTGGCATCACCTGACGGATCAGTCTCTTTGATGATGGTTTCGGCCTCCGCCCGCAGGGTATTGCGCGCCGCGTCCAATTCCTGCAACCGGGTCTGCGTTTCGGATGGCACTTCCGGAAGTCCCGCCTGCATATCGGCCGTAAGACGGTCGAGTATCTGTTGCTTTTGCAGGAACAAACTGTCATCCCGGGCTTCCAACCGCCGGAACGCCGTCTCGTTTGCCGAGTGCTCTACCTTGGCACGGTTGACCTGGTTGAAATGCAGCGGCGGTGCATTGAACTGGTAAAAAACATATACCATCACCCCTACCGACAAGACCAGGAACTGCATCGGGATCTTGATGAAGCCATTGATCAGCAACCCCAGACGACTTTCCCGCAAGGACTTGCCGGACAAATACCGGCCCACCTGGCTCTGATCGGCGCCAAAATAGGACAGGAATAAAAAAGTAGCGCCCAGCACCCCGGACCAGAAATTATACCGGTCGTCCCAATCAAAAGACCAGTCCACCGCCTGTGTTTTTCCCGTAGCACCGGCGATCTGCCAGGCCTCGGTCAGGCCGACGCCATCCGGTAACTGGTATAGTACGATCCCAAAAGCCAGCAATAAGCCGCTCAGCATGATGGTCATCTGGAGCTCCTGGGTACGGCTTACCGCTGCACTACCGCCGGAAGTGGTATAGAAAACCACAAACAGCGCCATCAGAAAATTGGTCAGGGCCAGGTTCCACCCGAATACCGCACAAAGAATGATACTCGGCGCATATATACTGAATGACGCCGCTATACCCCGCTGTATCAGAAAGAGTACGGCCGTCAGGGTGCGCATACGCAGGTCGAACCTGTTTTCCAGGTACTCGTAGGCTGTGGTGACCTTCAGCCGGTAATAAATAGGCAGAATAAACAGGGCCAGGATGACCATGGCGATCGGCATACCGAAGTAAAACTGCACAAATTGCATCCCGTCGATAAAGCCTTGACCGGGGGTGCTGAGAAAGGTGATGGCGCCGGCCTGTGTGGCCATTACGCTCAACCCGATCGTCCACCAGTGCAAATTGCGCTTGCCGGCCAGAAAATTATCGCTCGATTCAATGTTCCGGCTTTTCCAAACGCCGTAAAGCACTACTGCGGCCAGCGTAACGGCCAATACAATCCAATCAAATAGTTCCATGCATTTATATGCTTGGGACAGCCAGAACGAACAGCTGCCCGGAAATGCCGGCAGGGCAGCATCCCCTAGTTAACAGACAGGTAGATAATTCCTCCAAGAATACCGATAAAGATGATCCAGGCCAACATGCTCAGGCTGTTGTCGCGCCATATATTGAACAGCTTTTCCATTATATTTCGCCAGTCCAGGTCCTGCCCTGTCCGACTACGGGAAACCCGCTCATGGATCAGACAAAAATATCTGCGCTGCCCTTTCCGGCCCTGATCGCCGTGCTTGGTCAGTACAATGAAATCAGCATTCATAAACCGCAGATCAAAGAGTTCACTCTTACCCGCGATCTCAATGATCAATGAATTTTCCTCACCCAATTGGCGCCAGGTCCCCTTGACCAGGTTACCGTCCAACGACAACAGGTATTCACCACCAGTGTTGAAAATATGCAGAATGGCCTCGTGAAACCCTTCATCGTCGCGCACTTCTTTCCAGCGCTTGGCAATCCAGAACTTCTCCTCCCGCAGGTCTTCTCCATACGGTATGATCTTGGGCAGGATAAAATCCAGGTGCTGGTCCATCGTACCCAGGTCACGGGGCAACTCCGGACTAAGGGCCCGGGAGACATCATTGAACAGGCGGAATTCTGCTGCCATAGGCGAAGATCAATTTTCTGAGGTAAAAATCGGGAAAACAATCGCATTCCGGGCATCGAAATAGACAAGTAGCATAATTCATGCGTATTTTGCACCACTAATACTATGGAAAATACACTCCTGGCCAACGGCCGGCGTATCGCTTACTATTCTACTGGCGACAGCCGGCAACCCGTCCCCCTCGTATTGCTGCACGGGTTTTGTGAAGACTCCTCTCTTTGGGATCCGGTCCTTCCAGGGCTGCAGGTATTCCGCATCCTGCGGATCGACCTGCCGGGCTTCGGCGCTTCCGATCCGCCGCTGACACCCGGAATGGACAGCTATGTCGATGCCGTGTGCGTAGTGCTGAACGAACTCAATATTCCGACCTGCATCCTGTATGGCCATTCCATGGGCGGCTATGTCGCACTGGAATTTGCCCGGCAACACGCGGAGCGGCTTGCCGGCCTGTCGCTGATCCATTCGCACCCTTTTGCTGACAGTCCGGACCGGATAGAAGCCCGGCGCAAAGGTATCGAGCTGCTGCAACATGGTAAAAAAGATCTGTATGTCGCGCAACTGTTCCCGGGGCTGTTTGCCCCTGCATTTGCCCGGCAGCATCCCGACATCGTGGAGGCAATGGTCCAAAAAGGGCGGCAAGGACCGGAAGCGGGCATTATCGCTGCCTTAACCGGCATGATTGAACGGCGTGACCAACAGGATACGCTGGCACAATGCGCCTGCCCGGTCCAGTTTGTACTGGGGGCCCTGGATGGGATCATCCCACTGGAACAGGCTATGTCAGCCACGCCGTACCCGGCCATTTCCGACGTCCGGGTATTCAGCGAAATAGGACACATGGCCATGTTTGAAGCGCCCGAACTACTGATGCAGGCAGTCAGCGAGTTTGGCCGGTATTGTCTCAGACGGCTGGAAGCCCGGTCTTCAAACAAAACGCAAACGAGTCCGCCGGGATAAACATATTGTGCAGTTTTGCCGTTTTTTTGCACGAAATTTGATGTAAACCGGGCATTTTTGCTGCTCGTATACCGTGCTATCCTTCTGATATGACCAGTGCCATTATCCGCCGCGTCATTGTTTTGGGCGCTATTTCCATCCTCAGTCTGCTGACCGTGCAGACCTACTGGGTGCTACGCTCGTGGAACCTGCAAGAGGAGGAGTTTGATCGTAAAGTACGGCAGGCACTGATCGACACGGCACGTGACCTGGCCCGGGTTGGCTTGTTCGTTCTGAAAGACTCCGATCTGATCAACCAGGTATATTCCAATTACTATGTGGTCAACATCAATAACCAGTTTGATGCGGCCACCCTGGAGTTTTACCTGCAGAAGGCGTTTGAAAACCAGGGGATGCGTGAAGATTTTCAGTACGGTATTTTCGACTGCTCGAGCAACCAGATGGTCAGTGGCCGCCTCATCCGGTACAGCGCTTCGGCCCTGGCTGAAGGCGAACAACTGATCGCCCCGCTCCCGGCGCACTACGATAGCGACTATATTTATTATTTCGGTGTCCAGTTTCCCAACAAAAGCGCCAATTTGCTCAGCAATATGTGGCTGGTGGTGGTGTTCACCGTACTCATGCTGATCACCGTTGCCTTTTTCATTTATGCCATGTTTGTTATCCTTCGGCAAAAGCAGCTATCGGAGCTGCAACGCGATTTTATCAACAACATGACGCATGAGTTCAAAACGCCGATCTCGACGATCAATATCTCTACAGACGTTTTCCTGCAAAACGAAATGATTCGGGCCGACCAGCGGCTCAACCGGTATTCCGGCATCATCAAAGAACAGATCATGCGCCTGAATACCCAGGTGGAAAAAGTACTTCAACTGGCCAAGATCGAGCGGGATAAAATTGAACTGAACCTCGAAGAACTGGACCTTGCCGAACTGCTGCGCAGTATTTCGCCTTCCATGGAACTGAAGATCAATGAGCGTAACGGCGTGCTGGCACTCGACCTGGAAGATACGCCCGCAAAAATCCGGGCCGACCGGCTGCACCTGACCAATATTCTGCATAACTTGGTCGACAATGGCGTTAAATACTCCCGGGGCGCTCCTGAAATAACGATCCAGCTGCGCAAGGAACAGAACGATCTGGTCCTGCGTGTTAAAGACAACGGGATCGGAATTGCGAAGGAACACCAGAAGCACGTATTTAATAAGTTTTACCGTGTTCCAACCGGCAATGTGCATAATGTAAAGGGGTTTGGCCTGGGTCTGTTTTACGTCCGAACCATCTGCAAGGAGCATCACTGGAAGATCAGCCTGACCAGTGAGCCCAACCAGGGAACAACTGTGGAGATCCGGATGCCTGCCCTGTCCTGATATTCACATGAACCACACCTTTCACCTTCCCGATTATGCCGTTTTCCTCGGCCCACTGGAGGAAACACTGCCGGCATGGTTGCAACAGCAACAGCATACCCGCAACTTCGTCGTCACCGATTGTAATGCCGATACGCATTGCCTGGACCGCACGCCACTTGCTGACTACCCCAGGGTAGTGGTTGGCCTGGACCAGGATATTGCGGTCGACCGTGTCGGGGCTATGGAGCAACTGAAGTGCCTCGAAAGCTGCGAGCTGATCTGGGATGCCATGTTCCGGGCCAGGCTTGACCGGAATGCCCTGGTGATCAACCTCGGAGGAGGGGTCATCGGTGATATGGGCGGCTTCTGCGCCGCAACGTACAAACGCGGGGTCGATTTTATTCAGGTCCCGACCTCTTTGCTTGCCATGACAGACGCCGCTATCGGGGGTAAGCTGGGCATCGACTTTCGGGGTATCAAAAACGGGATAGGCGTGTTCCAGAGTCCTGCAGCGGTATTTATCGATCCGGCCTTTCTGAGGACGCTGCCCCTCCGCGAACTCCGTAGTGGTTTTGCGGAGATCGTCAAGCATGCCCTGATCGGCGACCCGGCCCTCTGGACCCGCATCCGGCAACTGACAGATCAACTGGCCCAACCGGCCGACTGGCAGGCCCTGCGGGGAAATATTCAGTCGGACGACTGGCTCAAAATTCTCGAATCGTCCATTGCCGTCAAAACGCAGGTAGTAGCTATCGACCCACATGAACACGGGCTGCGCGCCCTGCTCAACTTCGGCCATACCATCGGGCATGCCATAGAAAGTTATTTCCTCCAAACCGACACCCCACTCACGCACGGAGAGGCGATTGCCATCGGGATGATCTGCGAAGCACCGCATACCGATACATACTGGGAACGCGCCGCCGATACGATCCTCAATCTGTTCGGGCACCACCCCATTCCGGAAACAGCGTTTGCAGATTTATGGACTTTGATGCTACAGGATAAAAAGAACACCTCCGGACACGTACGGATCGCTGTGCCCAATGCCGAGCCCTATTCCATGCAACTGATTGAACTCACACCGGAAGCAGCGGCATTCCGATTGCGGCATTACAACAAATTGGGAAAGTAAGCAGCTCGAACCGTTGAATATCCAATATTCAGGCACTTACACTATTTGGTAAGTCGTACGCCTTCGATATTGGATATTCTGCGGTTCGACATTCGACATTCAATACAGCCCCTTGGGCTTTACAATCGTGAAGACGCGCGAGATATTGAAGCCAAAGCGGATACCGGATTTGGCATTGCCGTTCGCACCTTTGAAAAACCATTCTTCGGTGGTCTCGGTGATAAAACCCTTGTAGGTCATATCCGCAGAGTTGGTAAAGTGCAGCTGGAATACGTGGCCGCCGGTCTCGATATCAAAACCGATGGACAGCACATTGGTATAGACCGGGCTGATCTGGTCGGGCAGCACGTAGTAGTACTCTGCATTGAGCGTTACGCGCCGCGACAACTTAACCCGGCCGGCTGCACCAACGGCAAAAACGTCATTCTTCTCTGCTTTGGTAGCCACCAGGTTGCGGTGTACCAGCGTAGGCATCAGCTGAAGGGTCAGGCTTTCGCTGAATTTACGAGCCAGTAGTATCTGGTGGGTGTAGTACAGGCGGGAGGAGAACAGGTTTTCGCGTTCCTGATCGGGAAATTTAACCGTTTTGATCTGTCCGTCTACCAGATAAGAGAGGCTGACCGGCATGTTGCGTTTGCCCGTCGACTGGCGCAGTATCTTGTATTTGGCAAACCCGTCGATGATCTTTTCTTTGCTGCTCCGGCCGATACCGATCATCAACCGGTCGGTGATCCCGTAGTCCAGCCCAAAGCGAATCGTGGCGCCATCCAGCCCGAACATATCATAGAGGCCGTTTCGCATCGGCGAAAACCGGTGGGAGATCTTAAAGTCCAACACACCGGCTGCCGTATTTTCAATGGAGTGCCCGTTGACAACCCGGTTGGTTTTAAAACTGGCTGTGGCATAATCTGTCGTTTCTTCTTCGCCCAGCAGCGCCAGCAGATCGCCTTCTTCCTGTCCGGATAACAGGGGTGAAACAGAAAGCGCCAGAAACAGGAGTAACGTTTTTTTCATACCCGAGGGAGGTGTAAAAACTAGTTAAAAGTTGATTTAAACCAACCGGTTGCCGGAGGCAGGAACAGGGAAACCGCCCCTTGCCACCAGCAACCGGCCTGTATATTTAGAGGTTGTTCGGGTTTTTATTTCAGGGCTACGAACGGCTTCCGCCGCGGCGGACGCTCGCTCTCGCCTCTGAATAAAAACCCGAACAACCTCTTATTTGCGTTTCATCGGGTCAAGTGTGGCATCTACCGATACTGCAATCTCCTGCGCGATCTTTTCACGCACCACACCCGGTATGGAAATATCGTAATCCGCACAAGCCACCTTAAAGTCGGAATGCACCTTTACCGTACCGTCACCAACAATAATCGTACCCGGTACTTCGATCTCCTTTGTAACTCCGTGAATAGTCATTTTCCCCTTGGCCGTTACTGCATACGAACCACCCTTAGCGAAGTTCACCTTGCTCACATTGGCGATATTCCCCTTAAATGTGGCATTGGGGTAGGTTGTGGACTCCATATAGTTTTCGTTGAAGTGTTCCTGCATCAGGGCTTTTTCGAAAACAAAGTTCTTGATGAGCACTTTCCATTCCATACGGCCGGTTTCAGTGTCCAGCACAGCAGTGCCGCTTTTGTTGATCGCCTCGATCTTTTCAACCGGTGTATCCGAATTGAACTGTACCCGGGCATCGCGGGTAAAATAGCGTTGGGCGGAGGCCATCTGGCTCAGGGTCAGTAGCAGTCCGGTTACCAGGATCAGATTTTTCATGTGTGTTCCAGTGTTAGTTTGGTTAATAATGGGTAGACATAACAGCATACACGTCGATGATTTTGGTAGTTGCTTATTGCACGACCACACAACGGGCCAGCTGTACATCCAGGTTCAGGCCGGCGCATTCCCCCTTGATCGTCAGTTCTTCTCCCGGTTCGAACGACGTGCGGGCATGGTCCGTATTAGGATCGAACTCACACAGCACACCAAAGTCGCTTCCGGTGTCGAGGATTACTTTGGGCGTGCCGTCTTCCAGGGTGGAAGATTCCAGTACCGTGCCGGTGACTGCCACTATTTTACCGACATATTTTGCAGTAGCTGCATCCTCATCGGTGTCAAACGCGTCAAACAGTTCCGAAGCCGTTACGGTCAGTTCAGATTTTTCGGTGGCCATACTGGGCACTTTCTTATTGAAATAGTACAGCCCGATACCGCCTCCGAAAACAGCGGCAACAGCGAGAATGAGCAAAATTTTCTTTACCATGATCCAAAAGGTTAAACAGGTGGTGGGTAAAAGCGGGTATACTTGCGCCGGATTCCGGCACAGTTACCGTCAGTTATTCGGTGCACCAGCCTTTACCCAAGCCTCGATCTTAAGCCGGTTGCACAAAGACATCAGTCCGGTTTCGGGCATGGGCGCCGCCTGGTTATTAATACGGTCCAGGAGTTTGCCGTTATCAGCAACCGCTTTTAGCTGCGCATGGGACTCGTAGGGGATACCAGAATATGTTGGAGAGGTCGATATATGGCAGCTGTTGCAGTGCGTGGACATAATCTCTTCGATCTCGACACTATACCGCATGCCGACGGTATCGCAACTGGTAGTCGGATCCGGACCGTAAAGGTCCTCTTCGTTATCCCAGTAACAACCATATGGCAAAACGACCAAAAAAAGAATGACGAGCAGGCCCAGCGGAGCGAGTATTACTTTCATAAAATTAAAAGACAGTAGATAGTTTTTTAATATGATCCGGAGCAAATATAGGTATTCGGGAAAAAGCAGTGTTTGTCTTCTGTTCTGTCCCTTTTGTCTGCTTTCGGCTATTTCTTCAAACAGCCAACGGTGCTTATTTGTTATTTTGCCAACAAATCTACCTGTCAGTTTGTTGGTACTCCACTAATTTGCGCTGAACGCGAAATTTTATCGCCTGAACATGGAAAAAAAAGACTGGAATTCTTGGATGCGCCGGCTTGGAGTAGCCGGGTTTTTATTTTTTCTGATCAAAGGGCTGGTCTGGATTGCTGTTTTCTGGGGACTTTGGGACCTCGGCTGCAATTGACCGCTATCCACAGCCCGGACGAACGGGATTTTTCGGTAAAACTTTTCAAACAAATTTTTTAAAAAGTAGCGTTTTCCCGAAATTTGCGGTTCCCGCAACGGACCACCATCCACCTTCCGCATCTCCTGGCAAATGACAAAAGTCAAAAATAAACCTGCAGCAGACCTGCACGTGTTGGAAACCGACCTGGTTGACCCACGGTTCATCTCCATTAAAGGTGCCCGCGTCAACAACCTCCGGAATGTAGACCTGCAGATCCCGAAAAACAAACTGGTGGTCGTCACCGGCGTCTCCGGCTCCGGTAAGTCCAGCATCACCATGGACACCCTGTATGCCGAAGGCCAGCGGCGTTATGTGGAAAGTCTGTCCAGTTACGCCCGCCAGTTCCTGGGCCGGATGAAAAAACCGGATGTCGATTATATCCGGGGTATTTGCCCGGCCATCGCTATTGAACAACGGGTCACCACCGGCAACGCCCGTTCTACCGTGGGCAGCATGACCGAGGTCTACGACTTCCTCCGCCTGTTGTTTGCCCGGGTGGGCAAGTTCTACTCACCGGTCAGTGGAAACGTGGTAAAAAAACACGAGGTAAGTGATGTCATCGATTTTATCAAAAGTCAGCCGGAAGACAGCCGGGGGCTCATCCTCGTTCCCTTCAGCAAAAAATATAAAGAACGGACGCTCGAACAGGAACTAAACCTTTTGTTGCAAAAAGGCTACACCCGCCTGTACCAGCAGGGGAATATCCTGCGTATCGAGGAAATACTGGAAGAAGGCACTGGCAAATCCGCCCGGTATGACCTGAAGGCAAAGGCCTACACCTTCCGGGAACAAAGCCTGACCATCCTGGTCGACCGCTTTGTGGTACACCAGGAAGACGAGAGCGAATGGATGCGCCTGGCAGACTCTGTCCATACGGCCTTTTATGAAAGTGAAGGTGAATGCTGGGTGGAAATGGTCGGCGAACCACCCCTGCGCATGCACTTCAACAACCGGTTCGAACTCGACGGTATCGAATTTCCGGAGCCCACACCACAACTCTTCAATTACAACAATCCATACGGCGCATGCCCAACCTGTGAAGGCTATGGCCGGATCCTGGGCATCGACCCCGACAAAGTGGTCCCTGACAAAACCAAATCGGTTTACGACGGAGCCATCGCACCCTGGAAAGGCGAAAAGCATGGTGCCTGGCTGGACGATATGCTCCGGCATGCCCACCGGGTTGATTTCCCCGTACACAAACCCTATGAGCAACTCTCCAAAGCCGACCAAAAGCTCCTCTGGAAAGGCTGTGAATACTTTTCCGGGATCGACGACTTTTTCAAGGAGATTGAAAGCAAAACGTACAAGATCCAGAATCGCGTGATGCTGGCCCGCTACCGCGGCCGCACGGTGTGTCCGACCTGCGAAGGCGGCCGGCTGCGCAGCGAAGCGCTCTGCGTGCGGTTGAACGGGAAAAACATTTCCGAGCTCACCGATATCCCGATCGATGAAGTCCTCCTGTTTTTCGAACAGGCCGAATGGACCGAGCATGAAGCCCAGGTGGCCAAACGCCTGCTCCTGGAAATACACAACCGCCTGCAGTTCATGGTCGAACTCGGCCTGGGCTATCTGACGCTCGACCGGATCTCCAATACCCTGAGCGGCGGCGAAACCCAACGCATTCACCTGACCCGTACCCTGGGCAGCAACCTCACCGCCTCCATGTACCTGCTCGACGAACCCTCCGTCGGCCTGCATCCCCGCGATACCGGGCGGCTGGTAAAGGTATTGAAGAACCTGCGCGACCTGGGTAATACCGTGGTCGTCGTGGAACACGAAGAGGAAGTGATCAAAAACGCCGACTATCTGGTGGACATGGGCCCCGAAGCCGGCAGTCATGGCGGACAGGTGGTGTTTGCCGGCAACTACGCCGACATTGGGAAAGCTGCGCCCGAAAGCCTGACCACGCAATATATGTCGGGCAAAATGGCGATCCCATTGCCCAGCGTGCGCCGAAAAACCCCGGAGTTCCTGACGATCAAAGGCGCACGGCAACACAACCTGAAAAAGATCGATGTACGGGTACCCCTCCACTGCCTGACGGTGGTCAGTGGCGTAAGCGGATCAGGCAAAACAACCCTCGTCCGCGACATTTTTTACCCGGCACTGCTGCAGCACCTGCCTGATGGACCGGCCAAGAAAACCGGTCTGTTCGATGGCCTGGAAGGTCCGGTCAAAAAGGTCACGCGTGTAGAGTTTGTCAACCAGAGCCCCATCGGAAAAAGCAGCCGCTCCAACCCGGTCACCTATGTAAAAGCCTACGATTATATCCGCGACCTGTTTGCCCGGCAACAGTTGAGCAAGATCCGCGGATTCAAGGCCAAACATTTCAGTTTTAACGTCGATGGCGGCCGGTGCGATACCTGCAAGGGCGAGGGTGAACAGGTTGTGGAAATGCAGTTTCTCGCCGATGTACACCTGGAGTGTGAAGAATGCAAGGGCCGACGCTTCAAACAGGAGGTACTGGATGTGGAATACAAGGGGAAAAACATCTTCGACGTGCTGGAAATGAGCATCGAGGAAGCCCTCGCGTTTTTCAAGGGCCAACAGGAGATCACTGACCGGATACAACCGTTGAACGATGTAGGCCTGGGGTATGTCAAACTGGGCCAGTCCAGCAGCACACTCTCCGGCGGGGAAGCCCAACGGGTGAAACTGGCCTCCTTCCTGATCCGCGACAACTCGGCCGGGCATATCTTTTTCATCTTTGACGAACCGACCACCGGCTTGCATTTTCACGATATCCGCAAACTGCTCACCGCTATCAATGCCCTGGTGGAAAAAGGCCACAGCGTACTGGTCGTAGAACACAATATCGAGGTGATCAAAAGCGCCGACTGGGTGGTCGACCTCGGCCCCGAAGGCGGAAAGGCAGGCGGGCACCTGGTTTTTGAAGGAACGCCCGAACAACTGGCCAAATTCAAGGGAAGCTATACCGGGAAGTATTTGAAGGAGAAGGTGTAGGCTTTTAAAGTCAAATTTGAAAAGAGCGATTTGAAATTTGAAAAGTTGTCAGCCCCCCAGCCCCCTTTAAAGGGAGAAACTTTTCGGCCTTGACGGCCAAAAATAACCGGGTTTGCGTAGCGCAGCGGAGCAATTTCCCCCTTTGAAGCTAATCTTGTAGGGAGGGAGGGGGGATGAAAACCAGACGTCCTGGCTCCCCTCCAAATTAGTACGCCTTGTCAGCCCAAAGTAAAAACAGCCTGAAATGCAAATTCAAACAGCCTGTTCGTCGCGAAAAACGCGTCATTTACTACCTTTGACGCGCTTTTGACGAAACAATGCCGGAATTCCGGCGTTTCTTCGCAGGTTTACATTTCATTTCATCCCAAATAAATGGCACACCGCCAATAGTTATGTCGCAGCAAAAGTCAGATGTAGAGGCCGTTGACGCTCTCGCACGCGCCTACCAAGAATTATCGCAGGAGATTGGCAAGATCATCGTCGGACAGGAAGATGTGGTCAAGGCCGTCATCATATCGCTTTTTTCCAACGGGCACTCGCTGCTCGTGGGTGTACCCGGCCTGGCCAAAACCCTGCTGGTCAGCACGATCTCTGAAGTCCTGGACCTAGAGTTTAAGCGTATCCAGTTTACCCCCGACCTGATGCCCTCCGACATTACGGGTTCGGAGATCCTCGATGAGGACCGCCATTTCCGCTTTGTACGCGGGCCGGTTTTTGCCAACATCGTACTGGCCGACGAGATCAACCGTACCCCGCCCAAAACCCAGGCCGCACTGCTGGAAGCCATGCAGGAACGCGTCGTGACGGTTGGCGGAGCGCGGCACAACCTGCCGGCGCCGTTTTTCGTGCTGGCTACGCAAAACCCGATCGAGCAGGAAGGTACCTACCCGTTGCCGGAAGCCCAGCTCGACCGTTTCATGTTTAACATACCACTCAACTACCCGGCCTACGAAGAAGAGGTGCTAGTGGTAAAAAATACGACTACTTCGCGCGATGTTGAATTGAAACACGTGCTCAATGCACAGGAGATCCAGGAATTCCAGCAATTGATCCGGAAAATTCCGGTTGCCGATAACGTGCTGGAGTATTGCGTAAGCCTGGCCGCCAAAACGCGTCCAAACACGCCGCGCGCAGCCAAAGAAGCCGATAACTACCTCTCCTGGGGCGCCGGCCCGCGGGCCAGCCAGTACCTGGCGCTGGGCGCCAAATGTCATGCGGCCATCCGCGGGAAATACTCGCCCGACATCGAGGACGTGCAAACCATCGCTAATCTTGTACTCCGCCACCGTATCGTGCGCAACTTTAAGGCTGAAGCCGAAGGCGTATCGGAGGAGAATATCATTGAAGCCCTACTCTAAAGATCGATTCTGAAGAGACTTCAATCAGCCGGTTAGTCCGCTAACCGCTGAACCGGATCGCTACCCTCTTGCGGTCCGGTTTTTTTATTGCTTAAACCCTCCCAGAGGGGTTGTACACTTTTCAAATTTCAAATTTTTCTTTTCAAATTTCAAATGAAACGTACGTGCACATCCCATTGATTTGAAATTGGAAATTTGAAAAGAAAAATTTGAAAAGTTGTACAACCACTCAAGAACGCTGAATGAATACCAAATGAACCCACTCCTTTACCAAAATCAACGTTATTTTTAGACCACCCTAAAAACAACAGGTTATCTTTGTATTCCACATATGGCCCGCAGGCTCCACGCGCCCATGACATCTCACACTGAAGAAAATTACCTCAAGGCTATTTTTAAGCTGGCAGAAAAAACGGCCAAAGCGGTCAGCACCAACGCCATTGCCGCCGAAATGAGAACTTCGGCAGCCTCCGTTACCGATATGCTGAAACGGCTGGCGGAAAAAGAACTGATCCACTACGAAAAATACCGGGGTGTGCAACTGACCGAACAAGGCAGCCAGCTGGCTACTGCCCTGATCCGGAAACACCGGCTGTGGGAAGTTTTCCTGGTGGATAAACTCGGCTTTGCCTGGGATGAGGTTCACGACCTAGCCGAACAACTCGAACATGTGCAGGGCAGTGGACTTGTCGAACGGCTGGATACCTTTCTCGGCCGGCCCAAATTTGACCCCCATGGCGATCCCATCCCGGACGCGGAAGGTCGCTGGGCCTTTCGGCAGCAGGTCGCCCTCAATACCCTACAGCCCGGCGACAAGGGTGTGGTCACCGGCGTGGACGAGCACTCCACCGAGTTCCTGCAATACCTCGACCAACTGGGACTCGCCCTCGGCGCCCGGCTCGAACTCCTCGAGCGCTACCCCTACGATCAGTCCGTCCGGATACGCACTGCCGACGGCCGCGAACTGACGCTCAGTGAAAAAGTCGGGCAGAACCTGTATGTGAAGGTCTCCTGACCTTACCCCGAAGCATATCCATCACCCTGTATCCCGTTTGCCTCCGGCAGCCGGGCGAACAACAATACCCGGGTTTAGTGTCACATCAGGATCATCCACAGAATTGACCCCGGACCTTGCTATTATATGTATTCAGCTTCAGCTTGAGCCCACTAAGAACCTATCCTGCCGTGCGACCAGAGGTTGTTCGGCTTTTTTATTGAGAATACCTCCTGGTTCGCATGACTTCCAACAGTACTCTTCTCACTAAAAATTGCAGTCATGAGAACGCCGCAAATAGTTTCTGCATACAGGGTAGGGCTTGCCCTCCTCTTATTAACGTCGACCAGTGTATTTGGTCAAATCCCCAACAGCGGATTTGAACGGTGGATCGATGCGGGTACTCACCTTAACCCGGAAGGATGGTGGACCATTAACGACTCCGTAGCAAGCGGTGGCTATTACCCGGTTACCCGGTCGATGGATCATTTTCCCACCGACATTGGCAACTACTCCATTCGCCTGGAAAACAACATAGCCGTTTTCCCAAACTGGAACGCCATGGGCATCACCTGGACCGGAGATTTCAGTGGAAACGACAATCCGGTATTTCCGGTGCCGGGCCACCCCACTTCCTTGTGGGGGTATTATAAATTTTTCCCGCAAAACGGCGATACCATGGAAATCCACATCCGGCTGTACCGGGACTTCGTAGATGTTGGCGGTGGATCCTTCAAAACCGGAGAGACAGCCGATGCCTGGACGGCATTCAGCCTCAATATTTCGGATTACAGCGAGGCAGACAGTGCCCGGATCATGATCTCCTCCTGCTACGACAATGATGAGCCGTTGCCGCATGGAAATTCGGTGCTTTATATTGACAACCTGAACTTCGATCATCCAATTACGACAGCTGCAGCAACTGTATATGCGAATAACCAGATAACGGTTTACCCCAACCCTGCCAGCCAAATGCTATCCGTTTCGGTCGGTAACTTCATGAAAGAACAATTGGATCTGAATATATATTCCATGCTCGGCCAGCAGGTCTTAAGCTGGCACGTTTCCGTAGACACCGCACCCATTCAGCTCGACATCGCCGGACTTACGGGTGGAACATATTTCATTCAGGCTATTTCGGATAACAAAGTAGTGGGATACACAAAAGTCAATATCTTAAGGTAGGCATCGCCTTGTTGCATTAGCTGGGCGTGGCCAAGGGGGCTCCCCCTCGAACATCCTCCTTATGAAAGGTTTGTTCTGTTAATGGCCGGAGCAGGCGTCCGGTATCAAATATCACTTCCCCTATTGATCCACTTCATTGTTTTATTAGGGTATTTAATTGAAACTACAGGCAGTTAATTACCCTGCCGTGCGGCCCATGGGCTGTTCGGCATTTTTATTTGGAATAGCCCCTGGTTCGCATGACGAAATCACCCCTATTTATTCACAAAATTTTCAGTCATGAGAACATATAAGAAAATTCTTTCGCGTAGAGCAGGAATGGTTTTCCTGGTTTTCCTGCTACTCAATACATTCAATTGCCGGGTAGATGATGACATTGAACCCTTGGCATTCGATACACTACCTGGAATAGAGTACCTGGGTAGAGGTTATGACTTTTTTGGCGAGTACGCTGATGTATCCGCTGTGAAAAGTCCGTTGATCGACCTGGAAAATTACACTAAGGAGGTAAATGCGTTTGGTGTAACATATGCTATCCCGGAGGCCGTTGATTTTATCCTGTATAACAAAAACGAGATCAGTTCCATTTATGGCCAAACTATCCAGGATTACCAGCGTAACCTGAGTATTTCCGCCGGTGTAAGTGTGAAATGTTTTGGGTTTAGGGCTTCGGTAAAAACCAACTTTGCCGAACAGTATTATTCACACAGCGATTTTCAATTTACCACTGTAAAAAACCTCATTTCGAGGTGGAGGCTTTCGCTCCCGTTTGACATCCCGACTTTGCAGGGTATGCTGACCGAGGCAGCAGCAGAGGACCTGGAGTCGCTGGCTCCGGATTTGTTGTTTAAAAAATACGGACACTTTCTCCTGACCGAGGCTGTTATCGGGGCACGTGCTGACTATAGTGCATCAGCGCTCCGTACCGAAGAACTCAGTTCGACTGAATTCCAGAT
The DNA here is from genome assembly GCA_006226345.1 of Bacteroidota bacterium. Lineage (GTDB taxonomy): Bacteria > Bacteroidota > Bacteroidia > Chitinophagales > Saprospiraceae > M3007. The sequence continues at coordinate 1,906 of SBHD01000335.1, read as the reverse complement.
CCGGGCACGGGCCAGTTATAGCTGGCTCACTGGCGGAGCAAGTGCAAGTTTTGGCTACAGTGATTCTACTGCAGTTAAAAATTTCAGGAACGAGTCTGTGGTAAACCTCATCACGAAGGGTGGCGCTTCCCAATATGGACAGGCCATTTTGGAGGGCGATTACGGCCCGTGGATCAATTCGGTTGACTACAATCCGGTGCTCTGCGATTTTACGCAACGTAGCCTGATCCCCATTTGGGAATTGTGTAAAAGCCCGACCCGGAAAGCCGAACTTGAACAGTATTTCGAACAGTTGGGAGAAAGTGAAGCAATTCCTCCTCCTTCCGAAAGTTCAATGGCGATTACGGAAATCGAGATCATTAAAGTGGAGCGACCCGCCGGAATTGATGCAGATAATCCGAATCTGGCCCAAATAGCCCGCAGGCAAAAACCCGGATGGCGGATATTAGAAACAAATATGAACAATAACGAATGTGATATGGCCCTGTTCCTGGCATTCAGGGAAGAAAGCCCGTGGAGTTCGAAATCAGGTTACTGTGACTTGTTTGTTGTTTATGATGTTGATACCAGTATCAAGGTGCCAACGGGATATCGGGCATTTACCAATGCAAACCTGAACGATAAATGTGGAGCCAAGACGACGAATAAACTCTATTACCTTCCCTGGAGTACTGGCGGAGAGCCAATCCGGGGACTCCGGATCGAAGTAATATCTGACACCGAACCCAACCCTATTCCACCGGAAGGTTATGTTTGGGTACTTTCAGATATTATCGAACCGGCAAACCTTGACTGGAGACTAAATGGGAGCCGTAAATATCTGGCCTATACCACACATTCCGTTCCAAGTGGAGGTATCTGGGAACCAACGTTTGACCCAGACGACAGATAGATTTAATATACATCACAACCTCGCTGGATTAGTGTTTTCGGGACTGTTCGCCCGGGACTATAGAACAAGCCCCGGGCGAATATCATTTAGCAAAGGGCACACATGATGGCTCGGCCCTTTCTGGTTTAGTTGCGTAACGTGCATTTCAAACCGCTTGCAGCCCGGTGGCCAAAACTTAAACACACGCTTATAATCCCAATCATCCATGCTTACTTCCCGCCGCCACCAATACTTCAATCGGAGCTTCAAAACCCTCGCTGGTTTCAAATTCTTTGAGCATCTCTTCCACTTCTGCCCATGCCGCAGTACGAACCGGCTCCGGACTGTCAGCCAACACTGCCCGGTAAGCGCCAAATGCCTCCTGTATCATAATCAGGGCATCGCTTGCAGATCCTAACTTTAAGGAATGTAACAAGGTGCGTTTTTCAATATTTTCAAAACCATTGCCGGCAAACAAACGGTCATCACGCCAGGTGCACCAAGTGAAAAAATTCCCGGCTGCCCCGGCGCCGGCGGCTGCTTGCCCGTATGCTTGAGGAGTATCTGCATCGGTTTAGCCATGAAAGGGTTGGTTTGCGGAAGCGTGAAGACAAGAACGGATAGCCGGCCACCTGGTTTAAGTACCTGCCATGCCTTGCTGGCGGCACGCGCCGGTTCGGCAAAAAGCATAAGTCCCATGCGGCAGATCACGGCATCGAAACTTTCAGCCGGGAGCTCGATCTCTTCTGCTGCGCCCAACAATGTCGAGATATTTTCAAGTTGGGCTTCTCCGCCGGGACCTCTCCTTATTTCTTGAAATCTAATTTGAACTCAGGTTGTGACTAATTCCGATGTCTCCTTTCAGTCGACATGACAACGAGATTATATAGTAACTCAATCCTCCGGATTTCTTGCTAGGCTCGAAATTTTCACCAATTCAGCATGAAATTTCGAGCCTAGCGAGAAATCTGAATTGGTGACAACCTGAATTAATTTGGTTGCTCACTAACACTTTTCGGATAAGTCATCCAGGTT
>SBHD01000323.1 GCA_006226345.1 Bacteroidota bacterium | reverse complement strand
ATTGCGGCCCTTTTTTATTTGATCGTATACCCGGCTTACATATGGATCGGCCGGTTGGCGGTGGCCGCCAGCGCCGCCTCGCGGAACGCTTCCGTGTAGGTCGGGTGGGCATGACTCATCCGCGCGGCATCTTCCGCTGAAGCCCGGAACTCCATCAGCGCCACTGCTTCGGCGATCATATCGGCAGCCCGGGCGCCTACGATGTGTACGCCCAGGATCTCGTCGGTCTCTTTGTGTGCCAGCACCTTGACCATGCCGTCCAGGTCCATACTTGCACGGGCACGGCCCAGGGCCCGGAACGGGAATTTGCCGGATTTGAACGGTATGCCTTTTTCTTTCAATTCTTCCTGGGTATAGCCTACAGCCGCCACCTCGGGCCAGGTGTACACCACACCCGGGATCAGGTTATAATGGATATGCGGGTGTTGTCCGTCGATCTTTTCGGCCACGAATGTGCCCTCTTCCTCGGCTTTGTGCGCCAGCATAGATCCCCGGATCACATCGCCGATCGCATAAATGCCCGGCACTTCTGTTTCCAGGTAGTCATTCACCGGAATACGCCCCTTATCATCTGTTTTGATGCCCACATTTTCCAGTCCCAGGTTATCGGTGTAAGGCCGGCGCCCGATGGAAACCAGACAATAATCCACATTAAAGTCGAGTACCTTGGATTCATCCTCGCGGCTCTGTGCTTTGATCCTGACTTTGTTTTTGGTCGGCTCCACTGAGGTCACAGCATGCTTGAGGTAAAACTGCATGCCAAGACCTTTGAGGCTCTTCATCAGTTCACGGCTGCAATCACTGTCCATCGTCGGAATGATCCGGTCCAGGTATTCGACGACAGTTACTTCGGTACCCATGCGGGCATATACACTACCCAGTTCCAGGCCGATCACACCACCGCCGATAACAAGCATGCTTCCGGGCACCTTTTCAATATTCAGGGCCTCTGTGCTGGTGATCACGCGCTTTTTGTCGTAATTGAACGCCTCCGGCACGATAGGTTTGGAGCCGGTGGCGATGATAACCTTATCGGTTTCCAGCTCCTGGGTGGAGCCATCATCGGCAGTGACTTTGACCTTGTTTCTGTTGATGAATGAACCATGACCGTGAAACACATCGATCTTGTTCTTCTTCATGAGAAACTCCACCCCTTTATTGTTGTCCAGCACAACCTCGTTCTTGCGTTTGATCATTTGGGCCATATTTACCTTCAGATCCTTCAACTCAATTCCGTGGGTTTTGAATTTTTCCTGTGCATTGTGGAAGTGTTCAGAAGAATCGAGCAAGGCTTTGGACGGTATGCACCCCACGTTCAGGCAGGTTCCGCCCAAAACGGAGTAGCGCTCCACGATGGCGGTTTTCATTCCCAACTGGGCACATCGAATGGCGGCAACATATCCGCCGGGGCCGGAGCCGATAACAATTACGTTGTATTGCATTTTAATAGTAAGGTACTTATACCATCAGCCGGCCAGCGTACAGTACGTACAAGCATCCCGGCAGACGGCCTTGTATGGTTTATGAGAACAGATGCAGGATACTGATGGCTCCAACAGTCCAACCGCCTGAAGGTTCAGCAACTACAACCGGTTTTCCGGTCAGTCGGCACAATCGCTTATTCTTTTTTATCCTGCCCGGGGCCTTTGCCGTCCTGCCGCTTATCACGCCCCGGCTTGCCGCCCCGGTTGTCCGGACGATTCCGGTTGTCCGGACGGCGCCTCTGGCGTTGGTCACCACGCCGGTCCGGGCGTTTGCCAGGATGATCGGCGGCTTTTTCCACGGCAGAAGCCAGGCTATGATCGGTACGCGATTTCTTTTTCTTACGGCGCTTCTTTTTGCGCTTTTCGATCGGCAACTGGATGACGTTGTCGACGCTCTCGAAATCCGGCTCGTCATCTTCCGGCTCCTCTGACGGTGGCGCCATTGCCTGAATATCATCAAGACTGGAAGGCAGCTCGCCCTTTTTGATCATATCCAGCACCTCCCAAACCTGATCGACATGAAGCGGATAAAACCGGCTCCGGTCGTCGATATAGGTGTAAAACATCAGGCGCTTGAACACATCCGTTTTCATCAGAACGGCTAGTCCGGCAACCGTTTTAAGTTTGTCGGCCCGATCGGGGAAATCTTCCAAAGCATCAATGTAGGTGTCGAGCTCGTAATTGAGGCAGCACTTGAGGCGGCCACACATACCCGAAAGTTTGGTCTGGTTGATCGCCAGGTTCTGGTACCGTGCAGCAGCCGTATTGACGCTTTTAAACTCCGACAACCAGGTGGAGCAGCAAAGTTCGCGGCCACAGTTGCCCAGGCCTCCGATCCGGGCAGATTCCTGCCGGGCGCCGATCTGCCTCATTTCGATCTTCACCCGGAACTCCCGGGCATAATGGCGGATCAGTTCCCGAAAGTCCACCCGCCCATCGGCTGTATAATAGAATGTGCATTTCCGGCCGTCGCCCTGAAACTCCACATCACCGACCTTCATGTTGAGGTCGAGCGTGCGGGCAATCGCCCGGGCGCGGATCATCACATCACGCTCCTGCCTGCGCAGTTCGTCGAGCTTTTCCAAGTCGCGCTCGTGTGCTTTCCGGATAACGGATTGCTGTTTGGCGTCGTTGCGGGTGCGTTTGCGTTTCATCTGCAGGCGCACCAGCTCGCCCGAGAGAGAAATGGTCCCCACGTCGTACCCGCCGGAAGCGGATTCGACCAGCACCCAGTCTCCGGTTAAAGCCTTGGAATGTGGCGGATTTTTATAAAAATCCTTGCGGGAGCCATTTTTAAAGCTCACCTCCACATAGTCGAAGGGCCGGGCATCCTGTATGCCCATAGCCGTGATCCAGTCGTATGTATTGTGCCGGTTGCAGCCGCCGGAAGCACAGCCGCCGTTGGATCGGCAGCCGGACACGGAATCCTTACCGGTAGAACAAGAACATCCTAAGCATCCCATAATTCAGAAAGAGCAGTTCGACCCGGGCAGCCCGCGATTAAATGGTACCATCCGGATCTATTATCGTTTTTAGGTTTTTGTTTCAGGCATTCGAACCAGCAACCAACAAACCGGGCTGGCGATCCGAAACACCGTTGTTTTCAGGACGCCTCTTTCAGGATACGATTGATCTGAATAGAGCTATCCAGGAACAGGATCTTGGGGTTGGCATTTCGTTCAATATAGTACACGTTGTCGGTCAGGATCTGAACCAGTTGTGTGATCTTGTCGAAGTTGAGCACCCGGGCCATATTCCGGGCGGTTTGCAATTCATCCGGCCGCAGCCGGGCATCGTTTTTTTGGGCCACGATCATAGCCAGCAGTTCCCGCAGAAAGTGCAGACCATATTGCAGGAATTGTTTTTGATTTTCGCGACCCAGTTTGGCAAATTGCTCCGTCCAGCGCACCAGTTCGACGCCGTTGCCTTTCCAGCACTTGCGCAACCAGTCGAGCAGCAGCGCGGCATCGTCGTTTTCCGGATTGTCTGCCAGTTCGAGGGCCTGATTGAAGTCGCCGCCGGCAAGAAAGGCGATCTGCCGGGACCGGTCGGCATCCAGGTTTCGAACTTCCTGCAGCCCAAGGGCAATTTCCGCGTCGGTCAGCGGATCGGTTTTCACCAACTGACAACGCGACAGGATCGTGGGCAGGATTAGATCGGCATTTTCAGCCACAAGCAGAAACACCGTTTGTTCGGGTGGTTCTTCGATCAGTTTGAGCAGGCGGTTCCCTTCCTTTCCCAGGTATTCGGGCAACCACATGATCAGGATCTTATACCGGCCCTCAAAAGTTTTCAGGCTGAGTTTTTTAATGATGGCATTACACTCATCCTTGGTGATATTCCCCTGTTTGTTTTCCGCGCCCAGGCGCTGCAGCCAGGCATTGGCATCCTGCCAGGGGTTTTCCTGCAATGCCGTTCGCCATTCTTTGATAAAATTGGTGCTGACGGCGTTTGTGCCAATGGTTGGATAGGAAAAGTGAATATCGGGATGGATAAACTGGGCTGCTTTCCGGCAGGCGTTGCACTCCCCGCAGGGGCCCGTGCTGCCGGTCGGATCACCCTGACACTGCAGCCATTGGGCAAACTCTACAGCAAGCGCCAATGTCCCCCAACCTGTCTGGCCGAGCATCAGCAGGGCATGCGGCACCCGGCTGCTGTGGTACAGCCGGCTGAGTTGTGCTTTGGCACGTTGTTGCCCCAGGGTAATCATCCTCCCGTTGTTTTTTGATGCGTTCAGGCTGAGTTGGCAGGTTCCGGACAAACCGGATTTCGGCCATCACACCTCCAGGTAACGGAGCAGGGAAGGATCGAGCGGATCGCAGACAGTTGGAAAAACAGCCAGCAGGCGGCCTTCCTCGTCGAGCAGGTATTTTTGAAAATTCCAGGATACGGTACTGTCGGCCACACCATTTTCGGCCTTTGTGGTCAGCCAGCGGTATACCGGATGCGTATGTGGCTCCCTGATCTGAACTTTGGCAGCCAACGGGAACGTGACACCATAACGCCTGGTACAAAACTGGCGGATATCCTCCGCATTTCCCGGTTCCTGACCACCGAAGTCGTTACTGGGAAACCCCACGACAACCAGACGGTCCTGAAAAACGGTATACAATTCCTGGAGTTGTTGATATTGCGGTGTGTAGCCACATTCCGAGGCTACATTCACAATTAACACTTTTTTACCTGCAAACGCTGCGAAATCAATCCGTTCGCCCTCTAACCCGTCTACGTCAAATCCATGGATAGTGCGCATATCTCAGCATTATGTGGCGAAGGTACGGCAGATTTTCGAGTTTTGAGTTTTGTGTCTGATGATTTGCACATCAGGCTCCCTTCCGGTTGAAACAGAATAGGCTTTTTGGTGTTACATGTGGTGAAAACACTATCTGCGGGCGCCCCCGGACGCCTGTTTATTCTTAACCCGAAATTACAAGATCGTGAAAGTCGCTGTTATCCGCAAAGCACACTTCAACGCTGCACACCGGCTATACAATCCTGCCTGGAGCGATGCCAAAAACGAGGCGGTTTTTGGCTTGTGCAACAACCCCAACTGGCACGGACATAATTACGAACTGGAAGTAAAGGTAGTGGGCGAGATCGATCCCGACACCGGGATGGTGGTTGACCTGGGCTGGCTGGCCGATCTGATCCGGGAAAAGGTCGAACGGCGGTTTGATCACAAAAACCTCAACCTGGACACTGAAGAATTCCGTACCCTGATCCCCACAGCGGAAAATATTGCCGTTGTTATCTGGAATATCCTCCGTGCAGCTCTGCCCGAACAATACGAACTCTTCGTCCGTTTGTACGAAACACCCCGGAACTTTGTGGAATATCCGGTCTAAACAACCCGTGAACAAATAAAAAAACGTCAGGCACACGATCGTGTG
>SBHD01000248.1 GCA_006226345.1 Bacteroidota bacterium | reverse complement strand
TTCATCACCAGTATTAACTAAAAACCCCACCCCAGTCTCCCTCCTTCTGGTAGGTTTTGCAGAGAACCCATACTTATCGTCATCTTTTTGGTTTTCAGTCCGCCAATTAGCGTTTCCTTTTTCTTTTAAATATCCCCCGGCAATCTCCCAACCACCTAAAAAATTCGCTAATACCGTCCAGTCTGCTATCGTTGGCACATGCCATCCTTCGGGGCATAGTTTTTTTGTATCGACGGCATACCAATTATATAATGGGAACTCAAACGATCCTGGATCATTCTTATACCAGCAATACGCAGGTGCATCTGTATTATCCCACTCGAAATTGTCCGTCACATTCGGTATTGGAGATCCATCACAAAACTTTGTAGTTTTTAGTTCCGTTGTCATCCAGACCTGTGATCCAATTCTGGTTGTATTGTAAATGTTGCCGTCAACATCCTCTACGGTCGTCACCTCATCACCTTTGTCTTTATCACACCCGCTCATTACCATTACACATGAAACCAAAAAAAAGGAGCCAAGAATACAAATTAAATTAGTTTTCATAATAACAAGATTTTTGATCGTTTTGAATTAATCCAAAATTAAAAAAATTTCTATCTAACGAAAAACTCAATAGTATTTCCTTTTGCAGCCGGCTACAAAAACGAGGCGGCGCTGCCACTTTTTGTTGTAGCTGCGAGATAATTTCTACGATATCTGATCAATGGGTGCAGAGAAAAATAACTCCTGCCCGAAAACGCATCCTAAAAAACCTGTTCACGCTGTCTGTGCCGGGAAAGAGTCATCAGAAACAACCTACCGGACAGTGCCACTTCCCTTCCTGTCCTGCGCTGAAAGGTGCTCAAACCGGAGCTGCTTCATATTCCGTATTTCAGGCGGTATAGCATGCGCATTGTCAATATACACGGCGTATCCTGCCGCCAGGAGCTGTTCCAGTTTTTGCGGGGCCGGCAGTTTTTCATACGCGAGCATGTCGGTGTAAAACATGATCTCCACAGGGTACCGGGAGTTAAAGACCACTGTTTTGTCCGGGTCGGCCGCCCGGGCAATATCCCTGGCTTTTTGTATCCAGGCCTGCGTTCGGGGCCTGACGTCAAACGGTTTGATGCGTTCAATGGAATACCGCACCGGCAAAAGCAAAAACAGCCCTGCCAGCACGAAAACGGCTTTGGGCGACTTAAACCTTAAACGTATGCGCATCAGATACGTAAAAAACACGGCCGTCAGGATAAAGAACGCCACGCCGGTGAACATCAGATAACCCTGCATCTTGGTTTGCGCCACGGAAAAGAAAAGGTAAGGAACCAGGATCCACACCGTCAGGATCAGGTACTTATACGTATCCCGCTTTTTCACCGTGACCCACAGCAGCCACAGCAGGGGCAGGTAGATCAGTTCGCCAAACAGGATCCGCATCCGGTCAAAATGAAAATAGAAGGGTTGCCCGTGCGGTTCCAGCCCTTCCAGAAAGTGGCGAAGGTTGTACTCCGACTCCCATCCGGCCTCAAGCGGGAACCGGGCGTGGATATACAACTGCCAGGGTACACTGATGAAAAGTATGACGGACACCAGCACCAGTCCGTGCAACCATACCGCCCGGTTTGTTTTCCCGTTGTGGTGTATTTGGGCAATGGCCCAGACTGGCAGCACGATCAGTGCCGGCAGCCATTTTGTCAGGATGGCTGCCGCCGTGAAAACAGCACAGAGGATATTCCGGTACACACGCTTATCCCGGGCAAATGCCAAAGCATAATACATGGCCATGGTGATCAGCGCAAAAAAGAACAGATCAATATGATCGGTAGCCACCCGGCCTGCGGTCAGCTCCAGCAAAAAACCATGTATAGCACACAAAAAAGCAGCCAGAAGCCCGGTTTTTCTTGAAAAGAGAAACGCGCCAATCTTATAGGTAAACACAATCGCCAGGGTGCTCAACAGGACAGACGGCAGGCGCAGTGCCAGCACATTGACCCCAAACAGAAACATGCTCAATGCCATCGAATACAGGGGCACCGGCTGCTTGTGTACCCAGATGTGGTTGGCCGACCAGTCCCGGTAGTCATACTCCAGCAGGGGAGTGGGGTAAAGCACCGGCGTGAACGGGTCGGCGATCAGGTTTTTAGCCACCAGGGCATGATAGCGCTCGTCCCATTCATGGAGATACAGATCGAAGGAAATAAAAACCCGGAGCAGCAGGCCTGCCAGGACGATCCAAATCAAGGAACGGGTATACCGGTTGCCGGTGTAGCTGCGCCAGGCTTCTCTGAAAAACAGGAAGCAGAAAAGGAGCGCAAGTATACCGAACAGTACATTACCCATGTTTTGACAGGCGGCCGGGAAGCCTGTGCAAATCTACCTTTTCGAGACAAATCCTGTCAGCCCTTATTTTCGCTTATAAGACGCCACCGTTTCCGCCAGCCCCTCGGCTATCGGTGTCGGTTTCATCCCGAAGGTCTTTTCAAACTTGTCGGAACTGAAAATATACTCTTCCGTAAACTGGTAGTTCATTTCCGCCATTTCCCGCATAAGCGGGTTGAACAGGCCCAGCACCCGCAATAAAAAGGTTGGGGTAGTCTGGTATTTCGACGCCACACCGAATGCCTTTGCCACTGCAACTGCCCAATCGTGGCCGGTCCATTGCTCCGGAGAGGTAGGCAGGTGCCAGACCTGCCCGTCAGCCCGGGCATCCGTGCCCAATATGGCAAGGGCTGGACCAATATCTTCCGTATAGGTATAGGTGTGCACCTTATCCGCCCTGCCCATCAGAAAAGCGCTTTTCCCGGCAGCATAGCGATCGAAGACTGTAGCATTCAGCACACCCGTGGTACAACCCGGGCCATAGAAGTCTGCAGCCCGGGCGATACAGCCACGCAAGCCACGATCCATTGCATCCAGCAGCATCCGGTCAACCTGCATGCGGACCTGTCCTTTTTTACTGCGGGGGTTCATGGGGGTATCTTCGGTCATCGGCCCTTTGACCAGGCCGTAGGGGTATACGTTATCCATAAAGACCAGTTTGGAACCGTAAGCCTCACAGGCCCGGATAACATTTTCCATAATGACCGGCCAGTCGCGCTGCCAGATACCGGCATCGTATTGAATGCCGACAAGAAGGTATACCACCTCTGCACCGTCTGTGGCGGCAAGCACATCCGCCGGGTTAAGTACGTCGCCCTGCATATGTTCCCAATCGCCGGGATACGGGCGCCGGCTCATGCCCCGTACAGGGATCTTGCGTTGGCGAAGTGCCCGGGCCAGACCCGGACCGGTAGTTCCGTTTATTCCGATTATGGTATGCATCTGGTTTGCTTTTAGAAGCCATCTCAAAAATGGCGCTGGTGAACGATTGGTACAAATATGCCGGTGCCATGAGCGGCAAGTCCATAGAAAAGCGATGAACCGTATAAAAAAACGGATCACTGGCAGTACCGCACCAGTGATCCGTTCTCAATTGTCGCGTATACTTTGACCGGATCATTTCAGCTCGCCCGGCACCACATCTACCTGCTGCAGTTTGCCGTTGCGCAGGACCCATAGGCTGACCGGCCGGCCGATCGTCTGCTCGTCCAGGACTTTATGCAGTATATCGATGGAATCAAGTGGACGCCCTTCAAACTGAACGATCACATCCCCGGTCTGCAGGCCGGCCCGGGCGGCAGGTCCGTCAGGTTCGAGGTTCTGGATCTGGATACCGCCGCTGGTTTCCAGCTGAAGGGTTTGCAACCATTTGGGCGGCAACTGGACCGTCTGGGCGGCGATTCCGATGTAGCCGCGGCGGACACGTCCTTCGAGGATCAGTTTGCCGACGACAAATTTGGCCAGGTCGGCCGTAACGGCAAAACACAAGCCCTGTGCGGGCAGGATCACAGCGGTATTGACTCCGATCACCTTGCCATGCGAGTCCACCAGCGGACCGCCGCTGTTGCCGGGGTTGAGTGCGGCGTCAGTCTGGATCACATCGTCGATCAGGCGGCCACTTTGGCTGCGTAGTGTACGCCCCAAGGCACTGACGACACCTGCCGTCACGGAATACTGAAACCCGTACGGGTTGCCGATAGCGATCGCGATCTGACCGACCTGGAGTCGGCGGCTCTCTCCAAATGTTGCCGTAGCGAGGTTGTCGCCCTGGATCTTGACCACCGCAATATCGGTGGCGGGATCATCGCCAACGACCTCGGCCCGGAATGTCCGGCCATCCTGCAGCATGCCTTCGATCTGTTCGGAGCCGTTGATCACGTGGCTGTTGGTGACGACATAACCGTCGGTGCTGATAATAAAGCCGCTACCCGTACCGGCGCCGGGTTGTTGCTGGCGGCGGGCAGGCTGACGGCCGGGCTTTTGCACCTTCAGGTGCACCACAGCCTTACTGACCTGCTGGGCTACCTGCACCACTGTGCGGGAGTAGGCATCGAGCAGTTGAAAATCATCTGTTGAAGAAACCGGCGGCTGGGCATGGTCCGAATCGAACACCTGCCCCTCGGTATAAATTTCCTGGAACATACCGGGGTGGATTTACAGCGTGAAGAAAATGGTCAGGGTTTGGGCGCTGTTTTCAAGGCATGACCGGTATGATCAACAACCCGGCCAACATAAGGCCGAATGTCACATTGTCAGGTACACCCCGTCCGAAAACGGCCAGATCAACGCATCAACAAACAACCTATCGCTCCCTTGCCGCAGCCCGGATAATATACTGGTATTCCAGCAACGTGGTATCCTGCTCAAAGGCGGAAAAGCCAGCCTGTTTGAGTTCCTGCAATACCTGCTCACGGGCGATCTTGTGATCGACCGGCGGACCTACCGGCAGTTCTTTTTTGTAAAAATCAATGACGATGAGCTCACCACCAGGCGCCAGCCCTGTCCGGACCTTGGAAAAATATGGCACGCGGTCTTCAATATGGTGATAGGTGTTTACGATCAGCACCTTGTCCACTTCGCCGGGCGCCAGGGCCGGACTGTCATAGGGCAACATGCGCAGTTCCACCTGCTGGCTGTCAAGCCCTTCATCCGGAATGCGCTGCCGGATATGTTCCTGGAAATCGGCATCGACATCGCCGGCGATCACATGCGCCCCGGCCTTGGCCAGCCGTATGCTGAAGTAGCCGGTGCCGGCGCCGATATCGAGTATTTTTTTGCCGGTCACGTCGCCGATATAAGCCATGACCTTTTCCGGTTGCTGGTAGGCATCCCGTTCAGGTGATTCGAGCCGCTTGATCATGTCGGAGGTAGAGGAGCGGTGCATATGTTCGTTGGCTTTCCCGGGCGCATGCCCGTGTCCGTGTCCATGCTGCCCCAGACAACGTTGCTGGCTGAACAGGAAAATACCAAAACTGAATAGCAGAAGTATAAATTTATCCATAACACAGTGGTTTGATGTTTACGAAGGCCGAATGGACAAATATAGCATCAGGCCGTGGAGATCCGTTTGTTGATAAAGTATGTGATCACCCCGACACCCAGGTTGCTCAATCCGATCAGTGTTTCCAGGGGTTTGTACAGCACGGCAAATACGATCATCCAGAGGCTCATGAGCAGAAAGAACAACTGCCACAGCGGAAAACCCGGGCTCCGGTAAACGGTCGAAAACTGCTGCCGGCGGCGCACCACAAAAACGCCCAGGACCACCAGGGCACTGGAAATATTGAGCAACATGCCACAATACACCAGGATCTGCTCGAACGTGCCGGTCAGCAACAATGCAATGCTGATAGCTGCCTGAAACCAGATCGCCTTTACGGGGATATTGTTGCCGTTAAACCGCAGGAATGACCACAGCCGGTAATCTTCCGACATTTTACTGGTCACCCGCGGCCCTACCCAGACCATGGCGCTGATACTGGAAACCAGCAACAGCGAAATGATACCGCTGAACAGAGCAGATACCGACGCCGGGAACATATTGGACGCTGCAATAGCGCCCACTTCCACCTGGTTGACCAGCGCTTCGTACGGCGCGTGCCGGAGAAAAACGTATTGCAACAGGGTGTACAGAACGGTCACGACCACCGTACCGCCGATCAGCGCCCGGGGCAGATCCGTACGGGACGAGCGGAACTCTTCCGTGATATACGCCGCAGCATTCCAGCCGGAATAGGCATACGTCACGTAGATCAGCGAAATGGCAAATGCCGCAGATAAAAACTCTGCCTTGGCCGATGTGACATAACTGATGGCGTTTTCCGGGGCGGCACCGATACTGATGCCCGCTGCAATAAAAGCCAGAATAAAAACCACCTTGAACACCGTGCTCAGGTTCTGAAATGCCGCACTGACCCGCAGGTTAAACGAGTGGACCACAGAGATCGCGATCACGATCAGGGCGCCCAGGTAAGCCGAACGGAATCCGGCCTGCGAAGCATATTTCGAAACCGCAATTGCGGCCAGCGCAACCGGCGCGGCAAAGCCAACGGTAATCGATATCCAGCCCGACAAATAGCCGATGATGGGATGGTAGATCTTCGACAGAAAGGTGTACTCACCGCCGGAACGGTTGATCGCCGTGCCGATCTCGGCATAGCTGAATGCACCGGCCAGCGCAAACAATCCGCCCAATACCCACAGCAACAACAGGGCGGCCGTATTCCGGATATCCGGCAGTTGGAATCCCAGCGAGGTAAATACACCGGTACCGATCATATTGGCCATGACGATAGCGATCCCGGTTGGCCAGCCTATTTTGAATTTCGTCCCTCCCTGCATAGGTGGTGGTGCTTGATATTATTTACGGCCGGTCAGCCGAATGACGGATGCCGGTCCTTTATGGTACTTACCTTCGTCCAGTTCGATATCGATCTCTTCCAGTTGTATTTCCTCCAGATCACTGAAATCTGCCGCCAGCATTTCGCTTGTGAATAACAGGTCCGGATGCTGCGGTCCGCCGGAAGGTTTACCGATCTGTGCCCTGGAAAACCCTTCCAGGATCACCATACCGCCTTTTTTCAGGAGTCGCAGCATACTTTGGTGAAAAAGCCTGCGCAGCTCGGGCGGCATGTGCGTATACACAAACGCCAAGGCATCAAAATGTTCATCCGGCGCCTGGAAATCCTGGAAGGACACATTTTCATATTGAATAGAAACGCTGTTTGTGGCCGCCCATTGCAGGGCTTTACGTTTCCCCTCCGAACTGATGTCAAACGCTGTGACTGTCCAGCCGTTGCGGGCGGCAAAAACAGCATTCCGCCCTTCTCCCTCTCCGGGCAGCAATAGTTTGCCGGGCGGCAGTTTGAGCAGCTCGGCTTCCAGAAATCGATTGGGGGCAGTGCCATAGGCAAAGCCTGTTTCGGCATATCGGTCGTCCCAGAATTGCTGTTGCATGGTGTTGGATGCTGTGGGTTGGGGTTCACCGGTGTCTGTTTTTTTGCACTGCAAGAGTGCAAAGACAAAAAGAAAAATTTCCGGGATCACCGGCATTCCAAAAGAAAAGACCTCGTAAGCGGAGGTCTAAACACGTAACGGTTACTGAATACCGGCACAAACATAGGAGAAAAGGCGGGAACCGCAGTACCCGGAGACCGGCCCTGCCACCTGGAGCATTTTGAAAATTCCAGGCGTATTGTGGAGTTTTATTCCGGCAGCTGGCTATCTTAGAGGCTGTAATACATTCCTTCCCGCCATACCTCCCGACCAAAACAGGTTGAACAAACACTTCAGGCACATCCCTTCCACACCGGTGATAATCCGCTGTAATCAACCAACTCCCGCTTTCTGCTTCCTGATCGCCGGCCTTTCGCCTGTTCAAATTTTTCTAACAAATATTTTACGAAAAGTGATAAGGTTGACCGCGTTTCCGGATGAATAAATAATAATCTGTCCCCCCGCGTCTTGTCCTGATTATTTACATAAAGCGCAATTTTAATATGCTAAAGATCAAAATCGCCTTTGCACTAGCCATGCTGGTAGCATTGGACATCGCAGCCCAGGATCAATTACCGGTAGTAACCCTTGTATCCGGCCCTGGAAAAGTTAAGTATCAGTCAAACGGAGTCGGTAAATTCCAACGGATCTACCCCGGTGCCGTTATCCAGAAATCCAGCACCCTGAAAGTATCGGGCTCCGCGCCCGTAACGGTGTATTCCGGCGGCACGTTCAAACAGCTGGCGGCCGGCGAGCACAACCTGGAAGCAGAATTTGAGGAAGGGAAAGCAAACCGCCGGCTGAGTTTTGACAACACCTTTGCCAGTTATCTCACCGCCTCACTCTCCCTGACCCATGAAGCCGCGGGCCTGAATAAACAATGGTCCAGGCTAAGCGATCCCGCCCGATGCGGCGATGGATGGGGCGTAACAGACCCGAAAAAGGCTGGTGACGGCTGGGGGGTGGATAAAGCCAAAGGCTCCGGTGACGGATGGGGCGTAGACAAACCCAAGGGCTCCGGTGACGGATGGGGCGTAGACAAACCCAAGGGCTCCGGTGACGGATGGGGTGTAGACAAACCCAAGGGCTCCGGTGACGGATGGGGTGTAGACAAACCCAAAGGCTCCGGTGACGGATGGGGCGGACAAGGTAACAAGATCCACCTGATCCTGCCATATGGCAAGGTGCGGCCGGCCACGGCAACATTCACCTGGTCCAGGCCCGCCAATGTGAAATCCTACACCGTGGAGGTGAAGGATGCCGCTTCCGGCAAACTGGTGCATCAGGCTACTACCGTAGACACTGTATTCCGGCTGGACCTCTCCAAACCGCCGTTCAGCACCGGCGCACATTATGAGTGGACAGTGTCGGCAGCCGGCAAGACTCTGGACTCCAAACCATTTGAATTTGTCGTCCTGCCTGCCAGCGACCAGGCGGATATTTACAAGCCGTTGCAGCGCTCGGAAGTGTACCAGTCCGGCGATGCGGCCCTCCGGGGCATCATGGAAGCCGTGATGCTCGAGCGTAACGAATGGTTTGTCGATGCCGCCGAAAAGTATAACAAGCTGAAAAAACAATATCCCAAACACAACACCGTGCGTATGATGTACGCCACGTTCTGGATGCGGTCGGGTTTTGTGATGATGGCGCACGACGCAGTGGAGTAGGTACAGACCAGATATTCGCGCTTTTATAGATCATATAGCCCCCGGAGCAGTTGGCTCCGGGGGCTTTTTTCGTTTCGCACTGGTTTTTTGTCCGGAGGATTTGAATTTATGTGCGAATTCGGCGTTTTTGTGGCCTGGCCACACCCTCTACCACATGCAAAAACTCAACTCATACCCGCCATTCTGCCTGTTCCTCTGTTTAGCTATCTTCTCCTGCAATACCCCGGATAAATCTGGCTCACCGGAAAAAAGCAACCGGACTGATACACTTGCAACCCGGCCTGTGCCCGGCGCCCCGATCGGCGAATTTGTAGTGGAGGTATATGAAGACTCCAGGGGGAACCTCTGGTTTGGCACAGTATCCAAAGGCGTGGCACGCTATGACGGAAAAAACCTGACGTATTTCACCACCGAAAACGGATTGGCAGGCAATACGGTAGCCAGCATCCGGGAAGACAAAGCCGGGAATATCTGGCTGGGTACGCATTCCGGGCTTTCCAGGTACAACGGTAAATCCTTTACGAATTTCACTGGGATCGATGGTCTGTGCGATAACCGGGTTTCTGCGGTATTGATCGACCGGGCCGGCACGATATGGATAGGCACCTGGGGCGGTGCTTGTCGGTTCAACGGCGTCACCTTTTCCGACTTCCCGTTACCGACACCGGATGTCGAAATCCTGCCGTATCAGACCACCATGGACTGGGTGACCGAACTCCTGGAGGATGCACACGGCAATATCTGGATCTGCCGCGACGGGTACGGGGTCTGCAAATACGATGGAACGACGTTTACCTCGTTCAGTAAAAAAGACGGGCTCCCCTCCAATAACGTCCAGGCTATTGCCGAAGACCGGCAGGGAAACATCTGGTTCGGGTCCAGGATTGCCGAACGGGATAACCCGGATGCCGCCGCACGAACCGGCGCCGGTGGGCTCAGCCGGTATGACGGCCAGTCGATCCGGCAATTTCCCGACACCAAAGGCCTCAGCAAAACTGAAATTTACGCTATCAATACAGACCGCGCCGGGCAGGTCTGGATCGGCGCCAACGGACTGGGCCTGTATCGCTTCGACGGCGAGCACTTCACCCTCTACAGCAAGACCGACCGGAAAGACCTGATGCCCTACGGCTACGGCATTCAAAGTATTCTGGAGGACCGGAAGGGGGCAATCTGGCTCGGGCTGTCCGGTGGACTCTTCCGGCTGCAGGATTCAACTATTGTACATGTGGCACAGGACGGACCCTGGGAGTAAAAAGGGAACGAAAGTGGTGTTTTTTCAAAGAAGTTACACATTACCGGGCCTGTAATTAAAGTCGTAGGACGACTCCGGTCATCCTACGACTACACCCAAGGTTACTTGCCTAATGACAGGAAGTGATTCAAATTGCTCTTTTCAAATAGTGCAGTTTTTTAAAGTCAAATTTGAAAAGAGCAATTTGAAATTTGAAATATGTGCACCCATTCACACCTTTAGGTCAATCCGTTGGGAAACAACGCCCCATAATATGTGCGTATTCCGGCTGCTTCGAAAGCATATCAAGAAAAGGCGCGAAGTCGGTGTCGAACTGCCCTTTGTAAGCAAAACCGTTCACACAAGCCTGCTCCAGGTAGCGCAATGTTTCCCCCCACTGTTGCTGTTCTGCTTTCAACAGGGCAAAGAAGTAGAGCCCCCAGGGATCGTTGGGTTTCATGGCAATGTACCGGTCGAACGCTGCGGTCGCATCCCCGAATTTTTTAGTTTTCAGATAAGAGACCGCTATCCCCAGCCGGGCGTCAGGGAAGTCGGGATCCAGGGCAAGGGCTTTCTGGTAACATAACAACCCCTTTTCAGGGGCGCCCATCTGGATATAGATTTCCCCCATTTTATTGTGGCCTGCCGGGTCATCCGGTTTGAAATCGCAATATTTGCTGAACATGAGCTGTGCCGCTTCCAGGTCAAAGTCCTGGTGATAGTAGATCCAGCCCAGATTGTAATAAGCGTCGGCGTATTTCGGATCCTGTTTAATAGTCTTCTGGAAGTAGCTTTTTGCCTCCGGGAACTTAGCCATCTCACGGTATGCCACCCCAAGGTTATATTGTACCAACGGAAAGGAGGCCTGAATTTCCTCTGCACGGTGGCCGCAGGTTAGCGCCAGGTCATAGTCGTTCATATCATTGTAAACCGCAGTCAGGTTGGCCCAGGGCAGTACCCACATAGGTGCATATTCCTGCGCCTTGCCAAAGTCCTGGATGGCAGTCTTGAACTGCCCTAATCGCCGGTGAAGCACTCCCAGCTCGTTATAGGCATAAGCGGCGGTAGGGGCCAGTTCGAGTGCCTGCTGTTGTCGTTTCAGCCCCAGGTAATAGTACGAGGTGTCGTCTTTTTGCTCCCCGGTCAGCCGAAGGTTCAATCCGGCAAAATAATGTGCCCGGGCCATCAGGTCCTTATACAACGGGTGATCCTGGCCCAGTACTTCTGCTGCCCGTTCCAGGTATTCCGGGAAATGTTCGTACCGGTTGTCGTACGTCCAGCGCCGGTCCAGCTCTGCCGGCTCGGCGGAAAGGTAGTCGTTGATCGCCTGCTGGGCCTCATCCTGCAGGCTGGCAGCCAGGTTGCGGCGCATTACGCCAAGGAAAGGCTGCATGGTCGGCCGGTCTTTCAATTGCTCATAAAAAGTATACGCTGCTTCGTCCTCCGGAAAAAGCAGGCGACCATCTTTCAATGCCTTTTTAAACTGCCGGAACTGAAACAGGGTACTGGAGTCGCGGTCGGCCAGCAAGGCCGTTTCAACAGCCCGCGGATCGATGGAAGCCAACAATGGTTCGCTCTGTCCCGGGGAGGGCCCGTGCTGTAGCTGTTCCAGGGCAGAGCGATCAACCCAGGCAACCGGGGCCATCTTGTTGCCGATAGTCTGTGGCAGCTGGACGTGCGGCGACACCGCATTGGGCACCTCATCTTCCAGGTAACGTTCTATTTCCAGCAGGCTGACCTTGCCATCCCCGTTTCTATCGGCCAGGCCGGTCATGCCCCGGATCAGGAAATAAGAAAATACGCCGCGCCCCTCTCCCCATTCGCGGCCTTCCAGCGAGAGTTGATCAGCCTGGCAGGACAGGATCTTGACCTCCTCTCCAACTTGTTTGGCCAGATTGGTGGCCGTGATCTGGGTCCCGCCGATCCCTTCTCCGGCCAGTTTGCCGGCATGACAGGCGTCCGTGATCAGGACGACCGAGGTTTTGTTTTCTACTGAAAGCGTGGCAATATAGCCCTGCAGGTAATATAACCCGTAGGCACCTCCGCTGGTATATACCCGCGCCGGAGCGTCCCAGCAAAGTAAGAAGCCGGGCTGCATGAGCAGTTTTTGTTCGACATCGCCGTGCCCGCTGAAATAAATGATGGCCCGGTCGCCCGCCGCTGACTCAGCCAGGAGCCAGTCCAGTCCATTGGCAAACTGCCCCATGGTCGCCTGTTCATTGAGCAAAAGGGTGATATTTTTCGGATCAACACTGCCGCCTGCCGGACTTTGCAGGTATTGTGCAAATGCTTCAGCATCGCGGTCAGCAAACTGCAGGTCGGTAATCTGGTCGTTTTGATAGTTGGAAATTCCCACGATCAGGGCCCGTGTTGTGCCGGAAAAGGCTGTAGTAGAAGTTGTTGCAGGCCGGACGGCGCCTTTCAGATTTCGATCATTTTGTGCCGTAAGCGGGTAGGTTGTTATCCCGGACAGGAGAACAAACAGCAGGGCCAAAGCCCGAAAACAGGTGTTTTCTTTCATGGTAAGCATAGGACAATTGCTTGTACATCAATTGAGCAGAACCTGGCGGAGAAAAAATTGTCTGCTGATAACGCAGAACGGATTTACGTATTAATACGTAGTTTTAGGGAATGTTACCAGTAAAATTAAGCCGTCAATTCAATTTCTACATGAAAAACTACAGTATTCTTGTACTGCTGACCATTTTTGCCTCTTCTTCCGGTCTTTTGGGGCAGGCTGGCTTCGGCACACTGCCTCTTTTACGTAAGGATAATTCTGCCGCCCTTACCGGGCAAAACATTAAGTCCGGACCTGCCTACGAGCAGGCGCTGCGGGTATATAACCGACTGGTTGAGGCCCGGGGCGACCGGCGTTACCCCGTGCCCGCTCTGGTGATGCGCAAGGAAGAAGCGCGGGTGGCGCAGATCTTTTACGACGACCTGGAGATCGTATTGGAGCAAAAGGCCTATGAGGTATGCCAGTCGTTTGGTGACCACGCCGATGCCGCCATAGCCACGCTTCTCGGACACGAACTCACGCATTATTACGAAAAACATGCTTGGCGCCGCAGCTTCTCCGCCGAATACCGCGATCTGCCGGTAGGCATTCAACTGGACAGTCTGCGCGACGACGTGACCAATGAAACCCAGGCCGATTACCTGGGTGGTTTCCTGGTGTATTCCGCCGGCTTCGGTATGTTCGACCAGGGCGCCGAGCTCATCAGTCGCCTGTACAAGGCCTACGGAATCCCGGAAGCAGTCAGCGGATACCCGAGCTTACAGGACCGCCAAACATTAAGCAAACGCACCACGGAAAAACTACAGCGCCTGATCGAGATATTCGACATGGCGAATCTGCTGACGGCAGTCGGCAAATACGAAGAAGCGCTCCAGTACTACAAATACGTGCTTCAGCGCTATCAAAGCCGGGAGTTGTATAACAATGTCGGGGTAACGGCCGTCCTGCAGGCTTTGGTATTTTTCAGCGACAATGAAATGCCATACCACCTGCCGCTCGAACTCGACCTGGAATCTGTGGGCTCCCGCGGCTCGAACGACACCGAACAACTCCGGCGGGATTTGCTCCAGGAGGCCATCCACCATTTTGATGCCGCTATCAGCCTGGATCCCGATTATGCCCCGGCTTATCTGAACAAAGCCTGCGCCTACTTGCTCCTGGGCGATCCGGACCGCGCCAAATTTTACGCCGGCGTGGAAGCACTTCAGGTTGCCCGCAGCACCAAGAATGGCAAAACAGAGGTCGACGTACAGGTACTGCTCGGCATTATAGCCGCCCAGGCCAAGGCCCCGGAACAGGCAAGGTCCCTTTTCCAGCAGGCCGCAGAACAAGGCAGTACCCTGGCCCGGATCAACCTCGATGTCCTGGATGGGAAAACAAGTCCGCCCATTGCCGCCACCACACCACGCGGTATCCTGGAAGAAAAAGTTGGCGCCGCGACCATGACCGATGTGGCATTTTTGCCCAACTACATTGATGATCAATCCGTATTGATCGCCCCGAACCTGTTCTTCCGGCAGGACCCCGGCATTGCCGACGACTCGCCCTACCCGGATGCCCGGCTCTACATCAGCGACCATACAGACGAGTATATTTACTCGTTGTTCCTGCAGACCAAGCCCGGATACACCGGCACTACTGCACTGGGTATCGGCATCGGGGCCAGTTATGCCGACATAACGGCAAACCAGGCCTATGGCAAACCCACCAAAACAATCGAAACAACTACCGGACAGTTGCTGGTTTACCCCAAGGTCGTTTTCGTCATGGGGCCCGGGGATACACTCGAACGCTGGGTGTTGTATACGCTGGACGAAGGAGGGTAAGGAATGATGAATGATGAATTATAAATGATGAATGGGCTCACCTGCACGGAAAGGTGAGCCCATTCATCATTTATAATTCATCATTCATCATTCAAAAAAACTCCCCTGGATAAGGCCGCCGCCAATCACATCATCGCCTTCGTAGAATACGGCGCTTTGACCGGGCGCGATACCTTTTACATTGGCATGGAACTCTACTTCGACGTCGTTGCCGACCGACCGTATGGTGCTGACCGTACCGCCATCGCGATAGCGGACCTTGGTCACTGCTTCCAGGCCATCTTCGGGCAGGCTCGCATATTTCATCAGGTTGACCTTGCCAACCAGCATACCGTTACGGATCAGGTCTTCCTCACGCCCCAGCACCACGGTATTGGTATCGGGCCGGATCTCTGTGACGAACATTGGTTCGCCCAGGGCTATACCCAGGCCTTTGCGCTGCCCGATCGTGTAGAACGGATAGCCCTCGTGTTTGCCCAGCACCTTTCCCTGTGGATCAACAAAGTTGCCGCCGGCTACGCGTTCTTCCAGGCCATCGACCCGGCGCTTGAGAAAACCGCGGTAATCATTGTCCGGCACAAAACAGATCTCATAGCTCTCCGCTTTTTTGCTCAGTTCATCCCAACCACGCTCGGCAGCCATCTGCCGTACTTCTGGCTTGGTGAACACCCCTAAAGGCATACGTGTACGGTGCAGGCACTCCTGGCTGAGGCCCCAGAGTACATACGACTGGTCTTTTTGCCGGTCGCGGGCGCGGGTGACGTATTTGCGTCCGTCCAGTTCGTTGATAATACCATAGTGGCCGGTGGCGATAAATTCACAGTCCAGCAGATCGGCCCGGCGCAGCAGGCTGTTCCACTTAATATGCGTGTTGCACAGCACGCATGGGTTAGGGGTACGGCCGGCCATATACTCACTGACGAAGTCGTCGATCACATGATCGCCGAACTCTTCGCGAATATCCACGATAAAATGGTGAAAACCCAACTTAACGGCTACCTGCCGGGCATCGTTGATGCTGTCGAGCGAGCAGCAACCGGTCTCTTTCTTGGAGCCGCCCGAAGTGGCATAATCCCAGGTTTTCATGGTGACACCCACGACTTCCCAGCCTTCCTCGTGCAGGAGAACGGCCGTCATGGTGCTGTCGATGCCGCCAGACATGGCGACTAGTGCTTTTCCGTGTTTGGACATTTTATTAATTCCTGTCAGGCGTTTACACTACTCGTCCTGCGACTTGGAGTCGCAGGACGAGTAATTACTTTGGGGTAAACAAACGCATCAGGCGTTAAGTTCAGATCTATTCGCCCAGGCCGCGGAGGAAATATTCTACTTTTCCATCCATGCCATTTTCGTTCTCCTTCGCAGCTTCGCGGGCTTTCTCTGCAGCTTTACGGGCCTTTTCAAAATCGCCCTGGCGTTTGTACACCTCGGCGAGGGTCAGGTAGTAATCTGCAAGTCCACCGTTTTTCGCCGCCGTATCCGCCCATTTTTCGGCTTGTTTGAGCACCTGGTCATCTTTGGGGAAATCGCGCAGCAGGCGGATCACCAGGTTGTGCAGTTTGGCGGCGTTGTTTTTAATCTCTTTTTTCTGATACGCCTGCACCGTTTTCAGGTATTGTTTTTCGTCCTTAGTGGCGGCATAATAGTCCATTTTCGCGTCGTATTCGAATTCATCTGCACGCTCAGGCAGGCCGGCTTTCATTTTGCTGATCGATTCTTCCAGCAGGTTTTCGCTCCGGAATTCGATCGCTTTCTTCAGGGTATTCTTGCAGGCCATACTGATCCGGCTTTTTACCGCTTCCGGACCTTCCTGGATCGCGATCTTCTGTTGGTTGGCCAGCAACAGGTCAAACACCCGGCTGTCTGCTTCCACTGCCCCTTCCAGGATGAACTTGCGGTTGATCGGCGTATCGAAATTATCCTGGGTGTTCAGGTATTCGTTGGTGATGCGCAGCGAAGGTTTGTTAGCGCGGTTCAGCGCCCGGACATACTCGAGCAAAAACTCGGGATCGCGTTTGCCATCGGCGTATTCCTGTTCGAAATCCTTGGAATTATCCTGCGTACCAAACGCTTTCTGGCCAAATGCGACCAGCCCGTCGGTATTCATGGCGCCCACCTGTTTGAGCACTACCTTGCCCTCGGCGTCGAGCACCATCAGCGTCGGATAGGCCCGCACGGGATACTGACTGGCGAATTCCCGGTTTTCGGGCTTCTCCATGTCGATTTTCAGGTTGATGAAATTGGCATTGAAATAATCGCCCACCGCTGCATCCGGGAACACCTCCCGGGCCATGCGTTTACAGGGACCGCACCAGGAAGCAAAAGCATCGACGAAGATCAGCTTCTGTTCGGCTTTGGCTTTTTCCTGTGCCTCAGCCCAGCTGCCGTGGAAAAAATCAATACCCTGTGCAGGTACATTACCGATAAAAAAAAGCGCCAGTACGGCGGTTACAAGCCATTTTTCCATGAGAAGGAAGGTGGTTTTAGTATGAAAACGGTTGCAAAAATACAGGAAATAAACGCTGCACGCAGCCCGTAAGTTGCAAATAGTAATCAAATACCGGACTGAAGCAGCGGTGCCGGCGAAATAAATAATTGCCCCCGCATGGCGAATTCTAGATAAACCCGGCCGCCTGCTTTTTCGTTTAAAGCAATACCGCAGCTTGGATCAGCTGCTCCACAAAGCCATTTCCGCAATGATAAACATCGTCGGGGTGATCGAGTGGCTGGAGGGAATGGTTACCCCAGAACCATTTCCAGTATTTCCGGCGTATTGATCTCGGTGAAGCCCGGCACATGTAGTTTGTAAAATTTCAACAGCCCCTGTAGCAGGATCTTCCGTTCGGGCCTTGAAATACGTACCAAGTGGCTTTCTTCCACTGTGCTGTGCAGCAGTTCCAGGAGAGGCATGGCATGTTCCGGCTCCAGGTAGAGGGTATGTACCGGGGGGGTGGGTTCGAAAACACCTTCCTGCAGGTCGAAGAACACCTCGCCGTTGGGTTCGCCCTGCGGTTGAAAACCCAGGAAGCCCGAGAGGTGCAGCATGAAATGCAGGTGGTGGTTGGCTATCGGGTGTTCGGTCCGGTCCAGCCAGCGCAGCTGTTCCAACAAAAAGTGAAACAATTCTGGGTGTTCCTCCCCCGGGTGGATGCTTTTACGGCAGATCTCGGCCATGAACAGGGCCACGGCGCCGTGTTTGAGCTCGAACGGAATGCGCTGGAACACTTCAGCTGCCCGCATTTCCTTCAAGCGGTTAAGGTGCTCGTCGGCATCGCGGAAATAGGCAACCAGGTCTACCACCATCATCGGCTGGAACAGGCCGAACGGCATGGCCGACTTCGCCTTGCGCACGCCGCCACCGATAAAAGACCGCAGACCCTTATCCTCGGTGTAGATATCGGCTATGACACTGGTTTCGCCGTATTTCAGGCTCCGGAAGACGATGCCGCGGGTGTGGAGCATGTTGATGGAGGGTTAGAGGGTTAGAGGGTTAGATGGTTGGAGGGTTGGAGGGCTGGAAGATGCTGTCCAGGGCACTGGCTACATCGGGCAGGATCTTCCGGAAGGGCTTTGGAAAAATAAAATAATGGTGTATCACTACAGGTAGCGGTTCGATATCCGGAATGCCGATCACCGATTCCACATGCGTGCGCGGCATGTGGCTGATGGTATGCAGGCTGGTCCAGATCGTTTCGGGATCGAGTTGTGGAAAATCTTTCTTCGGGTTGCTGAGGATAAAAGCCTTCGCATATTCATGCATACCGATATTGTACATCTCCGTGGGTTGTACAAAGGCCTGCATCAGCTGCTCGGCGGAAAAGAGCAGGCAACCGTCGGGTTCATACAACTCAGAAGTGTGGGCAAAATCATATTCCGGCGACGGAAAAGGGTAGGGGTACACGATCACCTTTTCAAATTTGTCGAACAGTATCTTGGGTTGATTGAAGTGTAGCGTAACGGCCTGGGCAGCTATCGCCAGTTGCACATCAGGAGGCAGCGAATCATCCGGCCAGGCAACCGGCTCCCAGTCGGTACCCATGATGAACAGGGCCGTGCGGTTGCGAAAGCGCTGTTTACCGCCAGCATCCAGATTACGGTAAAACACACAAAACTGCTCCAGCATCCCGCGCAGGGGCGCCGAAAGCGCTGGTGGACGGCGCGAATAGTACCACCAGTTGATCTGCGGGCTGAACACGTAAATAAACGCCGCCCCGACAATAAACGGAATGATCCAGGGCGCCAGGTAACTATCCTTTGTCCAGGCCAGGTAGAGGAATACAAGGGCGCCGGCTACCAGGGGTGCGGCGAGCAGATTGGCAAACGATTGACGCATAGGCAGGCGAAAATACGGGCTTGTGGCGTTTTTTGGTTTATTCCATATACAATATCCAACACGGGAATTCCACTTGCCGGAGGTTCTGAAAAACGCAGGAGTTGCTCCGGTCATTTCACAACGCAAAAAAAATACTGCAAAGTTCTTTTCAAATTGTCAGGAGTGCCGTTATCTTTGCACCCGCTTTTTGAGCAGGCTGGTACCTTAGCTCAGATGGTAGAGCAACGGACTGAAAATCCGTGTGTCCCCAGTTCGATTCTGGGAGGTACCACACCGAGTCCCGCACGTGTTTCACGGCGGGACTTTTTTATTTGGCCACCAAAGCGGCGGCGGCCTCTATCCGACAGGTGCCCCCCCCCTCCCCATTAACTTCCCCCGCTATTTTCATGGCCTGCACAACAACCCCGCTCAAAATTCCGGTTTGAAAAGGTGAATGACAGATTCCGGGAGTATTTTTGCTATCATCACAAAAAAACTCCTGCAATGAAACACCTCTTACTTCTATTTCTCTTTAGCACTACTCTTTTAAACGGGCAAAACACAGACGTTTGGGGACACCTTGTGGAAGGGCATGGCATGATCTCCTTCCTTAGTGACTGCAGCACAAAGCCAATAACACCCGCAGTAGCAAATGAAATAGCCCGAAACCTGACGAGCATTGGCCTCCAGCCAAGTACGGACACCAGCGTTCTGATTGGCAATAGTACCTTACGGGTTGAACCCGCACCCAATATCCATTTATACAAATCAAAAGACAGGTTAACATCACTGTATATCGAAGAGCCCTCCAATAAAGCGGATTTAAATAGCCGGTGGACATTATTCAGAAATTGGAGAGGTGTGTATAGTGGGTATAACCATAATCTATCAGCCTTCTATTATTTAAAACTTGACAGCCTTTTCAACGTGTCCATAAATGGAACTTTAGTAACCGACAAGCAAATTGTCAATGTCCAGCAGAGGCTCCCTTTTTACTCAACCGATATAAATGAGATATCGGAGGAGCAGTGGCAGCAAATCGATGAAGCGAACGCTCGTCTGTTAAAGACCATCCATATTTTATGTACACATTTAATCTATGAAAAAGACAGGATTTACCTCCCGTCCAATGGCAGGCTGTACCATCGCGTCTTTACACCTACGGAGAGGCTGACCGGGTTTATAAACTTCTGGACTGAAGTAAAGTACAATTTTGCTTTTTTTGACCAGGTTCCGGCTCTGGATTGGGATAACGTGCTGGCAGAGTACTTACCGCGAATTCAGGCAGAGCAGTCCAATGCGGAATACTACAAATTAATGGAGGAAGTCTGTGCCCTGTTAAATGACGGACATACGAATGTTTACCTGCCCGCTGATCTGAAATCGGATAATTATCATCCCAGGGTAAAGCTGGGTAATTTTGAGGACCGGATCTATGTGCTGAATACGAGTGAAAAGTTCAGGGACGTATTACCGGTCGGTTCGGAGATAGTGGGCGTGAACGGAGAAAAAATCTCGAGCTATCTATACTATAACCTGTTTCCTTATATAAGTGCTTCCACCCAATACATCAAACAAAAAAATGCTATTCGAAAGCTGTTAAATATCCCGAAAGGCCAAACATTAAATATTGCATTTGTCCACCCTGAAGGAACACCTGGCATCTATACCTTTTCTTTTGAAACGGATACTACATCCTGGATCATAAGCGACCCCGGCTGGCACCCGGTTGAATTTAAAATTCTCGAAAACAATACGGCATTCCTCAAAATAAATACATTCGAAAGAGCAGAGGTGGTAGGGGAGTTTTTGAAAGTAAAGGATGCGATCAGTAAATCGAGCAAACTGATCATTGATCTGCGCGACAATGGAGGCGGGAACTCCGCTTATGGCCAGGAAATCCTGAAGTATTTTGCTCCCGGGCCATTCTTATCCAGCAGCTGGAGGACCCGGGAACATAAGGCGGCTTTTAAAGCCTGGGGGAAATATGCAGACGACCCGCCTGCCGATCCATTTGAAGAGGAATGCCTGCTGACATTCAAAGGAAACTATTGGCATATAGCCCCACCGGACACCATCGAGCCCTATTTTGATCAGTTCATTTCTATCCCGGTAGTTATTCTGATCGGCAACAACACGGCTTCGGCAGCGGAAGACTTCCTGGTATCAGCGGAAAGCATAGGTATTACAGAGACGGTGGGCGACCTGACCTTTGGCAGTACCGGACAGCCCCTGCATTTTAAATTGCCCGGAGGTGGATCGGCGCGGGTCTGTACCAAAAAAGACACCTACCCCGACGGAAGGGAGTTTGTCGGCTATGGTATAAAACCCAAATATTTGGTGAAGCCCGGATTGCAGGATGTGTTGAAGCAACGGGATGTAGTTTTAGAGTTCGCCCTGGAACTAAAATAACAAAGGTTGGCTTATAGTGGATAAAAACAACAGTAACACTCCTGGAACGAATAATTCAGCGACACAATGAAACTGGAAGAACTAGGATACAGCGCAGAACTGGAAAACTTCAGAAAGGGTGCGGGTCTTGAAGATCTTGACACAGGCCGGGTGATTTCAGAACACAAGGAACGATATATTGTCAGGACATCCAATGGTGAATATGAGGCGGAGATCATTGGAAATTTGAGGTACGCTGCACACAGCCGGGCTGATTTTCCCGCTGTCGGTGATTGGGTGGCGATCTCGGTTTATGATGAAGGGAAAGCATTGATCCACAGAATATTTCCGAGAAAGACGATTATTGAAAGACAGGCAGTAGGGAAGCAGGGCGAAAAACAAATTATTGCGACAAATATTGACTACGCGTTCCTCGTTCAGGCCGTCGACAGAGATTTTAATATCAACAGAATTGAACGGTACTTGTCTATTTGTAATGCCGCAAATGTATCCCCCATCATTCTGCTCAATAAAACAGATCTAATTGAAGCGGAAAAACTGTCCGAAATAATTCAAAAAATAACAGCGCGTATTAAAGGAATACAGGTGCTTGCGATCAGTAATGCAACAGGAAAGGGAATAAATGAATTGAGCGAACAAATGAAAAAAGGGAAGACCTATTGTTTGTTAGGCTCTTCCGGGGTAGGCAAGTCGACTTTGGTAAATAATCTGTCGGGCAGGGAAATCATGCAAACCAATACTATCAGCCAAAGCACCCATAAAGGCAGGCACGTAACCAGTCACCGCGAATTAATCGTTCTTCAGAATGGCAGTATTTTAATTGATAATCCCGGCATGCGGGAAGTTGGCATAACGGAGGCTTCGGATGGGTTGGAAATTACGTTTGAGGATATTATTGAATTGTCCAAATCCTGTAAATATTCGGATTGTACACACACTGTTGAAGCAGGCTGTGCAGTTATAGAAGCCGTTGAAAACGGAACAATAGACCGGGCATCCTATGAGAACTACCTGAAACTGCAGCGGGAACAGGAATATTTCGAATCGACTATTGAAGAGAAGCGTAAAAAAGATAAAGACCTTGGGAAGATCATAAAAAATTACAAAAAAGGTCATTACAAGGATCGCTATTGAATAACTATAAACAGACACCATGAATCCCCAGGTCGATCTATACTTCACCGAGGGCTGTGGCCGCTGCCCCTTAGGCGGCACACCCGATTGCAAAGTCCACAAATGGCCGGACATACTGGAACAACTGCGCCTGATCGTGCTGGACTGCGGGCTGACCGAAGAGATAAAGTGGGGTGTGCCCTGCTATACGAATGAGGGGAACAACATTCTGTTATTAAGTGCTTTTAAGGACTACTGTTCGCTGAGTTTTTTCAAAGGCGCCCTGCTGCAAGACCCCATTGGCATACTGGAAATGCCCGGACCGAACAGCCAGGCAGCACGCCTGATCCGGTTTACAGATGCCCAAAAAGTCTTAGAACTGGAACCCATACTGAAAACGTATATCGCAGCCGCCATCGAAGTGGAAAAGTCCGGTTTGAAAGTACAATTCAAAAAGAACCCAGAGCCGGTCCCGGAAGAACTGCAACAGAAACTGGATGAAGACCCGGTCTTCCGAGCGGCTTTTGAAGCCCTGACACCGGGGCGGCAGCGCGGTTATATCCTCCACTTTTCCGCGCCCAAACAATCCAAAACCCGGGAATCCAGGATCGAAAAATGTATGCCGCAGATCCTTAGCGGAAAGGGATTGCATGACCGGTGAATCTATTACAGCAATACCCTATATTGTTACGTTCAAGAACCCACCGGAACAGGTGTTTAGAAGATCCAAGGAATTCATCATTCCAAAAAAGTGAACCACCTGGATATTGGATATCCCGAGAGACTGTATTTGCAGTAAAAAAACAAATTTACCCGGCAACCTTCCCGGTTTGAGCTAATAGCCTAACTCTTTGACCCGATAGCATAAATAGCCAGTTACCGAACATCCCTTACTTTGCTCTTGAAATCAACATTATTTACGAATTCAAAGCAATTATCATGAACCAGTTGAAATCATTCTCAGCACCCTTTTTCGCCGCATTGCTCACAGTCGCTATCCTTTCCGGTTGCGCACAAAATGCTCCCGAAAACCCTAAGTTCAATATCGCCTCCGACGAGTATTCGGCGATAACCGAGCAATACATCAAACATCTGGCTAACTTTGAATGGGAACAATCCTATGCCCTTCTGAGCGACGATGTGGTATTCAAAATGCCGGACGGCGATACCGATACGCGGACTACTTTCAACGGGCTGGACCAGGTAAAGGAATTTTGGAATAATTACCAGCAGCGCTCGGGAAATGACAAAGTCACATTTAAAGACTTCGTCCATATACCGGTGCAGGTTAACCAAAAGATGGACTTTGTAGGCGTGACCGGCGTATTTGACATGTGCTATTTCTCAGCGGAATTGCACTATGGCACGGAAAAAGCAAAAGTCCGGATGCACTGGGCCTTCCATTTCAACGATGCAAAGAAAATTGACGGGGTCTTCACCTATTATGACCGGACTCCGATCATAGAAGCAGCCAACAAGAACTTCCTGGCTCAGGATGAAGTGGCGGAAGAGCCGGCAGAAGAGGAATAACAGAACCATTAAAGTATCCGCGAATATTTTTTCACCGCCAGGACGCAAAGACGTGAGGAACTAATCTCCGCGTCTTGGCGCCCTGGCGGTGAAAACGTTTATAGCCCCGGGTGGCTCTCCCCCTAATTCAGGTTCGGCTGCTGCCGGATCGGGGACCGCACCGCCTTGATACTCAGAATAAGGAGCTGCGCAACAAAACAGCAGACGATCAGGAGCACGATCTGCAATTGATTCAGGGCATAGGCATTTGCCACCACGTTTTCCGTATCGATAAGTAACTCCTTCCCCACCGTGGTCTGGATACTGCTCAGTTGCAGTAATTCGGCGCGAATGGCATCCAGATGCTGCTCCAGCCGGTCCAGGTTCTCCGGTCGGACAGGGTCAGCCAGCATTTGCCGCTCGGCTTTCGCATAGGCGCCCAGCCCGGCAACAAGCCGTTTCAGGGATGCGCTTTCATCCTGCACCAGGTAGGTGTGTCGGAACGCCACTACAACCGAGTCCATTTTCAGCCGGTACGCCTCCATCTGGTCGGCCTGTAGTGCGGTGGGCACAGGTTGCTGCTTCAAATAAACAGCCTCAGCCAGCCGGTGCCGTTGGTGAATATAATCGGCCAGTTGATAGACAAACGTGGCCGGCATAAGCCGGTCTTCATACAGGGCGGTAGAAGCCGTATCGACCTGCCGGAAAAAGTGCCGTTCCAGCAAGATCCCACTCAGCAACATCGCGATCATAACGAGCAGTACCAGGGCTATTTTATATCCGGGCTGAACAGACAGAACGTTTTTCATAATCAGGTGGCGGTATTACAGGTCAGGACAAGGGTGTATCCGGGGCGATTTGGCAAAATAGCAACTTATTCTAACATCACTACCCGGGGATGGTCCTGCGCTCCGGATCCTGCCATGCGTTCTGCTCTTGTCCCAAATCACAGCCGGCGCTATCTTTACCGCATGTATCATTACCTGCCTTCCGTACGCTGCACTGCACTCCTGCTCTTCGCCTTTTTTACCTCACCGCTTGCCGCCCAGCCTACCATCGCGCGGGAATGGAGCGAGGCCCTGCACCTGAGCATGCAGGAAGACCTTGCCCGACCGGCGGTGCAGGCGCGCAACCTCTTTCATTTTTCCCTGGCACTGTATGACGCCTGGGCGGCTTACGACCCCGAGGCCGACCCCTACCTGCTCGGCCAAACCGTGGAAGGATACCGCTGCCCGTTCAGTGGTGTGCCGGTACCGGAGGATGTGGAGGCCGCTCAACGGGAGGCCATGAGTTTCGCTGCCTACCGCCTGCTGACAGCCCGTTTTACGCACTCGCCGAAAAGCACCGGCGCGACGTTCCGTTTTCGGGAACTCATGGAAAAACACGGATATGACACGCGCAACTATGCCATCGACTATGCCTCCGGCTCGCCGGCAGCATTGGGCAACTATATCGCCCAGTGTATTATGCAAATGGGCTACCGGGATGGCGCCAACGAACGCAACAACTACCTGGACCCGGAATATCAGCCGGGTAATCCGGCACTTGACCTGTCCGGGGCCAGTCCGGAAAAAGAACAGGACCCCAACCGCTGGCAGCCGCTCAACCTGAACCGTCCTATCGACCTCGACGGATACGCCATGGTGGAGTGCCGGTGTGGCGGCCAGCCGCTGGCTACCTACATCGGCTCCGTTGATCCCACCGGCCGCCACGTCACCGGCACGCAAACCTGCCAGACCCCGCACTGGAGCCTGGTGCAACCCTTTGCCCTGATCAAACCGACCATGAAAGTGCAACAGCGCGACGGGCACGAATACCGGCTCTACCACGACCCGGGTAACGACTTCCTGCCGCATCTCGATCCGGTCAACGGCAGCGGGACCTCCATGGACTATGCCTGGAGTTTTGCTCTCGTGGCAGCCTGGTCCGGGCTCTCGGACCCGACCGACGGAGTTCAGTGGGATATTTCACCGGGAAGCATGGGCAATGTGGAGCAGTATCCGAAAAACCTGTCGGAACTGCGCGACTTTTACCACCTCCAAACCGGGCGCGATGCCGGCGCCGGG
>SBHD01000019.1 GCA_006226345.1 Bacteroidota bacterium | reverse complement strand
GCGGCTGCGATCTGGTCCTCGGTTTCAAGATGTCCGAGCTGAAGTTGGGTACATTTTTTAAAGTCACGCCCTCGGGCACCGGTACCACGGTTGTCCACACTCACAACAATATAGCCCTTTTGGGCCAGCAACTGGCGCCAGGCGCCGATATATCCGTCGTACTGGTTCAATACGGTCTGAGAGCCGGGCCCGCCATAAATATCGAACAGTACCGGGTACTGCCGGCTGGTATCAAAATCGAGCGGCCGGAGCATCCAGGCATTCAGGTTCGTACTGTCATCTGCCGCTTTGACCGTAAAAAACTCCACCGGTGCAAAACCATACGTTTCCCGCAGTTTTATGATATGCTCGTTGCGCAACAAGGAACGCAATACCGAACCATCCCGCGTACATAGCTCCGCCGTCGGAGGCGTGTTCAACGTAGCGTGTTTATGAATAAAAAAGGCAAAATCAGGTGTAAAGACCGCGTCATGCGTGCCCGGACCCGGCGTCAACAACCGGGGCGGCAGGCCACTGAGCGAACCTTCCCATATCTGCCGGTCCATAGGGGTCGGGGTAGCAGCCTGGTAGTAAAACTTACCGGTATATGGATCGGCGCCATAAAATTCCGTAACGTCAAAATCTCCTTTAGTCAACTGCTGGATACCAACCGCGGCAGCCGGATGCATGGGCAGGCGGTATAAATGCGTGTGCCCGTCTGATTCACTCAGCCACAGGAAACCGTTCCCGTCTGGTAAGAAAGTAAGATTGTCTGAAATATCGAGGTCGACGTAAGCCGGGTCATTTTCATATAATAAAAGGCCGGTGGCATCCTGCTCCGGATCGTACAGCACCAACGACAGGTTGTCCTGTTCGCGGTTGAGTTCATATATACACAACAGGTTGTCCGGCGTCCAGTAGATCCGGGGCAGGTAAATATCCCGGTCTTCCGAACCGGCCAGTGGCTGGGTCAGTTTACCTGTTTTCAGGTCATACACATGTACGCTTACCCGTGAATTGAGCGAACCCACCTTGGGAAATTTAAACCGGGTATATTTCGGATACGGCGCCGCGGCATACCACGATAACTGAAACTCCGGCACTTCCCGCTCGTCAAAGCGGATAAAGGCCAGCTTGTTACCGTCCGGGCTCCAGGCAGTGGCCACCATCCCGTCGCCATCCGGCGGACTGAACTCCTCTTCATAGACCCAATCAGGAATTCCGTTGATGATCGCATTGGGGGCCCCGTCCTGTGTCACCTGTGTAGTGGTGCCGGTAGTGATATCCTTCACATACAGGTTGTTTCCGGTAACGAAGGCCACCCGGTTGCCGGGATCGGAAAACACGGCGAACTGTACTGGCCCGCCCCGGTACAAGCGCTCGGATTTCGCCGTCTTCAGGTCATATACCCAATAGTCGGCCGTAACCGAATGCCGGTACACAGGCTGGGTATTGGTGCGTAGCAGCACTTTTGACAAGTCACGACTGAAGGTGTAGTCGTCCCAGTTGCCGACAGCCTTAAGCACCTCGTCGGGCACCAGCGTTCGGGAGCGCAACCCCGTTCCCAGGTCAAACTCGACCAGGGCGCCGTCTTCTTCCTGGATATAGTGGTGGCCATCGGGGGTAAACCTGAAATCGGGTGCCGGCTGTGGATAGAAGCGGAAAAAGGAGAAACAATCATCCAGTGTAATGGCCTGTTGCGCCGGAGCAGCCGGGGCGAACACCAGAAGCAGAAAAAATACCGGTACTATGGATCGCATGGTTCAGACTTTATCGGTGAAGGCCGGGCAGTCCTGCATAAAATTGCCCGGAGCAAAACACAGAAAGCCAGGTAAAGATGATTCGCCCGGATCGATTTTTAATGATTTTTTGGCAAATTTGTGTGCATTCCCGGGTAACCGGTACCGTTTCATACCACACGCACGTTCAACTCTTTTAAGATGCTACTGAAGATATCCACCCTGTTCGTTGCAGGCGCTCTGTTTGCCGGCGCCTGGCTGGTTCCCTGGCCGCAAACGACCAATTCAGCCACTCCGGTCACCGACTCCAATCCTGTCGAACTGGGCGCTGTCCACTGGAGCCGGGACCTGGACACCGGGACCGCCGAAGCCAAACGCACCGGAAAGCCCCTGCTCGTGCTCTTCCAGGAAGTTCCGGGCTGTTCCAACTGCACCCGGTATGGTTCGGTCACCCTCTCGCACCCGCTGATCGTGGAAGCGATAGAGGAATTCTTCGTTCCGGTCTGTATTTACAACAACAAGGACGGAGCGGATGCCGCAGCCCTGCGCAAATTCAACGAGCCGGCCTGGAACAACCCGGTCGTCCGGATCATCCGGTCTGATCACCGGGATATTATCCCCCGGATCTCCGATTTCCGTTCTTCGGCAACCCTTGTTCAGGGCATGCTCCGGTCCATCCAGGCTGAAGGGCGTGAAGCGCCTGCCTGGCTGCGGTTGGTTGCCGAAGAGCTGCAGACCCGCGAAGCAGGAGTAACCACAGCTACCTTTTCCATGTATTGTTTCTGGAGCGGTGAAAAAGCATTTGGCGCTATTCCCGGGGTGATCGAAACCGAACCGGGTTTTCAGGATGGCCGGGAGGTCGTACGCGTAACCTACAACCCCGATATCATACAGGCTTCCGAACTGGAGCGACTGACCAGGCCCAAAGGGATCAGCGCCTGCTCCCGCGAATCCGGGTTCCGCGCCGACCGGGAACCGAAGTACTATCTGGCCCAAACACACTGGAAGTACGTCCCCATGACCAGCCTCCAGGCCTGCCGCGCCAATGCACTGGCCGGAAACGGGCAGTCTCCTGAAGCAGTGCTATCTGAACGTCAGCAGGAATTGGGTCAATATGTACAGGCACACCCCAAACAAAAATGGGAAAATGCGATCGGCACGACCGACCTGGCAAAAGCCTGGGCCGCAGCTGGTAAAAAACAAGCGTCCGGGAAATAGGCTTGCCGGCAAAGCCGGCACCTCCCGCTTGTGTATTTGACACTTTTATCCCTACATTCGCCTGTTGTGGACCTGTGGTTCTCCATATTATTCTGGGCAGGTATTATTTACCTGAGCCTTTGTGTGTTGTTCTTTTTCGGACAAGACCTGTTCTTCTTCCGGCCAGAGCGGCTCCCGGAGTGGTTCCGGTACCAATACCCCTTCCCGTTCACTGAAGTCAATTTTGACATGGAGGATGGTGGCGTAGTCAATGCCCTCCACTTCCGGGTACCGAACAGTAAAGGCGTGGTATTTTATATCAAAGGCAACTCACGCAGCATCAAAGGCTGGGGTAAGTTTGCCAAGGACTTCGTCGGGAAAGGGTATGATTTTTTCATCCTCGATTTCCGCGGATTCGGGAAAAGCCGCGGCCGCCGTACCGAAAACATCCTGTACTCCGACCTCCAGCAGGTGTATAAAAAACTGGCTGCCGAATACGGTGAGGACCAGATCGTCCTGTACGGCCGCTCCCTGGGCAGTGGACTGGCAGCGCGTATTGCCTCCTGGAACAATCCGCACCTGCTGATCCTGGATTGCCCCTATTATTCCTTCCTGTATCATATCCGGCAATATGCGTTCATCCTTCCGATCCACTGGCTGTTGCGGTACCATATCCGTACCGACCGGTATATCCGCAAGGTCCAGTGCCCGGTATACATCCTTGGCGGGACAAAAGACCGGTTGATCCCCTACCGGCAATGTGAAATGCTGCAGGCACTCAACCCTGCAAATATCCACCTCTATGGTATTGAAGGCGCCGGGCACAATAACCTGCCTGAATTCCCGGAATACCACGACCTGCTGTACGACATCCTGCATGGAGATGTGGAAGAGGTAGGGTTGCGGGCCTGATTATCATCTTAACTGCGGAGACGCGGAGACGCCAAGGACTAATCGTCTCAGCGGTTAATCAAAACAAACAGGCCTTACCCGATATACCGGGCAAGGCCTGTTCGCTGTATTTTTTATCGTTAACTACTACTTATTCCTCCCCTTCAAAAGCGGCGAAGTCAAACAGCAGCGAGAACCGGAGCGTATTGTCCAGCGGGTTACGCTGATTGCTGGTGGGTACCAGATAGGAGAAGTTGAGTCCGAAAATATTGTATTTCACGCCCAGACCCAGGCTGAAGTATTTACGGTTACCCTTGGAATAGTGCTCAAAGAAATAGCCGGCACGCACGGCAAACTGGTCGTCGTACCAGTATTCGGCACCGATGCCAGTCGTGATCTCTTTCAGCTCTTCGCTGAAGCCACCGGGGGCATCTCCGAAAGATTTGAATACACCCCGGATCGAGGAATACTGCTTGTAATCCGGGATCTGATCACCGTCTTCGTCGATTTCTGGCCGCGGGGTCGGTACCAGCAGCTTGTTGAAGTCGGAGGTAAAGGTGATCGTATTGTAATCGTCCAGGTTGATCCGCCAGGCCAGTCCGACACCGAGGTTGGTGGGGATGTAGTCGCGGTTGACCGAGTTGGTGTACGTGATCTTGGAACCCAGGTTGGAGATTGCAGCGCCTACAGTCAGGTCACTGCCGTTGCGGGTCACTTTCAGGGGTGTTTTATAAGTAAGGGAGAGGTCGGCAGCACCGGCTACGCCAGGCTTGATCTCATTCCCTTCGACCACCTGACCGGTGGCAAGGTTCGAGTAGATGAATTTTGCCCCGACAGCAGCGGAAAAGTTTTCCGACAACTTACGGGCATAGGCGGCAGCTACTTCAAATTCATTCGGGCGTCCCTGACCGAGCGAGCCGCCGTTTTCATCCGTAAACTCGATATCCCCAAGGGAAAAATACCGCAGGCCCATACCGATCGTCTGAAACTTGTCCAACTGGACATAACCGGACAGGTAGGCCAGGTAAACATCCTGCAGGCCGAGGTTGCGCATCCAGGGTGTATAGGTTGCGGAAATCGATACTTTTTTATCGGCAAAGGCCAGTTTCGACGGGTTGTAATGCATACCATTGGGGTCGGCCGAAGTAGCAATACCGACATCCCCCATAGCACCGCCACGGGCATCAGGCACGATGCGCAGGAACGGCACGGCGGTAGTCACCGCATTGGCACACCGCTCACCAGTCGGGATCTGCTGTCCGGTGATCGGATTGTAGCTATATCCTTGACCATCGATACATTTCGGTACGACCTGCGCCCGGAGCGCTGTCCCGACCAGCACCAGCAACACAATGAACAGCGACTGTATAAAGGACTTCTTCATGATTACAGCTGAAAAATTTAGTGGCAAAATGTTTTGCTTGTTTAAAGCGCTCCTGCATTCGTGCAAAAAGCATGCAAAAATACACGCTGTGCGCGGCATTTTAGCTATCGAATGGGATTGACGCAAATAGAGGCAGGCTGGTTGTCTGAAGGTGCAGGTTTTTTTATGGAGTCCGTCCAATAACCTGAAGTTGTGTCAAAGGCAAAACCAAAACTCAACGCAACAGGTTTTAACCGCAAGGGCGCCGAGACGCAAGGAATTAAACTCCGCGTCTTGTCGCCTTTGCGAATAACTGAACTGATCTACGAGCAACCAGATCCGTATATTTACTTCAGGATCACGAGTTTCTCAAAATCGCTTTCCACGGTAGCGGTATTGCCGCTGACATCCGTACCGCGCACTTTTACCCGGTACAGGTATACGCCACGCGCCAGATTGTCGCCGTATTCATCTTTACCATCCCAGGCAATATCGGTTACCCGGTAGCCATCGGCGGAAGTGGTGTGCAGAATTGTCTTGACCAGTTTGCCGGAAACCGAAAAAATACTAATCTGTACATCCAGCAGCTGACCAGAGAGGTTATGTTCAAACTGAAAACTGGTGTTGGTCGTGAACGGATTCGGATAATTCAGTACGTGCTCCAGCGCAGCCTTTCCATCTTCCGACACTACAAATTCGGTATACCCCTCACCAGAGTTATTAGCAATATCCCAGCCCTTTACCCGAAGGGTATGCCGGCCGGGCGCCAGGTTGCGCAACGGATAAAGCGCCTGCCCTTTCTGGGCATTATCCTGCTCGCTTTCATAAAAATCATTGAGTACGATCGTCTCCAGAACGTTATCGTCCAGCACCGCCGTCAGATCGTGCCCCAAGCTGGTACCGGTCACGTTCATCCCGTAATCGTCCGCGCATTTGACCAAAACCCTGGGGTTCCGGTCGGTGATCCCGCCAAATACAAAGGCATCGGTATTCAGGAACACCTGGATCAACGGCGGCGTGTCGTCCTGGACCAGGTTGGCCGTACCGCCGATGATAATTTCGGTATCCGCCCCGGCAGCATCCATCGGGGTGCCATCTTCGGCGTAATAACTGAACTTGCCGTTGCCGAAGGCATAGTTGATATCCTTGGGCACTACAAAATTCACCTTGAACCGCCCGTTTGTCACAGTAGCCCGTCCCTTAAACAGGATATTTCGCTGGACCTGGAAGGAGCGCACCGGGCTTCCGGGATCCTGGCCGAGCGTCTGCAGGGTCTGTTTTTTGTCAAACAGCGTAACGTATACACGACCATTGAACGAGGACAACAGGTTGCCCATCGTATCGGCCACCTCACCTTCCAGTTCCACCGGCATCAGTGCCCGAAGCGTATCCGGCTGAAGCGGATTAAAATCCTTCCCGTTGATCCGGGTAGTGCGCACGCGGTATTCCGGCATTGCCAGGAACATGGCCGGGTCCCCCAGCAGGGTAAACCGGCGGGCATTATCCTCATACCCGCTCGAAAGAGTATTCTTGGAATCTTTCAGGATATCACCGATCGCACGATACTGACCGTTGCTGACACGCTGGAAGATCACTGACTGTACGGCATCGGTCAGTTTGTTATTACCGTCGATATACACGGCCCGTACAGTGGTAAACAGGGCCACTGCGCCCGATTTGACCTTCAACAATGCCTGTTCGCCACCTGTCAGAGTGGTATAGTCATCGTACCCGCCAAACGAACAGGTAGCCGTAATGATGAGCGGATAACGGTTGGTATTGTCCCAACCGGCAATATCGGTGTTATCGATCACGCGCTCCTGGGCCCAGCCGCGCGGGCCGCCATGGCCGATATATTGGGCAATAAGCCCGCCTTTGAAAATATTGGAGTTGATAGCCGCCTTGGCATCCGGGATCCGTTTTTCACTTGAAGTCGCTACCTGTTGGTAGGCATCGAAATAGATCTTTTCAGTATTGAACCACTCTTCCGTGTTCTCCGCTGCAGTGGCCAGTTTGTCGGCCTGGTTGATGTGCGCGTTGGAATCCTCATCGTCTCCGAAATACAGGAGGCGTAGGTGCCAGTCGCCCAATGTTGCGGGATTGCTGTCGTAGTCGATGATCTTATCTACCAGGGCCTGGGCTTCCTCCGGTGTCCGGGGGATCAGGCGGCCGACCGCAATGTCCAGCGCACCATCCAGCGCGCCACCTTCGCCATCACTGAGCAGGGCGAAATAGTCGTCCGATGGGAAAGAGGTGATCGGGCTGTAGGATTGGTAGGTTTCAAAAACGGGGACAAAATCCCGGTTGTCGTCACTGCCGGTGTTATTGAGCGGGTCGAAGGAGCCATCGCCAAACAGCAGCAGGTAGTCGAACTTTCCGGGTGCGCGCTCCAGCAACATCCGGGCGAAATCGCGAATAGCGGTCGGGTCCTTGGCTCCGGAAGAAAACTCATTGTACAGCTGGTCGACCTGCACCGTAGCAACGTCAAATCCGCTGTACGTCCGCCGGTGATCAGCGAGTTGCTGTACGGCCGACTCAAAATCCGGGTGATAAATAATGGCCATGTGCAGGTTATCCAGGCCGTGGATGTTTTGGTTGGTTATTTTTCCGACGGTAGTTTCCGGGGTAGGGAAATCGGCATTGTTATAAAAAGCAATAAAATCCCGCAGTACGCCCTGGGTCGCTACGCCGAACGCGCGTACGTTGCCGTTTGTCTCTGTCAGCTGCGCGCGCGGCACCTGCCGGTCGGTAACATCCCAGATCGTAAGGTTGCCATTCACCCCGCTCAACCGGAAGGTTGTGGCATCCTGGGTGACGGTCTGCAGATCACGGAAGGCCATCACCTGACCGGTCATGACCAGCCGGCGGCGTGCATTCACCTCCAGGTAGTCCAGCCAGCCTTCGCTGGACTCCGCCGAAGGGAGGTACCGTACCGTTACGGAAACATTGTCCCCGGCCGGCAGTTCGAACGGCCCGGAGATCAGTCCGTTGGCGGCAAAGTCCGCTTCGTTGTTGCTGACAGGTACGCCGCTGATGTTGCGGTTGAACGTAGCCGTGCTGGTTTGCACCTGGAGCGTGGTTGTGATCCGGCAGCGGCCGGCAAACTCCACCCGCAGCCGCCCTTCAGCGCCTTCTACCAGGTTAGGAAAGTTCAGGGAATAGTTGCGCTCGCGGGTCTGGTAAAAATAATCGCCAAACCACCGCTTGCCGGAACCCTGGGCCGAGTTAAAAAAATCAAGCAGGTTGACCTTTTCGTCCTCGATCCGGATCACATCATCAAACACTTCAGTTGTATTGGCCGCTGCAATACTGGCCTGCTCCTGTATGCGGAGGCCCTGGCCGTCGCCTGTTTTTATAAAATAGTAGGCAAAATGATCGTACAGGTGCTGCCGGACGGTCAGTTGCGGATCGGTGGCGCCGGGCCGGAACGTCCAGGGTGCCGGGCCGACCGCATAAAAAAGGATATAGTCATTATTGTCAAAACGGCCGTCCTGCTCACCCACCACCTGAATGGCATTTTCCAACAGGTCGTCCGCCCGCGCATCGTCGGTCTTTTCCGGCAGCATCGCGCCGCCGTTGCCATAGAGGCGTATGGTCCGGGGGTCGATGCTCTCCAGGTTACTGATGCCCAGTTCGTTTTTCAGAAAATTAAAATCCAGTTTATACACCCCGCTTTGGCTGACGCCAAACTTGTACACATCTCCGCTGCTCAGCACCGACGTATAGGTATAAGGGCCTCCACGGGGTTTAACCGGTTCTGCAACCGGCCGGGTGCGCACCTGCAGGGTAAAGGATGTCAGGCGTTCGTATCCGCTGCCGGCTTTCCGGATCGGGAAAAATTTGATCCGCCCGAAATACTGGTTGCGCTCCTGCTCCACCGTAGCCTGTATCTGCAGGTCAGCTCCCAACAGGGACGCATCGGATGTACTCTTCCAGGCCAGCGGTTCGTATTGCGCCGATACCAGTTCCACCTGCACGGTAGCACGGCCTGCCAATGGGAAACGGGTGGTAAACACCGGGATCGTGGGCGCCTGGTCGCTGAAGCTGCAATCCGTAAACCGCCATTGTTCGATAACATCACCGTTCGACAATGCATGCCGGTAAGGGGCTTCCGCCCAATCGAGTGTACGCTGGATCGTGAACGTCGATTGCGCCTGCAGCAGCGTTGTGCCAAAAAGTAAAGCGAGTAGTATCCTGAATTTCATCGGCAGATGCAGTTGGAATAAGTATAGGTCGAAATGATGCGTTACATGCCGAAGGGGTTGCCCGCATGCAAACGTTTTATCCTGGAACAACAAATTTCGGCCAGAAAAGATGGCGGAACCAAACCTTAAGACCGGAATTGGCAACGGTTGGCAAAATGAAGCGCAGAAAATGGCTACATGGAAATCGGTGGTTTTTTCCACCTTTGTTCCTGGTTGCACTGTTCTCGTGCCTTACCGTCCTACGACCCGAAGTCGTAGGACGAGTATGTCTGAACTACAGAAAGAGCGAAAACCCACACCATGGAACGCATCAGTGTTTTCGATATTTTTAAAATAGGCATCGGCCCGTCCAGTTCCCATACCATGGGCCCCTGGCGCGCAGCACAGCGCTTTTTACGCGAGCTGGCGCGCGACGGGCACTACGACCATGTGGAGTCCGTCCAGATCGACCTGTACGGTTCACTGGCCAAAACCGGAAAAGGACACGGAACTGACCTGGCCGTCTTGCTGGGCCTGAACGGCGACGACCCGGTTACCATACCCGTGGAGGAGGTAGAACCCAAACTGGCACATATCCGGACTACCAGGACCTTGCTGCTTGGCGGCCAGAAAACGAT
Organism: Bacteroidota bacterium; assembly: GCA_006226345.1. Lineage (GTDB taxonomy): Bacteria > Bacteroidota > Bacteroidia > Chitinophagales > Saprospiraceae > M3007. Next base: position 16,070 of record SBHD01000019.1, on the reverse strand, counting down.
CCCCTTCGACCCCGAACAGGACGTGATCTTCCTCTACAACGAGGTGTTGCCCTACCACGCCAACGGCCTGACCTTTCGCGCCTTTTTCCGCAACGGCGCAGGGTTCAGCCAGACCTATTATTCGGTAGGGGGCGGCTTCGTGGAAAAGGAAGGCGAAGAAAATATGACGGCGACCATTACCCTGCCCTACCCCATCGACCGGGGCGCCGATCTGGCCCGCTGGTGCCGCGAGGAAGGCAAGACGATTGATGAGATCGTTTTCCAGAACGAACGCACCTGGCGCTTCCCCGAGGATATACGCAAAGGCCTGCTGGATATCTGGGAAGCCATGCGCCAGGCCGTATTTAAAGGCTGCCACACCGACGGTGTACTGCCGGGCGGCCTGAACGTAACCCGCCGGGCGAATGCGATCAGTACCAAACTGCTCGGCGAACGTCCCTACCGCAATGTAACGGAATGGATGGACCAGATCCGGCAGAGCGACTGTACCTTTCAGTTTATCCTCAAATGGGTAAGTTGCTTTGCACTGGCAGTCAACGAGGAAAATGCTGCCTTCGGGCGCGTGGTGACCGCACCCACAAACGGCGCTGCCGGTGTGATACCTGCGGTTATAATGTATTATGCCTGTTTCTGCCCCGAATTCGACGGCGATGACGGCATCGTCCGCTTTATGCTTACTGCCGGCGAGCTGGGCAGCCTGTTCAAAAAAGGTGCTACAATCTCGGCCGCCATGGGTGGTTGCCAGGCCGAGATCGGCGTATCATCGGCGATGGCGGCAGGTGCGCTGACCGCCTGCCTGGGCGGCTCACCCGGGCAGGCCATGATGGCCGCCGAAATTGCCATGGAGCACCACCTGGGCATGACCTGCGATCCTATTGCCGGCCTGGTGCAGGTACCCTGCATCGAACGCAATACCATGGGGGCCATTAAGGCAATTACAGCCGCACAAATTGCCCTGGAAAGCGACCCTGCCAAGGCTAAGATCAGCCTGGACGCCGTGATCAAGACCATGAAGGAAACAGCAGAAGACATGAACCACAAATACAAGGAAACCGCCGACGGCGGGCTGGCCATGCAATTCACCCTGGGTCTGGTAGAGTGTTAAAAACTTCCTGCGTTCAAGTCTGCCGGGCCTTCATTGCTATTATATTGAACGGCCGGCCAAAGTACCGCGCATTTGGTAACGGGCGCCACTCCGGGTGATCACCGGTGACGGTTACCCGCATGTTGCGCACCTGCAGTTCCGTAATAGCCCTAAAAGTTGTCGAAACAAGAGAAAGTTATCAATTTTACCCCATGTTTGACCAGCGCGACAACAAGCCGGATAAAGACCAGCTCCGCCAGCGGCTGCACACTATCATTTTCGAGGCCGACACGCTTGCCGGCAAGACATTTGACCTGATCCTGCTTGCGGCGATCCTGCTTAGTATAGCTGTCGTGATGCTGGAAAGTGTGAACCGGTTTACCGAGCGGTATGGATATTGGTTCCGGATAATCGAATGGGTGCTGACCATCCTGTTCACTATCGAGTACCTGCTGCGGATATATGCGGTTAAAAAACCGCTTCGGTATATCACGAGTTTTTACGGCATCATTGATTTTATTGCCATTTTACCTGCCTATTTGAGTATTATCCTGTCGGGTGCGCAAATGTTCATGGTCATCCGGGCAATCCGGCTGCTGCGTGTTTTCCGGATCCTCAAACTGGTGTATTTCCTCGACGAAGCACGTATGCTTGCGCGGGCACTGTATTCCAGCAGGGGAAAGATCTCGGTTTTCCTGTTCTTTGTCGTCCTGATGGTCATTATTATAGGCGCCATTATGTATCTGGTGGAAGGCCAGCAAAATCCGGGTTTCAGTAACATTCCGGTCAGTATTTACTGGGCGATCGTTACCCTGACCACCGTAGGATTTGGCGATATTACCCCCCAAACCGGCCTCGGGCAGTTGCTGTCGGCCGTAGTGATGATCATGGGTTATGCCGTACTGGCCGTTCCTACAGGTATCGTGACGATGGAACTGGTAAAAGGACAACAAACCAATACCCGGGCCTGCCCAAGCTGCAGCCGGGAGGGACATGACGATGATGCCGTATATTGCAAATTTTGCGGGCATGTGATCGACGAGCAATGAGCCGGCGGGCTTTCCCTGGCATGTCCGGGTCTGCCATAAAATCTGTTAACCGATTCGTATATGAAAACAAAACTGATCTTTCTGACCTTTGCGCTGGCGGCACTCTGGTTGGCTGACTGTACTACTTCCAACACAACCGCGCCTGCCGGCACTGTCACGCTCGACGCCAAAGCCCAGGACCGGACCCAGCAGATTGAAAAATTGCGGGCGTCGTTAGGCGACAAAACCGAACTGCCGGCAACCGAGGTCTTTCAGAATATCAGTCGCCTGAAGAATATCACTGCCGGACGCCTGCTGGAAGTCATGGATATATGGGGAAAAGTCCTGAATGTACGCTGTGACTTCTGCCATGTACAATACGAGTGGGCCTCTGAAGTGAAACCGGAAAAAGCAACGACCCGGCAAATGTTCGACCTGACCAACAAGATCAATGCCGACCTGCGCAGTATCGACCTCGACGGGATCAGTTGCTATACCTGCCACCGCGGCAGCACACACCCGGCAACCCGCCCGAAAGAATAGTTTTAAACCTCAAAAACGTGGATTGTCTGCTACCTGCATAACCCCGTGACAAAATGCCCAACTTACCCGGACTGACCTGCGTTTTTCGACAATGACAGCCTGCACAATCAAAAATTATGAGATACATATTCGCTACATTTATTTGCCTGACCACCTTTTCCCTTTCCGCCCAACGCTTTGTCCAGGAGTTTAGAACTGACCGGAACGACGCGGCAGCGGCAGTCCAACAGGTGGACAACAACGAATACCTGATGGCTGGCTACCGCTTTGGATTAAGCACATCCGATACCGGCGGGCTCAACCTGACCAAAATGAGCGACCTCGGCCGGCTGCGCTGGAGCCGCGACTATGATTTCGACTTTCCGGTGGTTTCACCGGACCTGGCCTATTGGCGGGACCAAAATGGCTACCTGCTGTCTACCATGTCGGCTGTTGACAGTGTCCGGGATAAGATCGTAGCCCGCTTTTCATCCGCAGGCTCCCTGGTGTGGGCCCGCAGCCTGGGCGCAGGCAGTCCGGTTCAGTTTGAAAATACCGGCAGGACAAAAGTGTTGCCCGTATCCGACTCCACACTGGTAGTAGCTGCCGGTGCCGGCACTTTCGCCAGCGATACCAGTGCCAACAACCTCCTGCTGGCCAAATTGTCCGAAGACGGTGACCTGATCTGGTCGCGCGACTATTGTTTCTCCTGCCTGGGCAACTACAATGCCCTGCTTGGAGATATGCTCCATACCAGCGACGGCGGCTTCCTGATCAGCGGAAGCCTGTATTTTGCTGATGATGGCATAAAACAGGAGGCCATGCTCCTGAAAGCCGACAGCAGCGGCCAGCTGAGCTGGGTAAAGTCTTTTGCTGTTGATACCATTGACTTCCTCCTCCCCCGGTTGACTGCCTGGAGCCTCGCCGAGCCCAAACCCGGTCAATATGTACTGACCGGTACCTACGAGGATATGTTCGCCGGCACCACAAGCGGCTTTTTTTTCATTGCGGACAGCCTGGGGACCCTTCAATATTCCACCCGTTGGAATGTGGCAAACGGTGATTTTGACATTTCTACATTCGACCTCGTCGTGCGCGATACCAACTCCGTAGTGCTGGCCGGCAGTACCGTGGAAAATGCCGCTCCCGATGTCGCCCGCGAATTCAATTTTCTGGCAGCTGTCGCAACCGACAGTTTTCAGGTGATTTGGGCAAAGAACTATTTTAATGAAATTGCCGGCAGCATGCTTACCCCATACCACGCCCTGATCCAGGCCGGCGATATGGGTTATGCCTATTTTATCACTACCGACACCATTATGGTGAACACCAACCCCGTGCTGGTTAAAACAGATCCTGACGGCGTCACTGGCTGTGAAGAAGACCTGATGCTCTTCCAGGATTCCATTTCGCTAAAATTCACGGACTGGCTCATTCCGGTACTGGACCTGGCCGGTTCCGACACCCTGGAATTGAAAGACCAACAGGCTTTTTCCGACATCATGCCCACAATGGAAGGACTTGAACTCACCGGCGGCGGCGGATTGGAATGCGAACCCCTGATGGTACTCCTGGACGCTACCGTACAGGAAGCGGAAAGTTACCTGTGGAGCACCGGGGAGAACACACCCATGATCACCGCCACCATGCAGGGTATGTATACCGTAGAGGTCAGCTCGGATGGTTTATGCTTTTACCTGCCCGATACTACCGTGGTCAATGTGCTGCCTCCGCCGACCGGCACTGTATCCGCCGATCCGGACTCCCTGTGTGCTGAAAGTCAGGTGTTACTTTTTGCCAATGGCACACCGGTATATGAATTCAGCTGGTCGACCGGGGAGAATACACCGCAGATCACCGTTTCCCAAACAGGCACCTACACGGTCACCCTCACCAATCCCTGCGGCAGTACCAGCCTGAGCATAGAGGTGCCCAGGGTCGGTTGTATTTGCGATCTGGTGTTCCCCAATGCTTTTACACCCAACAACGACGCTACTAACGATCGTTTCCAGCCGGCATTCCCCTGTGGAAACATTACGGACTTTGAACTGTATGTGTACAACCGCTGGGGCGAACAGGTCTTTCAAACCAATTCGCAGTCGGATGGCTGGGACGGGGAGAACAACGGCCAGCCGGCGCCTTCCGATGTCTATGCCTGGTATGCCACCTTCACCACTCCGGAAGGGGAAAAAATGACCATGAAAGGTGATGTGACGCTGTTGCGGTAAAAAAACAAACCGCCAAGACGCCAAGACGCAGAGTTCCTTTTTCCGCGTCCTGGCGTCTTGGCGGTTTACTTTTTTCTCTTCAGCAGGCAAAAGTCTTATTCCTGCCGCAGTGCTATGATTTTCTGACTCACTGGGCAGTCCGGATCATGCGCACCCGGCAACCAACCGGTGCTGACCAGAAATTCATTGGTGATCTCGCCACCGGTAAACCGGAACGTTTTTTTGAACAGTTTCACCCATGCCTCTTTAGACAAAGGGTGATGGTGCTCCAGCCAATTGTAAAACGAGCCATATTCCTGCCGTAACTGCTGTATGGTCCGGGCATTTGCAATGGCCGCATCGACCTTCAACCGGTTGCGGATAATACCGGCATCCTGCAACAAGCGCTCGCGATCGGCGGTGCCATAGGCCGCCACAGTATCAATATCAAAGTTGTGATAAGCCCTGCGGAAATTTTCCTGCTTTTTTAAAATGGTCGTCCAGCTCAGTCCGGCCTGGTTGATCTCCAGTATCAACCGGCAGAACAGTTCGTTGTCGTCGGTGAGCGGGAAGCCGTACTGGTTGTCGTGATAGTCCCGGTGCAGGTTGGATTCGCCTGGCGGGAGGTTGTTGACATATTTACAGTAACTCATCGTATACAGTGGTTCAAGGTGATCCGAATGGCATGGTTAAGTTCTCTGACAAGATTATTATAACCGTTTCTGACTGCCCCTTTTGCCCCTGTTCCGCGTTACAAACTCCTTAAAGACCGTAGGGTATTCGCGTCGTTTGCGCCTTGAACAGGACCAAAACTGACTGGTCAAAACGTTTCAATAATATTGTCAGAGAACTTAAAACTCCACAATAAGCCCGACACTCGGCAATAGCGACGCCTCTGTGTTTTCCAACAGCACAGGAATGGCATTGCTTCCGTCAGCGGCTACAGGCTTGCCGTCGGTCGTAACAAAGGCAGAACCGTCCTCGGTCCGCTTGAACGTGTAGGACGGCGGTGCAGGATTGACGGTATTGAGCGCATTCTGGATGTCAAGAAAAACATCCAACGTCCACTTCCGGAAATTCCATTTTTTATCGACCCGGATATCCAGTTGGCTGAAATCGTTCAGCCGTTCGGTGTTCAGGCGGTTGTAGTCCGGCAGACCGGTACCGATCGCCAGGTAGTTCCGCTGACTGGCCTCCAGGTCGAGCGGCGTATAGGGCACGCCTCCCTGCAGGCGGTATTTAACGCCCAGTTCCCAGTTTTTTCCAAATTTATACCCGGCCAGCAGCGACAACAGGTAACGGTTATCCCAGGCAGAGGACGTCAGGCGTCCGTCGAGGTTGCTGAACCGCGAGCGGAATACCGTAACCGAGGTCGTGAAATACAGGTTGCGGTTGAGTTTTTGCTGGGCAAAGAGTTCCAGGCCATACGCTTCACCACCGCCCGAAGCCAGTACTTCCTCGTTGCCCAGGATACCAAAGCCACCGCCCTGATTAGCCAGCGACACGCCATTGAACACACTCACCGGATAATCGGCGTATTCCTTAAAAAAGCCTTCCAGTGTAAACCGCAAAAAAGGCTGCGGTACAAATTCCACGCCCGCCACATAGTGGTCGCTGCGGATGTATGGCTGGTCAGTATTGACCAGTTCGGCGGCGGCATTCCGGTAGCCCAGCACGGTGTACAGGGGCGTTTTGAAATACCGGCCAACCGAGGCATTGAGCGCCCATTTTTCAGCCAGCGCATACCGCACGCTGAACCGGGGACTGATCGTACGCAAGAGGTTGGCGCCATCATCAGTAAACGTATTGCCATCGGCACGGACACCGAAGGAGAGTCCGATCCGCTCCCGAAGGAACGTACGGCTCAACTGGCCGAAGAGCCCGAATTTGAAAAAATCAATGGCGGTATTAAAGCGCTGTTCAACGGCAGGTTCGACAATATTACCCAGCGAATCGCGCACTTCGGCACGCAGCCGGGTGTACGAATCATTCCGGTATTCGACGTATTGGGCCATGGCACCGGCGCTGAACTTCCAGACGCCGGCATAACGGTTAAAATCAAAACGAAGTTTGTTCTCCGTTTCCCGGCTGTTGATACCGAGAATGCGTTTGGACTCGTCGTCCTGCTTACCGTCATTATTATCAGCAAACTGATCCAGGCGATTATCGAGTGCATTGCGGCTCAGGGTGAGGTTCCAATAGCCATTTTTGATCAGTTGTTTCAGCGTAAAGCCCTGCGTATAGTTCCATTGGTTGACGCCGGGTACCGCACTGAGGATATAGAGGTTTTCCGGACTGGCATCGTCCGGCGCTTCAAAATAAAATTTATCAATAGCACCTATACCCAGGGCAGTAAGCGTGGTACGGGAATTGATCCGATGGGTGACCTTGTATTGAAAATCCCAATAGTCCGGCCGGATCGGCAGTCCGAGCGCTTTGAACAGCAGCTGCAGGTACGAACGCCGGGCCGAGGCCAGGAAGGTCGTTTTGCCGTTCTTCCGGCCTAGCGGACCTTCGGCAGTCAGGGCTGTTTCCGAGGCGCTCACCCGCAGGTTACCCTGGAAGCGCTCGGGATTGCCTTCCCGCTGGCGAAACTGCAACACGGAAGACAGGGCATTGTCGTACCGTGCTCCGAAAGCACTGGCGGAAAGCGTCGCATCTTCGATAAAGGACACATTGAGCATACCTGTCGGACCGCCGGCCGCTCCCTGTGTGGTGAAATGGTTGATCACGGGAATCTCCACGCCATCGAGGTAAAAGACATTCTCACTGGGCCCGCCGCCGCGGATGATCAGGTCATTGCGAAAGCCCGCGCCGGTACCTGAAACACCACCTACGCCCGGCAATACCTGCACGACGCGGCTGATATCGAAGTTGCCGCCCGGGTTGCTTTTAATCTCTTCCACCGAGAGGTTTTGCACCGACAGGGGCGTTTCGATCGAGGCGATCCGCACCGACCGGTTTTCCGAAACAACCACCTCCTGCAACGCTTTGCTGTCGGGTTCGAGCTCGAAGTTCAGTTGGTTGGTATTCCCCGTCGTGATAATAATATTATAGCGGGTTTGGGGAATATAACCCAGATAGGTCGCTTGTACATTGTAGGATTTTGGTGGAATATTAGCCAATCGGAATGCACCCGATACATCCGTCACTGCGCCAACTTCCGTGCCTTCCAGCCGGATCGTTACACCGATCAGGGGTTCCTGGGTGAGTTTATCTTTTACAGTACCGGTCAATATTCCGGTGTTTTGGGCCGGTAATGCCACCAGACTGGTCCATATCAGGGTAAGTAAAAAAATGATACGCATAACGTGTGTTTTTAAAGCCCGTGAAGCAGCATGGGCCAAAGATCAGGTTCAATTCCCCTAAACAGACCTGGGAAAATTGAGTTTGATCCCGGCACGACTTTTTTACATTTTTGAAACCAAACAGGCAACCGCAGGACTACGACGATTGTTAAAAAAACAAAAATGATTATGAAAACCATCGTCATCATCCTATTTGGTGTTCTGAGTACTTTGGGTAGTTCCTCCGCCCTCTTCGCACAAGAGTCTGTCTACGACAGCCGGGAAACCCTGTTATGGGTACAACAACGGGCTAACCGGATCGATACCGTACTGCACGATGCTGTACGATCGCAGGAACCCGTGAATTTACTATTAAAACTCTTGTGGTCCTGGCAGGAGTTTGATGCCGTTGCACAGGCTGGCCTGTACTGTCATGCTGCCCGGATAGCCGCCCAAAAAGGGCGTACCGAGTGTAACCTCCTGGGGTACGAACAGGACCAGGACTTGAATGCCATGCTCGCCCGTGCTACGGAAGCCCGGCAGCAGGCACACCGAATGCGCATGGCCGTGCAAGCCTGTGCTTTGGACATAGCCGATACCGGCACTCCCGCCGCCTCGTTTACACCCCGCGACATCCTCCAGCTGGATGCCGAAATCATACAACTCGACCTTTCGGATGCACTGGCCAGCCGGGATGTACATATCATGGCCCAAAAACTGGAGCACACCCTGCGCATCCTGAACGACATGGCCAACCTGGCCGGTACACTGGATAATTGTTCGGCTGTAAGCGATACCATTACCGGGATCCGGCAACAATGCGGGGAAGCACTTGGCCTTGCGGAGTGGGAACAGGTCGAACCAGTACTTAATACTGCGCTGGAAATGATCCAGCAGATAGGACCCGCCGTTGAAGCATGCCTGTAAACGAATCCAGGGAATGCGCTATTCACCGGCAAACCGCCGTAGATGTTCCCGGCTGAATACCCATTCGGGCGTAACGAGCATATCCCCAATTGCGGCAGTGGAATACCAGGGCCCGCCATCCGGATCGGCCGGATTGCGCAGCACATGGATCTCCTGCGCCGGCATATAACTCTGCGCCAGCAAAAACCGGCGTTCTGTCCCGGACGTATCTGCTGCAACATCCAGTACGATCACGGCGTGGCCCGGATGCCCGCCCCGTATCCACACATCGCCCGGCTGTATATCCGCAAGGGCAACCGGCACCAGTTCACGTTCCAGGGAAGCGGTGCCTGCATACATGAATACCTGTGTCAGGTATTTCCGGAAACCGGAATATGAGCCGGATGGCGCCCCACCACCAGTCCAACTGACCCGGTTGCCCTGCACCCGGATCCGGTCGCCGCGGCGCCAGCGGTCATAATCGGCCCGGAAACCGTTAGTGAAATTGAAGTGGATATCGGCGTATCGTTTTTGCGCAAAAAGGTATTCCGCCCGAAGGCGCATCACGGCGTCAGCACATTGTTGGAGGTCGCGGGAACCGACGTCGAGGTCCAGCACTGCGGCATGCACATCCTGGCGACTTTTTAATGTTCCGTCGTACAGCCGTACCTGGTGGCTGTCGGGAAGCAGGGGCAGCCCGCGCAGGTAAGCCGCAAAAGATGTACTATCCGTCGGCATGCGGACATAGCCTTCGGGTACCGGGAAACGGGTTTCCACCGTTTTACCGACAGGGTTCAGCACAGGAGATACGGTGTCGGCCGGTATAGCCGGCGGCTGAGCAGCAATTTGCCCGCTCTTTTGATCGGCCGTGCAAAACCCGAACAGGAAAGCCCATATGATCAGATAGATTCCTCGCATAGTTCTGTAAACGCAAAAACATCCGACTTATGACCAGAACCGGCATTTTCCTGTCCTTTCTATCTCTGCTGTCCCTGCTGCCCGCCGGCACCGGTTTTGCGCAAACCGAAAAACACTACCTTGTCAATGTGAATAAACAGGGCGTGATCCTGGATGGGTATGACCCCGTTTCGCTGCGCGACGGTAAGCCTGTAAAAGGTACAAGCACCTGCACAAGCACCTACCATGGGGCCGTATATTACTTTGAAAACGGGCAAAACAAACAGCGTTTCGACCAGGATCCCTCGAAATACGAACCCGAATTCGGCGGATTTTGTGCTTATGGTGTTGCTACCAGAACATTAGTAGGGATCGATGTCCAGACGTACGACACCAGTTTCCAGGACCGCAACATTTACAATTACAATAAAAGCATTGCCCGGAAATGGGAAAAAGACCCCGCAGGCTGGTATAAAAAGGCCAAAGCGAATTGGTCTGAACTAGTGGATGCCGCGCAAAAAAAAGCCAATCATTAAATGCGAGTTTTGTATAGGTCGTCCCCGGGCAGGCAAAGAATCAATTTGTTAGCGGCATCGCCGCGCAATATTTGTAGTAGCAATTGGGAGGAGCGTTGAAAATAGGTGCAGCGCACCGGAATATACTGCCGGTGCGCTGCACCTGGAACCTTGCGCGCACAACGCCTTTCTACAAATATTTCGCCGCGCTGCGGCTTTACTTAGGAAGGCTACCCGATACGCGCGTCAATATAAAACAGTGCCGTACCAGACGAAGATCACAAATCAATCCAACTTCCCATGTTCCGACCACTAACCAGTATTTTATTCATCCTCTCAGGAATATTCCAGGCACAAGCTGCCATACTGCCCGTCGGGCCCGGACAGCCCTACCCCACCCTGCCTGCTGCGGTAGCTGCCGTACAGCCCGGCGATACGATAGAGATCCATGCCGGCACCTACAATGGCGGTCTTTTTTTCAGCAACCTGAAGGGCACGCCAGCACAATGGATCACCATCCGGGCAGCAGCCGGTGAAACGGTCGTTTTCCAGGGTGGCACCAATGCCCTGCAACTCAGCGACCCGGCCTACCTGCATTTTAAAGACCTCATTTTCCAACAGCAGACCGGCAACGGGTTCAATACCGATGACGGGGGATCCTACGACACGCCGGCCCATCACATCGTATTCGAAGGCTGCACCTTTCGCGACATGGCAACAAGCGGCAACAACGATCTGCTTAAGCTCTCCGGGCTCAATGATTTTGAAGTGCGACACTGCACCTTTAAAAACGGCGCTGCCGGCGGGAGTGGTATTGATATGGTCGGCTGTCACCAGGGCCTGATCTACAGCAATTATTTTGAAAACATGGGTTCCAACGCCATTCAGGCCAAGGGCGGCACCGAGCACATCCGCATCGAAGGTAATTTCTTTAAAAATTGTGGTCAGCGTACCCTCAACCTTGGCGGCAGCACCGGGCTTGCCTTCTTCCGGCCGGATACCGCGCATTTCGAGGCCGCCAACCTGCAGGTGTATTCCAATATCATTATCGGTTCTGTAGCAGCCGTGGCCTATGTTGGTTCGGTAAACGTGGAAGTGGTGAACAATACCATTTACCTGCCGGAAAAATGGATCGTACGCATCTTGCAGGAAACCGTCGACCCCGACCGTTTCCTGGAATGTGGCGACAATACCTTTCGCAACAATATCGTCGTGCGCGACGCAGGCCTTTCCACCGAAACCAACATCGGGCCCAATACCCGGCCGGTTAGCTTCCTGTACTCCAATAACCTGTGGTATTACCCGGGAAACAGCAACTGGAGCGGTCCCAGCCTTCCGGTACAGGACCAAAACGGAATTATCAACCAAAACCCGCTACTGGATGATCCGGGGGCCGGTGATTTTCATATCCCGGCTAATAGTCCGGCAGCAGGAGCCGGCTACCCGGCGACCGAACCCTTGCAGGATCACTACGGAGCTGTTTTTGCCGCGCCCCGCTCGATTGGCGCCGCCGAGGGCATGCCGGTATCCAATGCGCCGGCACACGATGCCGGTGGACTGTTCCGGATGTATCCGAACCCGTTTTACAGCCGGCTTTTCCTGGAAACGGCCTTACCGGAAATGCAATTCCGGGTACAGGTATATGACGCCAGGGGGCAACGGATGCCCGGTAATCTTTTCGGGCATATCATAACCGGGCATGAAGCCTGGCCGGCCGGGCTTTACATTTTCATAATAGAGGATACGGGAACCAGGAACGTGTATTACCAGAAAGTGATAAAGGCCGTATCAGAGCAGTGATACCGGTACGACAGTCCCATTTCAAATTTGGCTTCCAGATTTCCCACCCCAATGGGTAAATTCCGGTGAAGTCAAATCTGAAATGGAATAGTCTACCATGCGGGCAAACAGATGCCGGCAAATTATCGCTGAATCCGCAGAAGGTCCAACAGGGCCCGCTTGTTATCAGAAAGGGACTTGTTTTTGTCTTCCTGCCAGCGGCTCTCCTGATTTCCACCGCGTTTGCGGCGCTGTTTTTTCGAGTTGGAGGTCTTGGATGCTTCATTTGACCGCTGCTGGCCCAGCTGGGACAGTTGCTTTTCGCCCTGTGCTTTTTGGCGCTGCGGCTGTTGGCTGTTACGGTCCTGCGGGCGCGGTGTACCGGCACGTTGTTCCTTCCTTTCGCCAGAGGCTGGTTGACGTTGCTCTGAACGGTTGTCCGACTGGCCGTTACGGCCCTGCGGACGTGGAGAGCCGGCGGGTTGTTCTTTGCGTTCGCCGGGTTTCGACTGGCGCTGTTCCGAACGGTTGTCCGGTCGGCGGCTGCGGGCGGGTTTCTGCCGGGAGTTCCGGGCAGAGCGGGTTTCGCCGGCCTGCGGCAGCGGCACCGGAGAGGCGTTCGAGGACTCGTAAGGATGATCGATTGCTACCGGCACTTGTTGTCCGGTCAGCTTCTGGATATCTTTCAGATAGGCGCGTTCTTCGGAATCACAGAACGAGATCGCACTTCCCGAGGCGCCGGCTCGGCCGGTCCGGCCGATCCGGTGTACATACGTTTCCGGTACGTTGGGCAATTCGAAATTGACCACGTGTGTGAGTTCGTCAATATCGATACCGCGGGCTGCGATATCGGTGGCAACCAACACCCGGATCTCCCGCTTCTTGAAAGCTTCCAGGGCTTTTACCCGGGCAGTCTGGGACTTGTTGCCATGAATGGCTTCGGCATGCACGCCGGATTTGTGCAGGTCGCGGGCTAGCTTATTTGCGCCGTGTTTGGTCCGGGTAAACACCAGAGCCGTTTCAATGGCTGGGTCATCGAGCAAATGGCGGAGCAGGTTTTTCTTGTCTTTTTTCTCGACGAAATATACCTTTTGGTGCACCGTTTCGGCAGTGGTCGATACCGGAGTTACTTCTACGTGTGCCGGATCTTTCAGGATGCCGGAAGCCAGCCGGAGGATCTCCGGGGCCATGGTAGCCGAAAAGAACAGGGAGTGCCGCTCGGTGGGCAACTTGGCCAGCACGCGGCGTACGTCATGCACAAATCCCATGTCCAGCATCCGATCGGCCTCATCCAGGACGAACATTTCGATCTGGTCGAGGGCGATAAAACCCTGTTGCATGAGATCAAGCAGGCGCCCCGGCGTAGCGACCAGGATATCGACTCCGCGTTGCAGCGCGTCGGTTTGCGGTTTCTGCCCTACCCCGCCGAAAATGACGAGGTTGCGCAGGGGAAGGTGGCGGCCATAGGCGGTAAAACTTTCGCCGATCTGCATGGCCAGCTCGCGGGTGGGGGTCAGGATAAGCGACCGGATCGGCCGGTTCCGCCCTTTTGACGGCTGAGGCCGGTTTTGAAGTAATTGTAAAATGGGTACTGCAAAGGCTGCCGTCTTACCGGTGCCGGTCTGGGCACATCCGAGCAGGTCTTTTCCTTGAAGTAGCAGGGGGATGGCTTGTTGTTGAATGGGGGTTGGGGTTACATAACCTTCTTCACGCAGCGCGCGAAGGATGGGCTCTATTAGCCCGAGTTGTTCAAAATTCATAAAATTAAATTACGTGCGTACCGGAGAAGTATCCTACACGTCTCGTCACGATGGCGTCGTTTTTGGGGACAAGCAAGGTGTTTCGCGTGCAAAAGCAGCTTCTTTTGGTAAATAATGTACAAAGGTAGGCTTAAAAACAGTGCAGTTGGTTATCCGGACCGAAAATAAGTGCGTGGACCAGTCTGCTGCAGATCAGTCATTTAGTTTCAAAACCTTCAGGAAAGCATCCTGCGGCACTTCTACCGAGCCAAATTGCTTCATCCGGCGTTTACCGGCCTTCTGCTTTTCCAGGAGTTTGCGCTTACGGGTAATATCACCGCCGTAACACTTGGCCGTCACGTCCTTGCGCAGGGCACTGATCGTTTCGCGGGCAATGACCTTTTGTCCGATTGCTGCCTGAATGGCGATCTGGAACTGTTGCCGCGGCAGCAGTTCTTTCAGTTTTTCACACATCCGCCGGCCGATATACTCCGCCTTGGAGCGGTGGACGAGGGCTGAAAGGGCGTCGACCTGTTCACCGTTGAGTTTGATATCGAGCCTGACCAGGTCGGTTTCCCGGTAATCGAGGATATGGTAGTCAAACGAGGCATAGCCCCGGGTGAGGGATTTCAGTTTGTCGTAAAAGTCGAATACGATCTCCGCTAACGGCATATGGAAAATGATCTCCAGCCGGGTGGGGGTCAGGTAGTTTTGTTTCTGCAGGATCCCCCGCTTTTCCAGGCAGAGGGTCATGATATTACCGATGTATTCCGGCTTGGTAATGATCTGGGCGTAGATATAGGGCTCCTCTACCGAATGCAGCAGGTTGGTTTCCGGCAATTCGGAGGGTTGGTGGATCTCGAATCGCTTGCCTTTGGAGTCCGTGGCAAAATACGGTACGTTGGGCACCGTAGTGATGATATCCTGGTCAAATTCCCGCTGCAGGCGCTCCTGGACGATCTCCAGGTGCAGCATACCCAGAAAACCACAGCGGAAGCCAAAGCCCAGTGCTGCCGAGGTTTCGGGCTCAAATACCAGGGAAGCATCATTGAGCTGCAGTTTTTCGAGCGAATCCCGCAAGTCTTCAAAATCGTCGTTGTCCAGCGGATATACCCCGGCAAAAACCATCGGTTTTACCTCCTCAAAGCCCTTGACGGGGGTAGTACAAGGGTTGACGACGTGCGTCATGGTATCCCCCACCTTGATCTCGCGGCTGACCTTAATGCCCGTGATCACATAACCCACATTGCCGGCCTTAAGCTCGCCGGTATCCTGTTGGCCAAGCCGCAGGATGCCGACCTCCTCGGCTGCGACTTCCTTGCCTGTATTGTAAAACTTGATCCGGTCGCCTTTTCTCAGGGTACCGTTCATGATCCGGACGTAGGCAACCACTCCCCGGTAGGAATTGAACATCGAGTCGAAGATCATGGCTTGCAGCGGTGCTTCCGGGTCGCCCTTAGGCGCCGGAATGCGCTCAACCACAGCCGCCAGTATCTCATCCACTCCGATACCGGTGCGGCCCGATGCCGAAATGATCTCCTCGCGCTTACAACCGATCAGATCGATGATCTGGTCCTGCACCTCCTCGATATTGGCGCTCGGCATGTCCACCTTGTTGACGATGGGAATGATCTCCAGGTCATGGTCGACTGCCAGGTACAGGTTGCTGATCGTCTGGGCCTGAATCCCCTGTGAGGCATCTACCAGGAGCAGGGCTCCTTCGCAGGCGGCGATGGAACGGCTGACCTCATAGGAGAAGTCCACGTGTCCCGGCGTATCGATCAGGTTGAATACATATTCTTCTCCGTCCGTGTGCGTGTAGCGCATCTGGACCGCATGACTCTTGATCGTAATGCCACGCTCCCGCTCCAGATCCATATTATCCAGCGCCTGGTCCTGCATATCCCGCTGGTTGATGGTATGGGTATGCTCCAACAAGCGATCGGCCAGGGTACTCTTACCGTGGTCAATGTGTGCGATGATGCAGAAGTTGCGGATCTTCTTCAATGGACGAAGGATATATATGTGAATATTTGATTTGGGCGCGCAAAGATAGCCTGTTTTAAATGTAAAAGGCAAAATGAAAAATGTAAAGGTGAAAAGGTT
>SBHD01000249.1 GCA_006226345.1 Bacteroidota bacterium | reverse complement strand
CATCCCGCGGGATGAAAACCATGTATTACTCTCTGCCGATTACTCCCAGATCGAGCTGCGCCTTATCGCAGAGATCAGCAACGAAGAGGCTATGCTTGAGGCGTTCAAACTCAACCAGGATATCCACCAGGCTACTGCAGCCCGGGTATTTGGAGTTCCGCTCGAGGAGGTAACGTCCGAACAGCGCCGGGCGGCCAAAACCGTCAACTTCAGTATCATTTACGGTGCCGGTGCCACCAACCTGAGCCAGCAACTGGATATCAAACGAGCCGAAGCAAAGGAGATCATCGACAACTACTTCGCCCAGTACAAAGGCCTGAAACACTATATGGACACCACCGTGGAGTTTGCCCGCAAACACCACTATGTCGAAACCCTGCTGGGGCGCCGGCGTCACCTGCGCGATATTGACAGTCGCAACGGCATGCACCGGAGTATGGCGGAGCGGATGGCAATCAACACACCGATACAGGGCACGGCTGCCGACATGATCAAAGTGGCGATGGTAAACATCTGGAAGGCCATGCAAAAAGAAAAGTTCCGCTCCAGCATGATCCTGCAGGTACACGACGAACTGGTCTTTGATGTGCACAAGGATGAACTTGATGCGCTGCGCCCCCTCATCAAGGAAAAGATGAGTACGGCCATACCCAACCTGAAAGTGCCGATCCTCGTAGAAATGGGGGTGGGCGACAATTGGCTGGAAGCACACTAAACCAATGTGGAGGTACTATACATCAGGGCGGATACATTGTAAAAACACCGCTACTTTTGCGCTGCCATGAACGATAAGCTACGCGCCTATTTCGCCCTGCACTTTTGTGTTTTTATCTGGGGTTTCACGGCCATACTGGGCAAACTCATTACCCTGCAGGCCCTGCCGCTGGTGTGGTGGCGCGTACTATTGTGCTGTGCTGCCCTGTGGTGGTTCCTGCCCGGTGCCCAGTTGCGCAGTACTCCGCGCCGGGTGTACTGGCAGATGTTGGGTGTGGGCGGATTGGTCGGATTGCACTGGCTGTGTTTTTACGGTGCAGTCAAATTGTCCAATGCCTCTATTGCCGTAGCCACCATGGCAACCACCTCCTTTTTTGCCGCACTGCTGGAACCCTGGCTTATGCGGTCAAAGACCAGGTGGTACGAACTGGCCCTCAGTATCCTGATCCTGCCTGGCATGGCACTGGTAGTAGACAATATTGACTGGTCCATGCGTGACGGCTTTATCGTCGGCTTGCTCGGCGCCCTGTTAGCGGCAGTGTTTACAGCCCTGAACAAACGCCTGATCGACCAGAGCACCCCGCCGCCGCTTATCATGAGTTTTACCGAGCTATTCGGCGCCCTGGTGCTAACCTCGCTGGCGCTTCCCTTTGTGCTGGCAAGCAACCCGGAATTACGCCTGCAGCCCATCGGACTGGACTGGCCCTGGCTGTTACTCCTGGCCTGGGGCTGCACCTTGCTCCCGTATTATCTGACCCTGCTGGCCATGCGGCACATTACCGCCTTTGCGACTAACCTGACGACCAACCTTGAACCCGTTTACGGTGTTATGCTGGCAGGGCTGCTCCTCCAGGAACACAAGGACCTGAACCCGGGCTTCTACCTGGGCGTCGGCATCATTCTGATAGCGGTCTTCAGCCACCCCTTTTTGAAAAAATATTTTGAAAAACAAGCGTAAGTTAGCGGATATTAGCCCCCAGACCATATCTGTACTATTTTTCCAACCAGTGCATGCAGGCACATCGCGCTGAAACAGTGCACCTGTATCTATCTCGTTCGATTATGTTGCTCAAGTGGCTCTTTACATTTCTTGCAATTCTTTGGTTAATTCAGGCCTTGCGGCCGTATTTCGGCCTGAACCAGGGCATTCACCAGCAGCAACCGCCGCCCCAAAAAGATGATCACGATGAAGACGATGGTGAGTATATCGATTATGAAGAGATCAAATAATACGTTGCTCCATTCCGTAATTTAACATCCTAAATTCTGCAGCTTTGATACACGCGATCCGCGAAAGCAACTTTACCCTGCCGGGCCAGACTGCCTTTTACAGAGGCAAGGTCCGCGATGTTTATACCGTGGGCGACCGGCTGGTGATGGTCGCCAGCGACCGGATCTCCGCCTTTGACCATATTCTGCCGCGACCGATCCCATTCAAAGGCGCTGTGTTGAACCAAATTGCGGCACACTTCCTGGAAGCCACCCGGGATATTTGCCCCAACTGGCTGGTCAGTACCCCTGACCCGAATGTTGCTATCGGGCATCGTTGCACTCCGTACCGGGTTGAGATGGTCATTCGTGGTTACCTGGCCGGGCATGCCGCCCGCACCTACGCAGCCGGCGGACGCGAACTATGCGGAGTACCCCTTCCGGAAGGGATGCGGGAAAACGATCCGTTCCCCGAACCGATCATCACCCCTACCACCAAGGCAGATACCGGGCATGATGAGGACATCTCCCGGGATGGCATTCTGGAAGCGGGCCTCGTCACGCCGGAGGAGTATGCACAAATGGAAGCGTACACCCGTGCCCTGTTTCGCCGCGGCACAGAAATGGCCGCCCGGCAGGGTCTGATCCTTGTCGACACCAAATATGAATTTGGGAAAAAAGACGGCCAGATCCTGCTGATGGATGAGATCCATACGCCCGACAGTTCCCGCTATTTCTATGCCGACGGATATGCCGAACGACAGGCCAGCGGTGAAAAACAGCGCCAGTTGAGTAAAGAGTTCGTCCGGGAATGGCTGATGCAAAACGGTTTTCAGGGGAAAGATGGGCAGCAGATGCCCGACATGCCGGATGCATTTGTCCTGGAAATATCAAACCGGTACATTGAACTTTATGAAAAGGTGACCGGCAAGTCGTTTGTAAAGGATCAGACGGCCGATCCGCTGCAACGCATCGAACAAAACATTTTAAAGGCCCTGTAAATTAGTGGGACTGTTTTAAGCGACATATGGCTGCAACCGGAATGTCTGAAAACTCCTGTTGCTGCCATGCGCCCCGATTTGTTTTGCTTTTGCTACTGTTTACACCAACTGTACATACCGACCGTAAACCCACTGATTGGTACCGACCCGGTACCAACCATCCCGGCTGGTTTCGTAGACATTGACGATATCGCCGGCCCTCAACCGGCCGACACGGCCATAAGCGGTCGAAGGACCAGAACGAACATTCAGGTAGGTCGGTGTCACTTTCCCTTTAGGTGTGGTCACAACCGTACTCGCCCCCGTGGTCGGCAATACCTGGATATAAGCGGAGTGCACGTACTGTCCGCTTCCGATCCGCCAGAATCCCGACACTTTATCCAACAACCGCACGATGTCACCCTGGTTCAGACGGCCCACTTTTGCATAAGCCGTAGAAGGACCGGAACGGACATTCAGGAAGGTCGACGTTACTTTTCCGGTCGGCACAGAGGGTGTAGCTGGTTCGGTAGTGGTGGTACCACCCGTAGTGGTCGAAGGTGGTGTCGTGGTAACGACTCCGCCGCCACCGGCAAGTGAAGCAGCCATCTGTACTGCCCGCAGCGCATTGATACGGCCATAGCCGTAAAAATCAGAATGTCCCCGGTAGTCGTAGCTATTCAGCGGACCGATCTTGTCGGCGGTCTGGCCCAGGATGTTTTTTATATCCGCCACCCGCAGATTGGGATTGGCAGTGAGCATCAGGGCGCAAATACCGGCAGCGAGCGGAGCAGCACTGGAAGTACCGCCAAAGCCGCTGGTATAGCCCAGAACTACTGAGCGGCCGTCGGTAGCCAGGTCGCAGGTCGCTGTCGTGATCCCCACGCCGGCATCGCCATTGGAGGGCGCACAGATAAAGGCATTGGAGCCGTAGAAGGAATAACTCGAACGCAGATCCAGACTATTGGAAGCGGTCACGCAAATACCGTCGGGGTGTGCGGCAAAGTCGCTCACCTGTCGGGGCATATAATTGGACGCCGGATTGGCATTGCCAGCGGCAAAGAACATCGGGATACCCCGCCCGCCGCGACCTTCCCGGGCCACCTTACGCAGGTAATTGGTGACATAGGTGGACAACGGTACCGGCTTGGGATATCCAAGGCTGCAGGAAATCACATCCGCGCCGTTCAACATGGCATGTTCGAAGGCGTTTTTAATCGCACCATCGGTCAGCACATCCAGTTTGATCAGGATGATCTGTGCATTGGGCGCTGCCCCGGTAATACCCTGGGTATCCCAGGCGCCGGCAGCGACAGCGGCACAGGATGTGCCATGGCTGACCACACCGTAAGCACCGTTTCCCATCTGTACGAACGGCGACACATCAGTGTTTCGGGATGCTGCATTGAACGGCGTGCGTATTTTATAGCCATTGCCGCGCAACTGCGGGTGATTGGTGGCAAACCCGGTATCGATCACGGCAATTTTCAGGCCGGTGCTACCCATGCTGCCCAGGTACTGCCAAGCTGCACGCACCTTGGCATCGGCGCCCCGCTTGAAATGGTTGGCAGCATAGATGGAGTTTGGCACATCAATGGCCGGAATGGCCTGCCCGGAATTCTCATGGTGCCACTGGGTAGTCGTAAAACGACCCGATGGCGTTGAAAAATCGCGTTGTGCCGGCGTAGTGGCAAATTCAGGCTCTGCAACAGCAACATGCGCATGCGCCTGGAGTGCCACGGCACATTTGATCGGGTTGGGTGACAGCTGGGTTACCCGGACCCGGTAAGCACCCGGACCAGCCTCCTCCTCAATACTCAGGCCGTATTCCTCCAACAGGGCCCGTTGCTCCTGTTCCGACACCCCGGCCTCAAATTCCACATACAGGCTGCCTGTTGGAATAAAGGGCGTATCGTCTTCACCCTCTACGTGCCAGACATGGGTGCCAACCGCAACATCCGGCTCCTCACGCAGCGTATCGAGTTTTTTATCGATATCACGCTTGCTGCTCACCACTTCGAAATTTTCGATCGTAGTGGGTGGCTCGGCTACTTTTCGCGCACCCCGGCGCTCGTGCGAACCGGTATATTGGACGGCAGCCTCCGTTTTGCTTTTGGTCAACTTCAGTTGAACGCCTCCGTAACTAAAGGTCGCCTCATCAACTTTTGGTACTTTTTCTTCTTTTTCCTTGGCCATGTGTTTGTATACAATTTTGGGACAGGTAGTTGGTACGATCAGTCCGGAATATCCCCCAACGTCCGGACCTGCCGGAAGTTGCGCGGCACGGAAATTTTGCTACGCACTTCACCACACAAATATCCATTACCGGCAAATTTCAATCCGAAGCGATCAGCCTGACATAAATTTAGTCTGCGCACATAGGTTTTTCACTCCGCGACTTCACAGTTAAAGTCCGAAGTTACAATAGTTTAGGAATGATAAAAAGAAGTACACCCATCTTTCGGGATTCAGGGCCTCTTTGTACTATTTTGCCAGTATCCCGATCGCTTAATCGCAGGACTTGCGCCGTGTATCGATGATATACTGGATCTTCCAGCCTCCGGTGGTTTTGACCAGTTGAAAGGAATTGGTCCCGCAGTGGGAAAAGGTATTGTCCAGGTAAAAAGCATACGGCGTCCAAACGCTGGCCAATGCAGTTTCAGCCATTATCGCCCCGAACTCGATCCGTTCGTCGTACACGTGTTCGCCGGGATTACCGATGATCCGGACAAATTCCTGGAAATCCTGTGTCCGCACGACCGGATTCCCGGCCTGGTTCCGGGCAATAGTTTGCAACACCGGCGCTTCCGTACAGGCATCTAGGATCAGGCTGGTATCGCCTTTGTGCATACCTTCAAAAAACTGGTTGATCACTGCTTTAATGGCCATTTCTTCATCTTGTGCCTGCACATGGATCACACTGGTGAGAAACAGGACAAAAAGGAACAGTTGTCGAAACAAAATCATAACATCCGGGTTTGAGTAAAGGATTGGGGGGAACCGCAGGTGGCATTAGTATCGCCACCAGCCCCAATATGCCCTGAAGGGCCGGTCAGATCGTTTGTTTTTCGATAAACGGACGGTTTCAATCCGGGACGGGAGCGTTCAATACAACCAGGGCGCCAAATTTCCGGTGTATCTTGCGCCGCCTTTTATCCATCCCCCCTTCGTTATCCGTTCAGGTTAAAAAGTACGCCGACTTGAAATCGTCTTTTCAAACACTGATCAATTCCGGAACAATGGTCTTGCTGGATTTTCACGCTACCTGGTGTGGGCCCTGCCGTGCCATGGTGCCCGTCCTGGATGCGCTAAAGGATGACCTTGGCGACCGTGTCCATATTTACAAGATCGATGTGGATGAGAATACTGACCTGGCGGTACAAATGAAAGTTATGGGGGTTCCCACCTTTGTGTTATTCCGCCAGGGGCAGGAAGTTTGGCGGCAACCGGGTGTTTTGACCAAGGAAGCCCTGATCAATGTGATTGAAGCTGCTGACTCATGAATGTACGTTTTTTACTACAGGCCGGTTTTTTCCTCTCTGTACTGGCCTGCGTTGGTTGTGGCCCTGAAGCGGAAACGGGTGCTGTTTTTTCCCGGTATAGTGCACAGGTATGTGCGGCGCCTTCCCCGGCCGATACCATTATCCCGGATGCCAAATCAATTCAACAGGAAGAAGCCCCACGGGCTGCCGTGCCTGTAACAGCGTTGACGGCAGCCGGTACGGATTTCCTGATGGGCAAATTCAATCCGGCCACGCATCCCGATTTTGTACCGGTCAGTACCCGGTATGCTTCAAGGTCCGGACTTTACCTCCAAAAGGAAACCTACGCTGCATTTTGTAAAATGTGGTCTGCGGCAAAAAAGGACGGCATCAACCTGACCATCCTGTCCGCTGCGCGGTCCTTTGACTATCAGAAGGGTATTTGGGAACGTAAGTGGTCGGTATATACTACCCAGATCAAAGCAGCAGACGCCCGCACCCTGAAAATCCTGGAATACTCTGCCATGCCGGGCAGTTCTCGGCACCACTGGGGTACCGACATCGACCTGAACGGTCTTGATCCCAAGGCCTTTGTTCCCGGTGGCCAATACCACAAGACCTATGAATGGCTGCAGCAGCATGCACATTTCTATGGTTTTTACCAACCCTACACGGCAAAAGACCACGCGCGTCCGGATGGTTATAACGAAGAACGCTGGCATTGGTCCTACCTGCCCCTGGCAACCCCGCTGCTCCGGCAGTACGAACGATCCGTCGCGGATGCGATGTTCACCGGGTTTAGCGGCGCCGAAACCGCTCCGGCTGTTGGAATCGTCCAAAAATACGTTTTGGGCGTAGCCCCTGACTGCCGTTGATCCTGATCCAGTAATTATTTAATCACCAAACAAAAACTCCTCCATGGCATATACCGAATCTACCATGCTCCCCCTGGAAACCCAGGCACCGGACTTCTCCCTGCCCGACACGGTCAGCGGCCGGCAGGTCCGGCTGCAGGATATCGCCTCCGACAAAGCAACCGTCGTGATGTTTCTGTGTAACCATTGCCCGTATGTACTGCATGTAAATGCCGAAATTGTCCGGCTGGCAAAAGAGTATGAGGCCAAAGGAGTGGCGTTTGTGGCTATCAGCAGCAACGACGCCGTAGCCTATCCGGATGATGCCCCGGATAAAATGCGGGCCCATGCACTGGAAGTAGGTTATACCTTTCCCTATCTTTACGACGAATCCCAGGATGTGGCACGGCAGTATGATGCAGCCTGCACACCGGATTTCTACATTTTTGACGGCAACCTTCGCCTGAAATACCGCGGACAGTTGGACAACAGCAGGCCAAAGCGCAATCCGGTACCGGTAACCGGCGCCGATCTGCGGGCAGCCCTGGATGCCGTCCTGGCCGGCCAGAACCCCGATCCGGCACAGCGTCCGTCGGGTGGTTGCAACATCAAATGGAAACAGGAAAAATAACCGGATAACGACAATCGATAACCGATCATAACATGCGGCCAAAACAAATTACCGATCAACAACTTGATACTTTTATCACCTCGGCCCTGCAGGAAGATGTAGGCGACGGCGATCATACTTCCCTTGCGACGATTCCGGCCGACAGCCGTAGCCGTGCTGTATTGAAGGTGAAAGACTATGGAGTGATCGCCGGAGTTGAATTGGCAGAACGAATATTCAAATTCGTCGATCCGACCAGCACAGTGACCGTACACCAACTGGACGGCAGCGATATTTTGTATGGCCAGACCGCATTTGAAGTGGAAGGCAATTCCCGGGCACTGTTGCAGGCCGAGCGGCTGGTACTGAATTCCATGCAGCGCATGAGCGGCATTGCCACCCTTGCCAGCCGTTTTGCATTCGAAGTAGGTGACCTGCCAGTGAAAGTCCTCGATACCCGCAAGACTACCCCGCTGCTGCGTTTTCTGGAAAAATGGGCTGTGAAGATCGGGGGCTGTGAAAACTACCGCTGGGGCCTCTATGACCGGATTATGATCAAGGACAACCACATTGATGCAGCCGGCGGGATCAAGAAGGCCCTGGAGCGGGCCCAAACCTACCTGAAAGCAAACAACCTGCAGTTGGACATTACTCTGGAGGTGCGCAACCTGGTAGAAGTACACGAGGCGCTGGAGGTGGGTGGTATCTCGCGCCTGATGTTCGACAATTTTGAGGTTCCGATCCTGGCCGAAGCCGTTGCAACAGTTGACAAGCGGTTTGAAACGGAAGCATCCGGTGGCATCACCCTGTTCAACGTGCGCAAATTTGCCCAAACAGGGGTGGATTATGTGTCAGCTGGAGCCCTTACCCACTCCGCTCAACCCCTTGATCTGAGCCTGAAGATCCAGAAGTAAGGCGGGCTATTGTACCTGGATATTATGCAGGAAAAAACAGCACAGACGTTACACAGCATATTTCCGTGCAACGTCTGTGCTGATACTACTATATGAAACCCGTGTAAAAAACACTCTCCTGGGTGTGCATGCAGATCTTAAATAACGTGCGTTTTGGGCAACTCTCCACTGAACAAAGCCGCAGCACGGCGAAATATTTGTAGAAAGGCAATCTTTATACAAGGTTTTAGGTGCAGCGCACCGAAATATATTGCCGGCGCGCCGCACCTATATCCCACGCCCCTTCCAAATACTACAAATATTGCGCTGCGCTGCCGCTAAAAAATTGATTATTAACCTGCCCGGAAAGGCCCTATCCCAAACTCATGTTTAATATTAAAAACTAGTCTTAACTTTCCGGACCTGTTCTCAACCTGTCCGATATTATGACTGCCGATGCCTTTTACGGATACGCATCCGTACTGATCTTCATCCCCTGGCTCTTACTGATCTTTGCTCCCCGTTGGCGCTACTCCGAACCCATTGCATTTGGGTCCGCCCTGCTCCTTTCACTCGCAGCGGCCTGGTTCACTTTTTCCTACCTGACCAACGGTGAAGAAGGGGGTAACCTGCTTTCCCTGGAAGGCTTGAAAAACCTGTTCCGCAGCCCGGCCATGCTGCTGACCGGATGGTTCAATTACCTGTCCTTTTGCCTGCTGGTCGGCATCTGGCAGGTGCATGACGCCCGGCAGGAAAAGATCGCTCATGTTGCTGTAGTGCCCGGCCTGATCTTAACCATGCTTGCCGGACCGGCGGGGCTGCTGGTCTATCTGCTGGTACGGGCCGTGCGCAAAGGGAAATGGGAGGTAGGATAAATGGCACAACCAGTATTGCCAGGTATCAAAAAAATGAAAAACATCATTTTACCCGTTTGTAAAGGTCGCAAAGCGGTCAGGGGCTCAATGCCGGCATTACCGGGGGCCAGGTGCTGCTTACAGACCTCTATGGTCGCAGATCAATGCAGCAATACACCACCGGTCAGATCACCCTACCTACCGGAATTATACCTTCAGGCATCTATTTCCAGCACATTTCCACCGTGACCGGTCAGTATTGAACACAAAAGGTGCAGAAGTGAGGATAATTTACGGAACTTTACGGGACGAAATTAAAAAAACACGCGTTTGGAGTTTAAGGAGTTTGATTTTCACCCGGCACTCCTGGACGGTATTGATTCGCTGAATTTTAAGACAGCGACACCTATTCAGGAGCAGGCCATTCCACATATTCTGGAGGGCAAAGACCTCATCGGCATTGCCCAAACGGGCACCGGAAAGACAGCAGCATTTATCCTGCCTGTGCTTGACCGGATCATGGATATGCCCGAAGACCACCGGATCAAGGCCCTGGTCATTGTGCCAACCCGTGAGTTGGCCATGCAGATAGACCAGGCCGTGGAGGCTTATGCCTACTTTACCGGCATTTCCTCTATCGCTGTATACGGCGGCGGCGGCGGCAGTGAGTTCAGTCAGGAACGCAATGCGATCACCAAAGGCGCTGAACTGATCATAGCTACACCGGGCCGGCTCATTGCTCATATGAATATGGGCTATGTAGATTTTTCACAACTGCAGTTCCTGATCCTGGATGAAGCGGACCGTATGTTGGACATGGGTTTTATGCCTGACCTGCAAAAGATCATCCAAGCGCTCAATCCAAAACGGCAAAACCTGCTTTTTTCAGCCACCATGCCCCACGGGGTTATGAAACTTGCCCGGTCGCTGATGCACGATCCGGTCACCATAAATATTGCTTTGTCCAAGCCGGCGGAAAGGGTACGCCAGGAAGCCTATGTGGTACATGATGAACAAAAGCTGCCGGTACTGCTCGATATATTAAAAGACCGGACCGGACAGCGTGTGCTGATCTTCAGTTCCACCAAACAGGTCGTGAACCGGCTCTTTCAGAAACTGCGCTCCAAAAAGCTGAACATCGGTATGATTAGCAGCGACCTCGAACAATCCGAGCGTGAGAAGGTCATGCTGGCTTTCCGGAACAGTCAGGTTGAGGTCCTGGTTGCCACCGACGTGCTTAGCCGGGGTATCGACATTGATGGGATCGACCTGATCGTCAACTTCGATGTTCCGCAAGATGCAGAAGATTATGTACACCGGATAGGCCGCACCGCCCGTGCAGCACGGGAAGGTACCGCCATTACCCTGATCGGGCCTGCTGACCAGCGGCGGTTCCAACGGATCGAGTCACTTATCGGTAGTGAGGTGGAAAAAATACCGGTGCCGGAGCAATACGGGCCAGCACCGGCATACACCCCGAAATCATCGCATTCGGGATCGAAAAACAGGCACCGGAACAAACGCTCCGGCGACAAAAAAGGCGGCTACCACAAAC
Organism: Bacteroidota bacterium; assembly: GCA_006226345.1. Lineage (GTDB taxonomy): Bacteria > Bacteroidota > Bacteroidia > Chitinophagales > Saprospiraceae > M3007. Next base: position 15,041 of record SBHD01000249.1, on the reverse strand, counting down.
ACCGGCGCTCCTCCAAGAAACGGGGAGGCCAGGGCTCAAAAACAACCTAACCCGGGTATCAGGCCTGTTGGAACTTTCCGCCGCTATTAGCCGACACTAATCCGTGTCGCATTATTATCGGAATGGTAAAATAACCAGGTAATTTGCATACCAACATATTTTGGCCCTTTTATGCCGCAGCGACTACTCAGCAAACCAACTTCATACTGTCCTATCATCACCCGCAAACAGATTACAAATAACATGAACACACAACTCGCCTGCAGACTCCCCCTGCTGCTCCTGATCATTGGTTTTCTCCTAGGGACCGCACTGGCACAAACGCCCGGCACTCTGGACACCAACTTTGGCACCAACGGCTCTACACAGATCAACTTCTCCATTTTTCAGGCCAACTGTACCGCAATGGCCTTACAATCGAATGGCAAGATCCTCCTCGCCGGCCAATACACCACCAACGGGATCGGTTACCTCGCATTCACCCGGTTGAACAGCAATGGCTCGCTGGATGACACGTTCGGCACCCTTGGAAAGGTCACCCTTTCGATCAACAACACTAGTGTGAATGTGGTAAGCCTTCACGTCTTGAGCAACGGAAAGATCGTTGTTGGCGGAAACTCCGACAGCAAGCCTGCCATTCTGCGGCTTAACAGCGACGGCACGACGGACAATACTTTCGGCACAAGCGGTTTAGTTCAGTTTGACGGCGATTTTAGCGGCTTGGTCGACCTCGTGGTTCTTCCAAATGGCAAAATGGTCGGTTGTGGTATCGCCGACCAGGGAAACGGCAAACTGTTCGCCGCCTGTCGCCGCAATGCAGACGGCAGCGCGGATGCCAGTTTCGGCACCAACGGCTTTGCATATGCCAATATCGGATTACAACCATCCATGACCCGGATGGCCATCCAGACCGATGGCAAAATTTTGCTCACCGGCACCGTATACGACAACACCTCCAAATTTGACCTGGCCTTGTTTCGTTTCAACGCTAATGGCACCACCGACACCGGCTTTGGCACCAATGGCGTCGTCCGCTCTGTGCTGTCCACCAACCAGGCTTATGAACAGGGAAATGCCATCGCGCAGCAGACGGACGGAAAGATCGTGGTCGCCGGCCGTATTGCCAACTCCGGGCCTACGGTGTTTGTGATCGTCCGCTATAACGCCAATGGCTCGATCGACACCGGCTTTGGCACCAATGGTTCTACCAAGATCAATTACTACAACAGCCTGGACGAAGCCAAAGGCGTGGCCATCCAGGGAGACGGAAAGATCGTGGTCGCCGGAACAGCGCTGAATGGCAGTGTCCGGGAGATCGCACTTGCCCGCCTGAATAAAAACGGCACCCTGGATACCGGCTTTGGATCGGGCGGCAAAACTACTACCGGGATCGGAACCAAGGTTTTTGGTGACCTAATGGCTGTACAACCGGATAATAAGATCCTTGTTGCCGGATCAGCAACGGTAAGCAATATCAACCGGTTCTCAGTTGCCCGCTATTTTGCCGGCTCAGTACTGGGAACCACCGCCCCGGATGCCGGTCTTCAGAAACTGGAGTTGTATCCCAACCCGGTGGCATCTGGCCAGGTCCTCTCGCTTCGATTTGAACTGGAAGAAAGCCGGAATATTCAGGTGCAACTTGTCAGCCTCGATGGCCGATTGCTGCACACCTTCAGTCAGCAGCCGCTAACTGCGGGCGATCATACACTGGAATTTTCTGTTCCGGATGGATTGCCAGCCGGACAGGCGCTGGTGCGGATCGAAACGGAGTCCGGTACCCGGATGATCCCGGTTTTATTACAGGATTAAACCCTTGTAGTGCATGAAACAGGCTATCTGAATCTCCGCCTCCTTCCACGGAACTTGTATTCAGATAGCCTGTTCAGTTTAATTGCCACCCTTTTGCCTGGCAGGATGCAGATCAAATCATCGTTGCACCACAAACCGCACTACCTCCTGCCGCCCGGCTTCCGAACGAACTTCCAACAGGTATAACCCATTTCGCCAGGCAACGCCCAGCGGAATCTCTTGCAGGGCGACTTCCGGGAACCGCTGCGATTGATGCACAACCCGTCCGGCAACGTCCAGGATACGCACCTGCACTTCAGTTCCATCCCATTCCGCCAGGTTAATAAAGATCTTATCTGAAGCGGGGTTGGGGAAAACCAACACCCCGGGTGAAGAGCGCTTTATTTGAACTGGTTTTTGCACCTGCTGTACCGGACAGTTAAATGTATTCAGGTATGCTTCCGGAAACTGCGCGGGAACCAACCGCGCACTCACCCGAATATAGTCTGGCTTATTCTGCTGCGGCACGGTATACCGGAAAATCGCAGCTTCATTATTAGCAATACTGTCAGTGGTGGATTTGAACCGAATCGAATAAAATGGTACCAGACTGGGGTTACGCACCTCATATCCGATATTACCCGGCGCTGTATAGATCGAATTGTTAGCCGGTGCCGTTGCAGCCGAACCCTGTGGGAGTTGAAATACCGCATAGACCATAGGGTCCGGGCATTTATTTACTACCCGGAAGCTATAAGTTAGTTCCTGCATGCTGTCTTTTGTGATCCGAAGTAACTCGTACCGCATACAACCGACCTCCTTTGCATCACAAGGCAACGCTTCACGCACGATCACGGAGAAACAACAACTATCGACATTTCCGCAATAGTCTGTTGCCTGATAACAAACCTCTGTCTTGGTCTCCGGGAATAAACTTCCGGAAGGAAGTCCTTTTACAAGCGTCAGTTGTACGTCCGGACAAGGGCAGTCGCTGAACACGTCCGGAAGATCGTAATGCACCACCACCGGACCGGTGCCTGCAACCGTCGCAATATTGATATCTTCCATGCACTCGATAAATACCGATGCAGTGGGTGAAGTGGCTGGATACAGGTAATGAATTTTCACCAAAGGGCAGGATCCGGCAACCGGGATGGTATCTGTGTACACACCAGGTTGGGTATAGGGCACTCCATCAAGCACAATCGTGTCGCCCGGACAGAACTCCAGGGTGTCCAGGATAGTTTCCAGCGGTATGACATCCACTGAAAACGTATCCACTCTGGTGCAGCCATCCGAGGTGGAAGCTACCAGGGTATAGACTGTTGCAGAATCCGGTTGGATAACTACGTTGGAACAATCCGTACAACTCAGGCCGGCCGCAGGAGACCACGAATACCCATCAAATCCGGGAGCCCCCACCAAATAGGAGTCGCCTGCGCAAAGACTGGTATCCGCCAGTTGAAGGTCGCCAATAAGGCTTACAGTATGCAGTACGGAATCCCGTTGCACCGTTCCACAGGAGTCCGTCACCTCCACCCAGTAAACCCCGGTAGAGGAGGCGGTAATTGTCTGTGCCGAAGTGCCATCCTGCCAACTATAAGAACGATACCCCGGGCCGGCATCGAACACTTTGGTAGTATCAGAACAAAGCACCACATCCGGTCCCAGATCCAGCAAAGGGCCCGGCGTGAATACCTGTACCTGGAAGGTATCGCGTTTGATGCATCCCAGCGAAGTGATCGCCTCCAGCGTATATAAAGTAGTTATGTCCGGTTGCAAGGTCACCGTTTCGCAATTCGTACAACTGAGGCCAAATGCCGGCATCCAGCTGTACACGTCAAATCCCGGCACTGAAATCAGCAGAGAATCGCCGAAACATATGCTGGTGTCTGCCAGTTTTATGTCACCGATCAGACTTACCGTCAGTAGCACTGTATCTTGTTGCACCCTGCCACAGGAGTCCGCGACAACTACGGAGTAAATACCGCTTGAAGCGGCAGCAAACGTCCGGGAGGTACTGCCATCCGACCATAAATAGGATAGATAGCCTGGCCCGGCATCAAATATTACCGTACTGTCATCGCACAATATAACATCAGGCCCCAGGTCCAGCACAGGTCCTGGTGTAAATACCTGTACCTGGAAAGTGTCGTTTTTCACACAACCAAGCGTTGTTGTGGCCTCCAGTGTATATATCGTTGTTATATCCGGCTGTAGGATCACAGTTGCACAATCGCTGCAATTGAGCCCGGTAACAGGCGACCAGTTATATTCGTCGAAGTCCGGCACTGAAATCAGCAGGGAATCGCCGACGCACATGCTGGTATCGACCAGCTTAATATCTCCAACCAGGCTCACGGTCAACAATACCGAGTCCCGTTGGATCAAGCCGCACGAGTCCGTCACCTCCACCCAGTAAATACCACTTGCGGAAGTTGAAAATACAGGTGCATCACTGCTGTCCTGCCATAAGTACGCTGCATATCCCGGACCGGCATCAAATACTACCGTACTGTCCGTACAAAGGATAACTGCCGGTCCAAGATCCAGGGGAGGTCCGGGTGAAAATACCTGCACCTGGAAAGTATCCCGCTGCACGCATCCGTTGGAGGTCGCTGCCTCCAGCGTATACAAGGTGGTGTTATTCGGCTGAACGAGCACGACAGGGCAATCCGTACAACTCAGCCCGGATGCCGGAGCCCAGGAATACGTGCTGAAACCCGCAATATCCAGCGAAAACGCCTCCCCGACACAAAGGCTAGTATCCGGAAGGGAGATCCCGGGGACGTTTTCTTCCTGTACCACCACCGTATCACGCTGTACAAGCCCACAGGAATCCGTAACCTCTACCCAAAAGACTCCGCTCCCGGACACGGAAAACATCCTGTCCGTACTACCATCCTGCCATTCATAGGTTACATAGCCTGGCCCGGCATCCACCACTGCCATGCTACCCGGGCACAGCAACAGATCAGGACCCAGGTCCAGCACCGGCCCTGGCATAGCCACTGTCACCAGGAAGGCATCGGTTCGGACACATCCATCATCCGTGGTAACAGTGAGCGTGTAGTTCGTCGTGGTAGCAGGTTGCACGGTCACGGTGGCACAATCCGTACAGCTCAGTCCTTGGGCTGGCGCCCAGGTATAAGTACTGAATCCCGGGACATGAAGTGTAAATGCTCCCCCTATACAAATACTGGTATCCGGCAACTGGATCGCCGGTATACTAAGCGTTTCGATCACTACGGTGTCGCGCTGCACCTGCCCGCAAACATCCTGCACTTCAACCCAATAGGTACCTGCCGCTGATGCAACCAGCAACTGTATCATACTTCCGGTATTCCACAAATAACTTGCATAGCCCGATCCCGCATCCAGCGCCAGTGCGGTACCCGGACAAATAAAAACCGATGGTCCCAGATCAAGTACCGGTGGTGCCGGATAAGGCATAATCCGGTACTCAAAAACTGAATCACATCCGGTTTGGGAGAACAGGGTATCCAAAACTACAGCGGGGGCAGCATAGAAAACACCGCCCAACTGCAAAGAGTCCCCCGGGCAAAGAAACACCTCCACCGTAAAGGTCGTATCCGGACAATCGCCACAAAAACCGGTCAACGGAAAATTATCGAACTGGCCAAACGGAACACTTTGCTGCAGCGGTCCGACATAGGGATTTTCATTAACCGCTGCATTGAATACGGCAGGTTCAAAATTTATTTCGTTGACGGTTGGCGTTTCCGGATCACAGGCAGGCACTTCTCCTGTCGCATCCGTTTTCAGCAATAAAATATCGTCGTTGCCTCCTCCCGAATTGCTCCGGGTATAACCTATACTAAGAAAACCACCGTCTGCAGTTACAATTGTCCGGATCAGCCGGTCATGGTAGGCGCCATCATAGTCAAACGCCCATTCCAGCGCTCCGGTAGCACTCAGCCGGATCAGGGTCGCCTTACTCTGGGCATCGTACAAGTTGTCGCGGGTGGTCAGTATGAACCCTCCGTCCTGGGCCACCTCAATGTTACCCCGGATGTTGCGGGCTGCGACCTCATATGTTCTGGACCAAAGGACGCTGCCGTCCGGCGTCACCTTCTGTACCCAATGATGCAACTTGACTCCTCCGGAAGTAGACCACGTACCGTCACTCATGATAAAGTTGCCATCTGCCAGCCGGCGCATGTGGTACAACGACTCCGTTTTTGTTCCCAGATACCGCTTCTCCCCGAACACACTACCATCCAGCAGATCGATCTTGGCAAAACACGCATGATCGTCCACCGCACCCGAAACATAGGCAACATTTCCGGATATGTATTGCGCCCGGAGCAGGTTGTTGACGGAGTTCGTATACACCTTGCTCCATACCTGATTCCCGTTGGCATCCAGATAGATCATAACGGTGCGGACACTTCCACCGTTGGTCCGAAGTCCGGACAGCAGAAATCCGTCAGGTGATGCTGTCAGTGCAGTAGCCTGCTCATTAAAATTGTTATTCCAGATTTGTGACCACAACACAACACCCTGGGCATTTGTCTTTACAACGATCAGGTTAGATGTATTAAAGCCGGGAGGCCGGGCTTCGCCAAAGGCCAGGTATCCATCATCGGCTGTCGGGACAACAAACCGGAACACTTCATTCCCTACACTGCCGTAATGGCGCTGCCAGATCTGGTTGCCCTCTGGGTCCACCTTTACCAACATAGCATCTGTTCCTCCATTGCTAAAGGAGGTAGTCGAACCGGCAATCAGGTATCCGGTACCAGAAGGAATAATATCATGTGCCTGATCATCCCCTGGGCCACCGTACGTTTTCCGAAAGGTCTGCGCAGATACCACGGGCGCAAATACAAAGGATACCAACAGGCTAAAACAAAGTAAATGTATTCTCATGGGCAACGGGAAGGTAAGAAAAAGGCTAAAACGCACGAAATGTACCGGCAGCCGCCAGAGCACAAATTATTCCGGACCCGGGGGCCGGAATAATACAACCAAAATTAAATGGAAAATCAATGAGAATCCAACATACCAGATAAAATCCGGCGAATCAACCCCGGACCTTCGTAAACCAGGCAGGAATAAACCTGTACCAGGTTTGCGCCAGCCTCCATTTTCTCCCTGGCCGTTTCGTAGGAATCTATACCTCCAACGCCAATGATCAGAATATCCTGCCCCAGTTTTTTACGGAGGTAACGGATCACCGCAGTAGAACGGTCCCGTACGGGAGCGCCACTCAGGCCACCGGCGCCGGCAGCGTTTATTTCTTCCTCAGCCGTTTCCAGGCCATCCCTTGAAATAGTGGTATTGGTAGCGATAATGCCCGATAACTGTGTTTGCCGTACAATTTCAGCAATATCATCCAGCTGAGTATCGGTCAGGTCCGGTGCAATTTTCAACAACAATGGCTTGGGTTCCGGCCGGGATTGATTGTTGTCCTGCAAGGCCTGCAGTAATGCAGTCAGCGGTTCCTTATCCTGCAGTGCACGCAGCCCCGGCGTATTGGGCGAACTTACATTCACCACAAAATAATCCACATACGGGAACAACGCATTAAAACAGCACAAATAGTCCTCAACAGCCTGCTCATTGGGGGTTGCTTTATTTTTTCCAATATTACCGCCGATGACGATATTTTCAGGCACCCCCCGCTCCCGCAAGCGCTGCAGCCGGGCAGCCAGTGCATCCACCCCTTCATTGTTGAAGCCCATCCGGTTGATCAAAGCCCGGTCGGCAGGTAGCCGAAACAACCGTGGCCGCGGATTACCGGCCTGTGGACGGGGTGTAACGGTTCCGACTTCCACAAACCCGAAACCAAGGCACGCCAGACCCGGAATATGGCTGCCATTCTTGTCAAATCCCGCTGCCAGACCAACCGGGTTTGGAAACCGCAAGCCGAGCAACTGACGCTCCAGGCGGCTGTCGGGCAACAGAAACCAACGTTTCAGCAAGCTGCGCAGGAGTGGGATCTTCGCAGCCAGATCAAGAAAAAAGAGGGTAATTCCATGCGCCGTTTCCGGGGAAAGGGCAAACAAAACAGGTTTTAACAATCGGTACATGCTCGGATAGGTATCAGCCGGCTATACAGGGCTGTCGTATTTCGCTGCAAAGATGCGTTTTCAGGAACGGATTTCAGCAGTCAGAGCATCCAAATCCCGGATCAGCAACCTCGACCTGTTGAACGTAAGGAGCTTTTTAAAGCGCAGATCGTTCAGTGTAGTAGTCACGGTCTGCCGGCTGGTGGCCGTCAGGTTTGCTATTTCCTGATGCGTAATAGGCTTCCGGACCACCCATTCATACCCGACCCGCTCACCGCGGGAGCGTGTCAGCTCGACCAGAAATTCTATGATCCGGCTCCGGCTGTCGCGAAAAACCAGTGATTCGAGCCGGCGCTCCATTTCTAATTGCCGGGAACCGAAAATACGCATGAAGAACAGGTTCAGGTCGCTCCGTTCACGCATAAGTTCCCGCAATTCCGCCAGAGTAACCACGCAAACAGTAGTGTTCTCCAGGGCAGCGGCAGCATCCCGGCGGCGTTCTTCGCCTACCAGGGCAAGTTCGCCGAATACCTCCCCCTTGCCCAGGATGGCCTTGGTGATCTCCTTGCCGTCTTCATTCATTGTGGAAATCTTGACCCGCCCTTCCGTGATGAAGAAAACACGGTCCGCTTCATCATCCGGCACAAAAAAAGATTCTCCTTTTGCATAGTGGCGGTGCACATGATGTGCCATGCGTTCTCCATCTCCCAGTTTGTTTGGGCAAAGGATATGTGTCACATCAATATTCTCAAGATGCCAGAGAGCCTGCATAGATGCGCCTATTCGTCCAGTTTCAAATCAAAGCGTTCTAACAATTCACCGACCAGAGGGTTCACCTCGCACATTTTATCCAGTTTTTCCTTTACTGTCAGGGGCTTCTTAGACTGGGCGGCTGCCTGTATTTCTGCGGCACGCGTTTCATCTACTTCCAGCCGAACCTTCATTTCCGGGTCGTGCAACTGGCTGCGCAACATATCCAGCAGCAGGGTCATTTCCTCCTGGACCAGGCCCCGGTGCATGGTCAGGCCAAACTCGGCTACAAGCGTATTCCCTTCCAGGCGTAACTCAGCGCTGGTCATTGCCTGGCGCAGTGTCGGGGAAGTATGAGCATCAGCATAGGCATTCCATTCTGCCTGGGCATTTTCCAGTGTCAGGCGACTTTCCCGCGCTGCAATTTCCGCTTCTTCCACAGCGACAGCCTCTTCAAAATCCTCCAGGCGCAACGAGATCTTATCGGCACGCTTCAAGCCCATATTCAGTTCCTTTTTCAAGGTGGACATGGCCTCACTGGTCAGTTCGGCGGCATTGGAGGCCTCTTTTTGAGGGGTAGGCTGTTGGGTCTGTACCGGTGTCGGTTCGGAAGGCGAGGCCATTTCCGGGACGGCTGTTTCCTCTTCCTGCCGCACACCTTGAACTATGCCATTGGGGAGCGGTGCTTCTACGGCGTTTCCGTCAGGATTTTTTTTTTCAAATGTGCCCGCACCTGCCGTAGCCGCAACCGCCCGGTTGATATAGCACATTTTGAGCAGCGCGATCTCGAGATGCAGCCTTTTATGACGCGCCATTTTGTAGTTGACATCGCAGTCGTTGGCAATATTCAACGCGGTAAGCAGGAAAGAAGCCGGCGCCAGGGCTGCCTGCCGGCGGTAGCGTTCGCTCAGGCTTTCCCCAACTTCGAGGAGTGCCAGCGTGGTTTCATCCTTACAAACCAGGATATTCCGGAGATGCTCAGCAAGCCCGGTCAAAAACACATCCGGCTCAAAGCCCTTGGCCAGGATCTGATCGAACAGATTGAGGAGCAAGGGTGCGTCCTCGGCCATAAGGGCATCAGTCACCTGGAAATAATAGTCATAATCAAGGACGTTCAGGTTTTCGATCACGTCCTCATACCGGATCTTTTTACTGGAAAAGCTAGTAATCCGGTCAAAAATGGAAAGGGCATCCCGCAAAGCCCCATCGGCTTTTTGAGCAATAATATGCAGGGCATCCTCCTCCGCTTCAATCCCCTCTTTTTCACAAATACCCTTGAGGTGCAATACCATGTCGGCCACACTGATCCGGCGGAAATCAAAGATCTGGCAACGCGACAGGATTGTCGGAATGATCTTGTGTTTCTCCGTCGTCGCCAGAATAAATATGGCATAGGGTGGCGGCTCCTCCAGCGTTTTCAGGAATGCATTGAAGGCCTGGTTGGAGAGCATGTGAACCTCGTCGATGATAAACACCTTGAAGCGCCCCTGCTGGGGCTGAAACCGCACCTGCTCGATCAGCGCGCGGATGTGCTCTACTGAGTTATTGCTTGCCGCATCCAGTTCGATAATGTTGAATGAAGCGTTCTCATTGAACGACTTGCAGGACGAACAGGTGTTGCAGGCTTCCAGATCGGCACCCCGGTTGCTGCAATTGAGCACTTTGGCCAGGATACGTGCACAGGTCGTTTTACCGACTCCCCGCGGCCCGCAAAACAGAAATGCATGGGCCAAATGATCGGTAGCCAGGGCGTTTTTCAACGTCTGGGCCACATGTTGCTGGCCAACAACATCCTCAAAACGCTGTGGCCGGTATTTGCGGGCAGAAACAATAAACTGACTCATTATGCACAAAGGTAGGCGCTTGCCGGTAAAGGGCAAACGGCAATTTTGCAAAAGGCGCTATTTCTGCTCAAGATAAGGAATTGTTTTCACTCCCCCACTACCGTCCGGTCCGACCCTGTCATCTGATCTTCGGATTGTTCAGCACCCAGATCAGGGTCAGATTGGCCTGCAACGGCTTGTCGGCCTTCAGGGATGTCGGGAGCGGCAGCACCTGGATCGAATTCGTTCCTCCCACCGTGTAGTCAAACCGCAACTGACTAACAGACGAGAAAAAATACCGCACGCCAAAAGTATATTCCTTGTCCACCGTCGATGGCCGGTCATCCAGGGCCAGGTCTACCGGCACCAGGTCGCCGCCGACGGCCAGTTCAACTGCCCGGCGGCGATGCGCCGCCTGACCTGAAACCCCAATGGAGGTGAATACGCCCAAACGCTGTACCGGATACCAGGAAAAGCGCACCTTGCCCCATGCCCGGACAAGGTCATACTGTTCAAAGACCCAACGTCCGGGTACGGCAAGTAACTGCAATTGCCGGTATGCACCCGCATAGCCAAAATCACCGGACAAGCGTACCCAGTTGCTGACCACCCATTCGGGTACAACCCGAATCTGCAGGTCCGGAAATTCTCCTTTAACGCTGCCGCTGCCGTTTGCCTCAATGGCATACCGGAGCCTGCGGCGATAATCCGACTGAAAGGAAAGACCGGCCCGGACAAAAGGCGCCACCTCCTGATACAGGTAAGGCCCCCCAGGGCTTCCAGGGGTGCTGGATTCATAGCGGATCAGCCTGGATTGTGGTTGTACTGACAGGTTGGCGGAATAGGTTCTGAGCTGATAATCCAGACCGGAAAAACTCCCGGCCAGGTACCAGTCCTTTTGTTGCCCGGCAGCATCCGGCCATTGCAGTTCCACCCCCAGAGCGGAGGAGCGGTTGACAAACAACCCGCCAGGGTCGAAAGACCGGAACAGCACACGGGCAGCCGAGCGGTTAAACCGCTGCAACCTGCCGCCGGGAAATACCGGCAGCGGATTGGGCTCTTCATAATAGCCGACATGGCTCAGGACAAAACCCAGGCGGCGATTAAGCCTTGATATGGAATAACTGTAGGAGCCGGAGTTAAAAGAAACCGTGTCTATGTTTTGATGCACCAACTGGGCAGCACCACTCATATCCAATGTATTCGACCTGTCCCGAACGCTGAATTGCAGCAACGGTGCATGTGTCTGCATATCCCGGCCTGCCAGCCGGGCTGCACTGGACAGGTGCACAAAGCCGTTATTCGGGAGTACATACTCTGCTGCAAGGAAACTGGTATTGGAAATCCCCTGTAAGCGTACCCGGTCATAAGCCACTATGGGAGATGCAAGGTTCCGTACATCTGCATGAGTGGGACTCAACAGGGCTGTATACCCTCCCAGCCGGAGGTTACCCCTGGTCCGGGCCGTAATTTTAGTAGCGTGGATCAGTTTACCGTTATAGTATTTTGTAAACACCTCGCCCGGCTGTAGTGGATGCCGCCAGGAAAACAAATATGCCGGCTGGTACGGATTGGGGTCGAACGATCTGTTTTTTCGAAACAGGTCACCTTCCTCCGCTATAAACTGCCTGGGTGAAGGTGGCGTGGCGGTGAAAAAGAATGGCTCGTCCTTTTCATTTCTGTTCCAGGTTGTTGAAAGTGCCAGCGGCGGTAGTATGGTAAAATCAAGTGTGGCCTGCGAACCAAGGCCCAGCCGGCCATCCACACCGGCTGTCTGGGTAAACTGATTCCGGTTCGTATAATATTTCCGGGTATCCAGATCTGATGCTGAATACAAACTTAACTGTTTGCGCTGGTCCTGCCGGATATTATGCAAACCGGTAAGCGTGCCAAACTGCACCACCTGGTCAGTTACCAGCGGGTCCTGTGGACTCCAGGTCGACAACTCACCACTGCTCCGGTCGTACCGGCTCAGTTGCAGGCCCCAATCCTGTCTTGATTTTTTCGGGAACCGCAGCGCTGAAAACGGAATAAATACTTCCAGTGTCCAGCCACCCGCCTGTTGAATGGCGGCACTTTCCCAAAAGGCATCCCAGTGTTCGTCGCCATGCCGGCTATCCAGCTGGACACCCGCAGCCGATACTGTAAACGCAAAGGCCAGGCGGTCGTCATTCCAGGTATCCAGGCTGATCCGAAACCAGTCGCCTGTTTGAGCCTCGTCGCGCAGCCCCCGATCCGACCGGACCCCGGCACTGTCGGCATCATAACAACAGGCAGCCACGTAAATTCCAGTGGAAGTATAAAAAAGCCGGGCTTCCGTACGACATTCGGGTTTTGTGCCAAATACCGGGTAGGCTGTGGTAAAAGCTTCGAGGGGGTAAACCAACTGCCAACAGGAATCAGTCAACCGGCCATCCAGCTCCGGCCGTTCCCGGAGGAACTGTGCTTCCAGTATTCCGGCTGTTTGGCCGGACAAACAAGTTGCCCAAAAGAACAGGCCAACAAAAAGGGTAGATTGCCGCATCGGGTTTATTTGAATTTTGGGTAATGACACCGGCCAAATGTAAATGGTTGGACCTGATATCCCCATAAAAAAACCATGTAATCCCGGTGCGGGATTACATGGTATACTTAGTATTATGGAAATCGTTATCCCAAATTATTATCCGGCAGAGGCCCGGGGACTACATCGGATGGCAATGGAAATGCACCGTTTGGGACTGCATGGTACCGTCGTGATCCAGTTGGGCAAACACTTCTACAACCATATCGGAGTGCTCGGTAACATTGTTCGTCCAGGCCTCATCGATCGAAAAAGTCTGCGCGTGTTCATGTGATTCTGCCGTGAACACCACTGAGTCGTCCGCTACTTTGCGGATCTCCACTTTCCAGCCATGCAGTATCTCCACGCCAGTCAGGATAGCCTTGACCGGTACGGTTGCGCCGCCCATAAAGATCTGGCCTGCTGAAGGAGAGGCAATCTCAATGATGGCTTCATTCTGAGGCTCCTCGTCTTTTTTACAGGACGTCAGGGCTGTCAGGCTGTAGATCGTCAGCGATGCAGCCAGGTAAAACAGCATTTTTTTCATATTCCAGGTTATACTAAAAATGGTATTGGTTAATGCACACTGCCGCCCGGCGTGTTCCATACGCCAAGCGTTTTGCTCCTCCCGGGTAAAAGGCAGGAGACGGGCAGCAATTACATGAGAGGGAATTAGCCGCTATGTACTCCGGATCAGGATAATCCGGTGCACGATCATTGTTGATGTGTGGTAAAGACTCAGGTGGGCGGTTTAAAGACCGGTATGACGACCAGTTGTTCCGGGAAGGTTCCGCGACAGAAATCGCTCTTCACGCCAAGCCGCTCCAATGTTCGCAATGCGATAATTCCCGGTGATTCAACGTTTACGAAAAAAGACTCCAGCCCATTTTCCCATATCTTGGCAGCGCGTGCCGGCAGGGATGTGTCGTCGCAGGGGCTGTCTGCTTTTTTTAGTTGTTTGGCGAGGTAGCACTTACCATGGCATTTTTGTGCTGGCTTGTTGCGGTTGATACATTTTTCAGCAATGATCTCCTGCTGGTTCAAATAAAAGGAGGTCATGACCCCGACTTTGATCAAAACAGGGCTGGCGATCAGGAAAACAAGCAATATGGCCATGACACGTGCCATCATTTTCAAAGGTGCAGCATTCAAGTAGATATCTATTCTGACACATGTCATTAATATTGCTAATTTTCATCAAAAACCCACGTTTGGGTCGGGTCAAGACCAGGCTTGCCCGGACGGTCGGTGCCACACGGGCCCTGCAGATCTACCGGCAGTTACTGGAGCACACCCGGCTGGCAGCCCTGGCCGTTCAGGCCGAACGTTGGGTGTATTATTCCGAACAGGTTGAAGCGCAGGATATTTGGGAGGATACGGTTTTCCGGAAATTCAGCCAGTCCGGGTCAGACCTGGGGTATCGGATGGCCAGCGCCTTTGCGGATGCCTTCCGTACCGGTGCGACCCGGGCAGTGATCATCGGGAGCGATTGTCCGGAACTCAGCGGCAGCTTTTTAGAATCGGCTTTTTCGGCGTTGGAGGAAGTTGACTTCGTGCTCGGACCGGCTGCCGACGGTGGTTATTATCTGCTAGGCATGAACACCCCTGCTCCCTGGATATTTGAAGACATACGCTGGAGCACAGCATCGGTGCTGGCGCACACGCTGAAAAAAATTCAGGCAGCAGGGATGACGTACACCCTGCTGCCTGAATTGTCTGACATTGATACGGAAGCCGACTGGCTCCGCTTCGTAGGTCGAAATTGATTTTCGACTTCGTCCGGCGGAAATTACATTTCCGCTACAAGCATGTAACCGCTCGTCTTACCTGTAACTACCTTTTTTTACTGCGGAAATACAATTTCCGCCGGACAGCTGTCGAAATAGAATTTCGACCTACTAGTAGAACAGCCAACGGCCGATCTCTTTGAAACTGGCTTTTTTGCCATACAACAGAATGCCCACCCGGTAGATCCGACCGGCCAGCCAAACAAAAAAGAAAGCTGCCAATACGACCAATACCAGCGACAAAATGATCTGCCACATCGGCGGACTGAATGCCATTCGGAAAGGCATCACAATAGGTGAAAACAACGGGAACAGC
>SBHD01000139.1 GCA_006226345.1 Bacteroidota bacterium | reverse complement strand
CCTAGGTCCTGATTCCAAAAACAGAGGGTGAAACACAGCCTTTAACTGTCCGTGTATGAAAATTGAAGTTTGGGTCATCGGTAAGACATCGGAAGCCTACCTTGATACAGGCATTGCATTTTTTGAAAAGCGGATCAAAAACTACCTCCCGTTCAACTATACAGTCTTGCCCAATATCCGCAAAAAAACAACTGACAGCCGGCTGATCAGACAGGAAGAGGCCCAACTCGTTCTAGGGAAGTTATCATCTGATGACTATCTCGTACTACTGGATGAACGTGGCAAAACCTTCACATCCATTGAATTTGCCCAATGGATCGAACGGCAGTTAGGGCGTTCCAGCCGCCGGATCATATTCCTGATCGGTGGCGCATTCGGTTTTGCCCCGGAAGTATATGCTCGTGCGAATGCAGAGATTTCGTTAAGTCGCCTTACCTTTTCGCATCAAATGGTACGCCTGTTTTTCCTGGAACAGCTATACCGTGCCATGACGATCCTGCGCAACGAGCCCTATCACAACGAGTAAGGGCCCCATATAAAAGTCCACTGACTATACTTACCTGCATCCAAAAAACTGTTTAAAAACGCTTGTAACGATGTTAATGACCTATTTGATCATTGGTTTTACGGTTCTGTTCTCTATTGGAGCTTTTAACAATCCCGAACTTTTCCTTAAGTGTAAACACTGGCCGTATGCCGAGGCCCGGAGTGGTGAATACTACCGCTGGCTCACCAGTGGATTCCTGCACGGGGATTATATGCACCTGTTGTTCAACATGTTTACCCTGTACTTTTTCGGCAGGTTTGTCGAGCACTGGTTCGAGACCCAGTTTGCAGAAATAGGAAGGCTTATTTTTCTCTTTTTTTACCTGATCTCCATAGTGGCGGCGTCCATTTCAACCTACTACAAATACCGGGATGTCCAGCATTTTGCCAGCATTGGTGCGTCGGGAGCCGTTTCGGCGGTTTTGTTCGCTTCCATCCTGATCGATCCGACCGTACCGTTGTACATCATGTTTATTCCAATCCCCATTCCCGGGTTTATATTTGGCATATTCTACTTATGGTTTTCCTCCCGGGAAGCCAAGCGCGGCGGCGGCGGGATTGACCATGTAGCGCATTTTTACGGCGCCGTTTTCGGGTTTTTATTCCTGCTGCTCCTGAAACCTGTACTGATGCTCAGTTTCTTTGCTCAACTGGCTGGCTGGCTGGGCTCCTTCGTCTCTTGAAAATGTTCGGGGAAGGACATTT
Source organism: Bacteroidota bacterium (assembly GCA_006226345.1). GTDB lineage: Bacteria > Bacteroidota > Bacteroidia > Chitinophagales > Saprospiraceae > M3007. Next base: position 4,171 of record SBHD01000139.1, on the reverse strand, counting down.
TTATGACTTCATTAACTCCTGCGGTAGCAAAGAACCTTACCTTTGCAACCAAATTGGCACAAACAGTGTTTCATCATCCAATCACACTGTACGCTACTTAATTTTTCATAAAATATACCAAGTACTAATGGCATACGAATTCACGGACAGCAACTTCCAGAAGGAAGTGATCGAAAACGAAAAAGTCACCCTGATCGACTTGTGGGCCGAATGGTGTGGCCCCTGTCGGCTGATGACCCCGATCATGGAAGAACTCTCGCAAGAATACGATGGTCGCGCAATTATCGGGAAACTGAACGTTGACGATAACCCGGAAGTACCCATGGAATATAACGTCCGCGGGATTCCCACCTTTTTGCTGTTTAAAAATGGCGAGCTGAAAGAAAAGATCGTTGGGACACAGTCTCTGCAAACGCTCAAAGGTAAGATCGACGCCTTGCTGTCCTAAGAAAAGGCGCATAACAAGTCCGGAAAACGGCGGCCATCTGATGATGGCCGCCGTTTTCATTATTCCCAGGACTGCCCAATGGCCAACCAGGCTTCACCCAGCCAGGCTGTCAGATCGCCTGAGGTCAGGCCCGGCTCGCTAAGTTCAGTAGCAGCCAGATCGCCTGCCAGTCCATGCATATATACCCCCAACAGACAGGTCTCCAGCGGGGTGTAGCCCTGAGCCCGCAAGCCGGTTAGCAGTCCTGTCAGCACATCCCCACTACCACCGGTAGCCATGCCCGGATTTCCGCTGGAATTGAACCAGCAGGAGCCGTCCGGCGCTGCGATGGCGGTATGCGCCCCCTTCAAAACAATATATATACGGTGCTCTTGTGCTTTGGTGCGCTGGAGCGTATTCCGGGAAAAAGCATCCGTCGATTTTCCAAACAAACGCTCAAACTCCTTCGGATGGGGCGTCAAAATCGACCCCTCCGGGACAAACTGCCACCAGTTGGGGTGCGCAGCCAGGAGGTTCAAGGCATCCGCATCCAGGATCAGTGGCGCAGATGCCTTTTGCAACAGCCGCTTGAGTGCCTGGGCGGTTTTGGGGCTTTGGCCTATGCCACAACCAACTCCAATTGCCGTATACGTATGCAGGTCCGGCAACTGCGTCCATTCTTCCTCCGAGGTATCCAGGCTGCACATTGCTTCCGGAACCGTGGTTTGGAGGATCGGATATCCACACTGGGGGGTGTGCAGGGTCAGCAGCCCTGCTCCGGAGCGCAGGCAGGCGCCCGCAGCCAATACAGCAGCCCCCATTTTACCTTTACTCCCATTGATTAACAGGGCATGTCCGTAGGTGCCTTTGTGTGAAAACTTCTGTCGGGGCCGGTATAAAGACCTGGCGTCTTCGTGTGTCAGGTACCGGTATGGGGATTCCGTCTGCTCAGCATAGTCCGGATGCAGGCCAATTGATACTGCCTCCCAAACACCAGTCGCGATCACACTCTCCGGAAAAAAGAACGCCAGTTTCGGCGCCTCAAAAGTCAGGGTCCGGTGTGCCCGAAGAAACGGACCAGGCGAGTATTTGTCAGCAAACAACCCACTGGGCAGGTCGATGGCCACTTTTTCATTAGACAGGCTGTTCAACATTCCGATCCATTCGGCCCATATGCCGGTCAGTGGCCGGGACAGACCCGAGCCAAACAACGCATCGATCAGCACAGCATCCGCGTCAATTTCCGGAAAAGGGTCACCGGTCCTCAACACCTGAACTGATACCGCCCGGTTAGGCGGCAAGGCGGAAATCTGCGCATCAAAGTCAGCACTGTGCTTCCCGCTGAAATCACAAACAAATACCTTTACCCGGTAAAACAGTTGGTGCAGCATCCGGGCAACGGCCACGCCGTCACCTCCGTTATTCCCTGTACCGGCAAAAATACAGACCGGGCGTTCGGTATCCGGATACAGGGTCACAAACCAATCAGTGAACACACCTGCTGCCCTGTTCATCAGCGCCAGGGATTCAATGGGTTCATGTGTAATGGTAAATTGATCCCAGTTGCGGATCTGTTCTGTAGAAAAAACCTTCATAACAATGTCGAAGGATAAAATATTGAGCGGTTTAAAGGTGATCGAACTTGCCTCCGTGCTGGCCGGGCCAGCCGTTGGAATGTTCTTCGCCGAACTTGGAGCCGAAGTTATTAAAATTGAAAACAAAAATGCCGGTGGGGACATCACGCGTCGCTGGAAACTCCCGGAAGAGGATCCTGACACTGCAGTATCGGCTTATTTCTGCAGTGTCAACTGGGGCAAGAAACACCTGTTTCTGGACCTGACCAATGAGCAGGATCACCACCAGGTGGAGGAACTGATACGGGGTGCAGATATTGTCATTTCCAATTTCAGGCCCTCCTCGGCCAAACGCCTGAATATCCATGAAACGCACCTGCACCAAATTAACCCCGGGTTGATCTTTGCACAACTGCGTGCATTTGCCGATCCGGAAGACGAACACCCGGCTTTTGATATGGTCCTGCAAGCAGAAGCAGGGTTCCTGTTCATGACCGGCGAAACTGATGGTCCTCCGGTAAAAATGCCGGTTGCGCTGATCGATATCCTGGCTGCCCACCAGTTGAAAGAAGCCGTTTTGCTGGCCTTGTTGCACCGCGAACGAACTGGTGAAGGCAGCACGGTTTCTGTCTCACTGCTGGAAAGCGCACTGGCTTCGCTCGCCAACCAGGCAACCAACTGGTTAATCGCAGGCCATATCCCCCGGCGAATGGGGACCCAACACCCAAACATTGCCCCTTACGGAGATATTTATACCTGTTCCGATAGCAAACAAATCCTGCTTGCGGTTGGGACTGAGCGCCAATTTCTGCAACTTTGCCGCTGCCTTCAGCAGGAGCCCCTGGCAACACAGCCTGAATTTGCCACCAACAGCGCCCGGCTTCAAAACCGGGAAGCCCTGAACAAGCAACTCCAGGCTGTTTTTGCCAAGGCCGAACAGGACCACTGGCTACGCCTGCTGCAGGATAATCAGGTACCGGTAGCACAGATCCGGTCTATGCCGGAAGTATTTGAGCTACCGGCTGCTCAGGCAATGATCCTGGAGGATCGGCTCCCGGATGGACGTATACTGCGCAGGGTGCGAACAAATGCCTTTAAAATCAGTTGAACACTCCGGGATAAAGACCGTCATCATTTAGCGAATTATGAACAACGAAGCTATTCTGAACATCCTCAAGACCGTACGAGACCCGCAAAGTGGCCGTGATCTCGTTTCAGCCGGCATGATCCAAAACCTGGAGATCGACGGTGATAATATTAACTTTTCGCTGGCGATACCATCGCTGCAAATGCAAGGGAAGGCAGAACTGAACTTTGCCTGTATAGGCGCCATTGCCGAACAGTTCCCGCAAGCCAACGTCAATGTACATTTTGTGGCCCAGGCTCCGGGAAGCCCCGCAACCAACAGTTCGGTCCCTCAAATAAAGAATATTATTGCTGTCGCGTCCGGTAAAGGTGGTGTCGGTAAAAGCACAGTGGCTGTCAACCTGGCGCTGGGGCTGAAAAAACTCGGCGCCAAAGTCGGGCTCATGGATGCCGATGTTTACGGACCAAGTATGCCTACGATGCTCGGTCTGGTTGGGCAGCGTCCCAAGATCCAGGACATCAGCGGCCAGATGAAAATGATCCCGCTGGAAGCATTTGGCATGCCAACGATCAGTATAGGCAATATCATTGAGCCGGAACAGGCCGTGGTACTGCGCGGGCCCCGGTTGGCTGCTATCATCAAACAGTTTTTTCAGGATGTACTCTGGAACGAGCTGGATTTTCTGATTGTCGACCTGCCGCCCGGAACCGGAGATGTTCAGCTCACCCTGGTGCAAACCGTGCCGGTCACCGGCGTTGTACTGGTAACCACGCCACAGCAAGTAGCAATTGCTGATGCACTGAAGGCCATGAACATGTTCCTGCTACCCCAGATCAACGTACCTATCCTGGGCGTGGTGGAAAACATGTCCTGGTTTACACCGGAAGAACTTCCGGAAAACAAGTATTTTATTTTCGGGCAGGGAGGCGGCAAAACCCTTGCACAGGCCAGCAAATCGGTCTTGCTTGGCCAGATCCCGCTGGTCCAGGGAATCCGGGAGGGGGGAGACTCCGGCAAGCCTGCCGTTTTGGACGAGCCGCCTGGAATCACAGCAAAGGCCTTCCTGACCGTAGCAGAAAACAC
>SBHD01000297.1 GCA_006226345.1 Bacteroidota bacterium | reverse complement strand
GCATCTACATTGTAATCCGTACGGCCGGCCGGAACCGGATCCTGCCAGATCAGGTCTTCTTTCGGTACATCTGGCCCGAAGTAACGCGCTTTCGGTCCCATGTCGCGGTGGGTCAGTTTGAACCAGGCGCGGGCAAAGGCATCCGAGAAGGCGTTAAAGTCGTTCTTGAATTTCAGCGAGATCTCCCGGTAGGCCGGATCCATTTTCATCGCCATGTCGGCATCTGTCATGATCGGGTTTTGCCGGATGGAAAGATCTTCCACATCAGCCGGTTTGTCTTCTTCTTTGATAGTTACCGGTTCCCACTGCCAGGCGCCGGCCGGGCTTTTGCGCAGTTCCCAGTCGTGTTTGAACAACATTTCAAAGTAGCCATTATCCCATTTCGTCGGATTGGTGGTCCAGGCGCCTTCGATACCGCTCGTGACGGCATAGCGGCCTTTGCCTGATTTATTCGGGTTGGACCAGCCAAAGCCCTGCTCCTCGATCGGTGCGGCCTCGGGATTGGGACCCAGCTTGCTGGCATCGCCATTTCCGTGCGCCTTACCTACGGTATGCCCACCTGCAGTCAGTGCAACGGTTTCTTCGTCGTTCATGGCCATACGGGCAAATGTCTCCCGTACCTGACCGGCTGTTTTCAGCGGGTCGGGATTTCCGTTAACCCCTTCCGGATTAACGTAGATCAAACCCATCTGTACGGCGGCCAACGGGTTTTCCATGGTGGACGGATTCGCTACGTTTTCATAACGATTGTCACTTGGAGCCAGCCATTCTTTTTCCGGGCCCCAGTAGATGTCTTTTTCCGGACCCCAGATGTCTTTCCGGCCAAAGCCGAAACCAAAGGTTTTCAGGCCCATGCTTTCATATGCAATTGTTCCGGCAAGGATGATCAGGTCTGCCCAGCTGACCTTGTTGCCATATTTCTGCTTGATCGGCCACAGCAGGCGCCGTGCTTTATCCAGGCTGACGTTGTCCGGCCAGGAGTTCAGCGGGGCAAAACGCTGGTTGCCGGTACCGCCGCCGCCGCGACCATCGGAAATACGGTACGAACCGGCAGCATGCCAGGCCATACGGATCATCAGTCCGCCATAATGGCCCCAGTCGGCAGGCCACCAGTCCTGACTATCGGTCATCAAGTCGTGCAGGTCTTTCTTCAGGGCTTCAACGTCCAGCTTTTTGAGTTCTTCGTGATAGTCGAAATCTTCGCCTAAAGGGTTGGTTTTGGTATCGTGCTGGTGCAGGATGTCCAGATTAAGTGCATTGGGCCACCAGTCCATGACGGACGAATGCACTTCCGTGTTGGCACCATGCATTACCGGGCACTTACCGTTGTTCGATGTATCCATAATTTTAATTGTTAAATTTACCTGTTATCTGAAGTTGAATGTTTTCGATCTTGAAGTTCTTGATCCCCTTCCGGTCAAAGTAGGCCGTGATAAGTTCATCCAGCGTTTCGTCTTCGTAATCCTCAATCCGGTCTGACTCCAAACAATAAAGGTGGTGGTGGCTGGACTGCAGGGGATCATAACGCATGCTGCCGCTTTCCGTTTTTACTCGTTTGAGCAGGTTATTTTCGACCAGGGAGTCCAGGACTTTGTACACCGTTCCGACTGAAATATTCGGATGGTTCTTCTTGATATACTCAATAATCCGCTCGGCTGTGGGATGGTTATTCAGCTTAAGTATAGCGCCCAGGATGGCAATCCGTTGAGGCGTAACCCGCAGTCCCTTTTCCGAGAGCTTATCTGCTATTTCTTTCTTATTCATGAAAAATTATCAGATGAGAATAATTCTCTTCTAGGATTTTTGCAAAAGTAGCATTTCCGCTTGAAACGTGGCAAATCAGGCAAAAAAAGTTAGTGGTAATTCTATTGCAGACAGGGAAAACTATTGCCTGAAAAGACATGCAGGCCAGTATCCAGGGAATGTGCAGCCGGGCAGGGCAATCGAATCCGCGCAACGACCAACCGCAGTTATTCACTCCAATACAACACGCAATTGCGGCAGTATGTTCTCCATTTGCTGCTGCCGCCAGTCATCTTCCGTTATGAGCCCGGACAGTTCTCCAGAAATCTGTAGAATCCACGCGCTTCCATTATCCTAAAACCACCCGCGTGCCGGAAAGTTCGTCATGCAATCCGCGCTTCAGCAATATAAAGGAAAAGGGGTCGATCGGTATCAACCTGCAGGCATTCCGGAGTAAAATCCTATTAAAAGACGGCCGGGTTCCGTCTGCATTAATGACGCGCGTGCCGGTGATAAGCTTTCCCGGTGTTTTGCCGGTTAAACGCTCAAAAAGCGCGTGATACAGCACATACAGAAAAAAGTAATAAAAGCCCAAAAACGCCGATCCGCCTTCCGGGATCAATCCTAACCGGCGATCCAGATATAGAGCATGCAGGAGCACTATTAAGAAGAACCCTAAGGTGTCGATCAGGTAATTGACAAACCGGGTCGCCTTGTCTGCCAAACGGTAGTTTTGGGAATCCAGGTTTTCGTCCAGTATTTCTCTGGTATTCATTCCGGTTGGGTTGATTTTGACGATAGTACGGGTGCAAGGCCTGTAATACTATGAAAAATCCATTACTCTGCCAACTTCAGCAACTCCGATCCGGCCAGTAAAAATGCCCCGACGCCGTACACTTCCGTCATATCTGCTGTCACGTTTTTCGGGTTTTCGCCAATTGGCTGCACCCAACCCAGCTTACCATCGGCAAACACGGCGCTCACCAGCGCAGCCCAGGCTTTGGTCACGACAGGGGTATAAGTATCCCTGTCCAGCAAACCGGCATTGATGCCATAGGTCAGTGCATAGCAGAAAAATGCGCTTGAGCTCGTTTCGGGATTGGGATAACTTTCGTGGTCGAGCATACTGGCATGCCAGAAACCCGTTTCATCCTGACAGGCAGCGACTTTTTCCGTCATTTCGATAAATAGGTTCTCGTAAAAAGGCCGGTATGCACTGTCTTCAGGCAGGTCTTTCAGAATGGAAACCAGGCCACCCATGACCCAGCCGTTCCCTCGCCCCCAGAATACCTTTTTGCCATTGGCTTCCAGTTTCACTTCCGGGAAATAGTGGTGGTCCCGGAAAAACAGGTGCTCTTCCTTGTCGTACAGAAAATCATACGTGGCCCTAAACTCGCGATCCATAAACGCCAGATACTTTCTGTCTCCTGTAATCCCCGCCAGCTTTACATACACCGGCGGGGCCATAAACAGCGCGTCACACCACGACCAGCGCTCCTGGGTTTGCGGATCGCGGTAATCCAGCAACAGTGTTCCGTTCGACGGATGTGCCAGCACATAGTCCAGCCTGGCCTGCGTAGGAGCAAGCAGACGGTAGCTGTATTGATCCGCCTGTTTGTGCCGGTACATCTCCAGATACATCTGGCTCACCACCACATCGTCAGCATGGTACATTCGTTTGAAGGGCTGCCAGGCGTACCGGTTACCCAATTTGTACAGCCAGTCCATATACTTCGGATCTGTTGAAACCCCGGCCCAGGCCATTATACCGGAATAAAGCGCCCCGTTGGTCCAGTCCTGATGCGGATGTTTGACCAAATGAAAATGATCGATCTGCCAGTCGGCCACCGCTGCCAATACCTTCGTGATGGCGGCCGTCGTGCATGCAGCATCAAATTTCGGGGCCGGCTGGTCGCACTTGATAGCGGTGCTGAAATTGGAATAATGCGCGTAGTGGTTCACCTGCATCCAGAGCAGGCGGGGGGTGCTGCCGGCCGGAGTATTCCGGACGACAAACGGGCGAACATTGTCCCGGAGCGAATAGGCGGTTAGCGGCTTACTGGAAAAGGTTTCGCCGCCGTCCCGGGTGGTCCACTCCTCGATCTCGTACCGGTCCTGATGTGGTCTGGATAAATAAACGGTATTGGGGTCGCTGTGGTCCAGCGTTATGCCGCCTGAATAATGTGGCTCGGGGTCTCGCTTCTCTTTAGGCCGCTCAAAGCGCGGGAAAGCACTCCCCGCATTACAGATCCTTTTATTTTTCCAGGCAGTCCCGGTCCAGATGCCGTAATTGTAAAAATGTTGCGTTTCCTCGGGCAGGGTTGTATACACCATAACAGGATGGTCTTCCTGATCCAGGGCAAGGTCCCAGATCCAGGCCCGTTGGTTGTTGGCCACTCCATCGTAGGCTTTGGGGATGGTTTCCTGTTCAATTGGTAAATGATCGAGGTCCCCTAACTGTTGACCTGCCGCATCGAAAAAGTTGCCGCCTTCATAGCGCAGGTAATAAATGGAATTGTGGTTTTCTTCCCGGGGATGTCCATCCGTAAAGGCAAAATGGATCGCGGACCTACCGTCGGAGACTATTTTGACATACGGACGGTTATGGATATTATTGACCTTCTTTGAAACAAACGACCGGGGTGCAGACCAGGTCTGTCCGTAATCATCCGACGTAACGAACGAAGGCTTCCAGTCATACCCGCCCCGGAAGAACAGGTACAGGCGGTTGTCCTCCTCGCTCAGTAAAACGGGATTGGTGTAACACAGCATGCTGCCCAGATCCAGCGAGTCCACTTTTTCAAATGTCGAGATGTCCTCTGGCAGGTTGGTCCTCGTATAAAAAACAGTACCGTTGTGCCGCGTAAAAAAGACCATCAGCCGCCCGTCGGGTAAAAACAACAAAGACGGATTGACATGGTCGTCTGCCTGCAAGTTGGGGTAGATCATTTTGGTCGCTAATTCGCCCGACAGATGGTCTTTTGCGGTAACCGCCACGTCGCCCTGCGAGTTCACATACCCCGTATAGGTGCGTTCATGTACGCCTTTGTAGTACACCCCCCTGGGATCGGAGAACCAGCACCAGGCGCCATCTTCCGCCAGGGTTTGAAAGTCCTCCGCCCGTTGGGCCGGGGCGGATGGCAGGAACAAACAGCAAAATATGGACAGCTGGAAATATGGCAAGCGCAGCAGGTGTTTACAGCAATTCATGATCAGAGCTTATAAAAGTAAAATGACTATCCGCATATTGTACCCGAAGGCCAAACCAAGAAACGCGGGCTGCTCGTGAGGGTCTACGTTTCACCGTTTGCACAGTGTGGGGTATAATATGCGGATAGTCACTTAAAAGTAATATTCCGGCAACGGCCAGGGATTACCCCTAAATGTACAACGTCCCAGTTAAACAGGCGTCAGTTTGGCATATGGTTCTGGTGGCAGCAGGACCGTGATTTCATCTCCCTGCCGGACCGTCCCACCCCGAAGCACAATGCCCATTACGCCGGCTTTCCGGACAAGTGCGCCGTTTTCATCCCGGTCCAGTACTGCAGCCATGAGTCCGTCCCGGATCGAGTCGATCTGTTTACAGGGGTTCCGCAGTCCGGTGAGTTGGATCTCCGCCTCCCGGCCGATCTTCAGGATAGTACCCCCGGGCAGGTCTAGCAGGGCGATCCCCCGGGTGGTGATGTTTTCCCCCATATCGCCGGGTTTTACCCGGAAACCTTTTTGCGCCAGTTCATCAAACAACTCGGCATGGATCAGGTGGACCTGCCGTAGATTGGGCTGGTCGGGGTCGCTGGCGACCCGGGACCGGTGTTTTACAGTCGCGCCCATATGGGCATCGCCTTCCACCCCCAGGCCCCGGAGCAGGGTAATTTCGGAACAATTGTATTTGTGAAAAGTGTGTTCCGGACTTTTACTGACGGATTGGACGGTTGCTTTTTGCATGGAGAATAAGGAGATCGAACAAGTAGTGAACTGATTGCCGGGCAGCATCGGAATCGAAACGTTGCCGGTCCTCTTCCGGCCCGAAATTAGGAAGACCCTGAATGGCAGGGGTAAGACAAAACGGGCGCCAACCACGATCAGTCAGCGCCCGTTTTCTTCAACCACTACAGCACAACTCTACACTACCCCGTATGCCAGCATGGCATCGGCTACCTTAACAAAGCCGCCCACATTGGCGCCCTTCACATAGTCGATGTAGTCTGGTCCAACCTTTCCGTATTCCACACATTTGTCGTGGATGTTGCGCATGATCTTTTGCAGCCGCTCGTCCACTTCCTCGCGGCTCCAGGAGAGACGCAGGGAGTTCTGGCTTTGCTCGAGGCCCGATACGGCTACGCCTCCGGCGTTGGCTGCCTTGCCAGGGCCGTACAGGATCTGACCATGTTTAAATACCCGGACACCACCGGGGTCGGTTGGCATGTTGGCGCCTTCGCCAACTACTTTAACACCATTACTTACCAGCATTTCCGCATCGCTCTGGCTGACCTCGTTTTGTGTGGCCGAAGGGAAAGCGGCATCTACCGGCACCCGCCAGGGACGTTCGCCTTTGTAGAAGGTACTGCGTGGATACATGTCGACATATTCACTGATCCGGCCCCGCTGCACCTCTTTCAGATTTTTTACGAAGGCCAGTTTTTCGGCGTCAATACCATCCGGGTCGTGTATAAAGCCCGAAGAATCGGACAGTGTCACCACCTTGGCGCCCAGTTGCAGGGCTTTTTCAACAGTATAGATGGCCACGTTGCCGGAGCCGGACACTGCACAGGTTTTGCCTTTCAGGCTGTCGCCGATGTGGTTGAGCATATTTTCACTGAAATAGATACAGCCATAGCCGGTGGCCTCGGTACGGATCAGACTACCACCGAACGCCAGTCCCTTACCGGTGATCGTGCCGGTATAGCGGTTCGCCAGGCGCTTGTACTGGCCGAACAGGTAGCTCACCTCCCGGGCGCCGACACCGATATCGCCGGCCGGCACGTCGGTATTTTGGCCGATATGGCGGAACAGCTCGGTCATGAGCGACTGGCAGAAGCGCATCACTTCCCGGTCGCTTTTGCCTTTGGGGTTGAAATTGGCGCCCCCCTTACCGCCACCCATGGGCAGACCGGTCAGCGAGTTTTTGAATATCTGCTCAAACCCGAGGAATTTGAGCACACTGGTGGTTACCGAGGGGTGAAAACGCAAACCGCCCTTATACGGACCGATCGCGTTGTTGAACTGCACCCGCCAGGCGCGGTTGGTGCGAATATTTCCTTTGTCATCTTCCCAGCAAACCCGGAAGATTATGATCCGGTCTGGTTCGGTCAGCCGCTCCAGGATCTGGGCTTTTTTGTATTCAGGGTGTTCATTAATGAAGGGTAAGACCGATTCGGCTACTTCCTGTACAGCCTGCTGGAATTCTGCCTGGCCCGGGTTGCGTTTTTTCAACCCCGACATGAATTTCTTGAGTTCCTGATTCTCAATGTTGGTCATGGTTTTACCGTTTAAAAGATTTGAGATGTGGTGGTAGGGCAGGCCCGGGGAAATACGAGCAGTCCAGCGCACATACGGTAGCTGGTGGCAGGCAATAAAAGCATTACGCAAACCGCCACCAAGGGATAGATTCAGTGCCGGAGGTGATATTTGTCATCGAAAACAACCGGGGCAAAGAGGGGTCCTCCGGTTAGGAAAGCGTGCCAGATTCAGACCGGAAAAAGCCTTGTTACTACTTCTGCCCGTCGTGCCCCAAATAGAGTTGCCACACGGTTTGCGGGCTTATTGCCCTGTCAAAAATAAAGAGGTCATCCAGACCGCCTTTGAACGAATTGCCGACTTCGTAATTACCGGATTTGTACTCCCCAATTGGGTGCCCCCCGATAAAAGAATACGTTGGCCCTTTGACTATAAGAATCGTTTGCCATGCAACGTTTGCAGCAGTTTCAGTAATAAGTCTTGCGCGCTCATCGATCAGGTTATCCAGGAGTTGCTTTTTCCCATTAATGTATAAAAAGTCTCTTCCAGCCTCTCTGCCAACAACCAAATGCGTCCATTCCCCCAATTCCAAACAGTTTGTCGGCTTTCCTGACAATGGTTGCTTGAACTCCTTTAGAAGCGGGCAACCGCCCTCCAACTCCAGACAATGGTAGTTAGCCACCACTTGGCTTTTATCCCCTTTACTGTATACATAATTTCCGAAAATAGCGCCGGAACCCTTTTCCAGATTGACCCAACAGGCAATGGAAAAGGGTCGCTTAATATCCTCCGCCTTCAAAATATCCGGCAGTTGTATATGCGCCATTTTGCCATCAAACCAGTAATATGCCCTTTGCAGTGCATTCTCTTCAACATCTGTTTTTGACTTTGCCGTACATATCGCCGGATGAAACGCACCTTTGGCATCCAGACTGTCGCCATTAAAAAAATATGCCGCTACCGGCTGCTCCGGGAGTTTTTTTAACCACTCGGTTTGTTTTTGGATAAGTGCCTGAATCTGCAGGGCAATAGGATCCACTTTTTCCACAACCAGATTGTTGTCGGCCTGCTGGTCAACAGCTTTCATACTATCATTACCCAGATTATTAACGGCCTGTTGCTCGGCAACTTCTGCACTTTCACCAGCTGTTGGTTGCTCTGCCGGATCCGGCTTTAGAACGTTGAAAAATACATATAGGGCAATTACCAGCAAGGGCACCAGGATCACCAATACCAACCGGCCCTTCGTCCATTTCACTCCAGGCAAATGATCCGGCAAGACGCCCGGCTTTTCGCCGATCTTTTCCGACAGATCGATGAGTGCCATGGTGATGGTATTCATCCGGCGCTCCCCTTCATCTTTGGAGATCAGATTGAGCCGCATCTCTTCCCTGACCCGGTTATACTGGCTGTTCAGTACGATTAGTTGTTTGTCGAGCGCACTGAATTGCGCGCTGGCAAGCCGTTCTATAGCTTCTTCTATTTGGTTCGCCGCGATCAGTTTCCGGATCTCGTCTTTTAGCGTCTGTGGGTCCATCGTTTTGACTGATTATTTTCGTTTGGCTGATATCGCAGGGATAAAAGTAACATGAGTTTTAGACAGATCACCCCTGGCAGGCTAATAATCAAATATTTAGCGGCAGCGCCGCGCCATATTTGTTGCAATTGGAAGGAGCCCGGGAAAAAGGTGCAGCGCACCGGCAACATGTTCCGGTGCGCTACACCTAAAGCCTATAAAATACTTTTCTACAAATATTGCGCCGCGCTGCGGCTTTATCCAGTGGGGTGCTATCGAAAACACAGGTTAATAGTAAGCAAAAAGTATTCCGCAATACATCCTGCCAACAGGAGCTGCGCCCCTACCCGTTTATTCCCGGACATTCAAGATAAACCCCACCCGGAATACATTGTCGATGCTGATCTTGGGGTCGGCTTTCAGCATCTTGCGCAGCCGGGAGATAAACACATCGAAACTGCGCCCCAGGAAGTAGTCGTACTTCCCGTAGATCTGTTCCACCGCTTCGTCACGGCGCAGGATCCTGTTCTGGTTCTGGCACAACAGGCGCAGCACCTCATTCTCTTTTTCTGTGAGCCGGGTTACCTGGTTGTCGAGGATAAGTTCCTGCCGCGATGCATCAAAATGATAACGGCCGATCTGCTGGGGTACCTGCGGCGCCTGTTCCTGTACATCGGCAGCATACCGCCGGAGAATGACCTTGATCTTGCACAGCAGTTCGTGCTCATCAAAAGGTTTGGTCACATAGTCTTCCGCGCCCAGGTCATACCCCTTCAGTTTGTCTTCCTGCAACAGCCGGGCGGTCAGGAACAGGAACGGCAGGTTGGGGTACAGGTCACGGAGGTTTTTGGCCAGGCTGAAGCCATCCATGCCCGGCATCATCACATCGAGAATACACAGGTTGTAGTGCTGACGGCGTACCTGTTGCAGTCCGCTCAGGGCATCGCGGCGCCAGGTGACCTGCAAGCCCTCGGATTCCAGGTAATCCATCAGCAGCAGACCCAGGTTGAGGTCATCTTCGACGAGCAGGATACGTTTATCGTTAAACATAGGGCAGGTACCGGATTATTTAGTATTCGGAAAAAAGAGGTCAAAACGTGCGCCTTTGCCGTTCGGACTGCTGACGGCGATCTGGCCGCGGTGCAACTCGACGATCTTCTTGACATAGGCCAGGCCGAGGCCGAAGCCTTTTTTACCTGACCGCAGGGCGCTTTCACAGCGGTGAAATTTACGGAAGATCTTCTGCCGGTCTTTATCGCTCAGCCCGGCGCCGTTGTCAGTAAAACTCACCTGGCACCCGTCCGGGGCAGCCTGAAAACCGATCTGGACCCGCGGCTCGGTTCCGCTGTATTTAAGGGCATTGTCGAGCAGGTTGCGAAAGGCGTTGCCCAGGTGGAATGCATCGCCGGTGATGACCAAGTCATCCGGAACGGGCTCCACCTCCACAACTCCGGCGCTTTCCCGGATCTGCAATTCCATGCCGGCCACGACTTCATCGGTCAGTTGGCGCAGGTTCACTGGTTCAGACTTGAGCTGGTATTTCCCTTTTTCCAGGCCGCCCAGGTGGAGTACATTTTCCACCTGGTGCGAGAGTTGGTTGCATTCGTGGCGGATGATGTCGAGGTACTGGTTGCCGGCCAGTGCCGGATTTTTCCGCACCAACAGGTTGCCGGCCAGCCGGATATTGGTCAGCGGTGTCCGGAACTCATGGGTCATGTGGTTGAAAAAGTCCCGGTTTTGATCGCTCATCCGCTTTTGGCGGAGCAGGTAATAGGTTGCCAGCCCGAAAATGATACAGATGAAGATCAGGATACTCACCGAGGCCGTGATCATCAGGCCCATCTGCTCGAGGAAATATTCGGCTTTGCCTTCAAACTCGAGTTGGAGGACGTGCGTATCGTCCTCCAGTACCGGCACCAGCGAACAGGAATAGCGGGGCGCCGCAGCATCGGCAACACTGTCGCGGCTGACCAGGGCCATCCGGTAGGGCAGGTCGATCTGATAGAACCGAAGTGCTTCCGAGAGCGCGCTCGCCATTTCCGGTTGATCCCGGATCAGGTCAGTACCGTCTTCACAGACGGCATTGGGAGCCGCACAACAGGCGCGAACCTCGTCCGATTGGACAGGATTGGCCGCTACGCGCTCCACTGCAGAACACAGGGCCATATTGACCCGGTTGTTGAACTGTTCTTCCAACAAATTCCGGGAGTGCTGCATCCAGACAACCTGGATGGCAATAAGTCCCAGAATGGCGATCGCTGCGGCACCGATCAGCCAGAAAATGGTGTGTCGTTTCATATAAAACGGGATTGCCGGCACAAAAAAGCGACCTTCTGGCGCGTCCTGAAAGCCTTTTAACAGGTACTTAACAGGTGACTAACGGCTGAAAAACAGCCATCCCGCTCCGGCCGGGTCACTTTTGCACTGCGGTTGCAAGCAACAGTAACTGCCTGCCAGCCCGGCGGATCCGGGCGAATGAACAAACTAGTTCCTGTTACATGAAAAAAGTATTCTTCCTTCCCGCGCTGTTCCTGATCTGGGGTAGCTTCAACCACCTGGCCGCTCAATCCTGCAACCCTTCGCCTGCCTGTAAAGCGATCTGCAATTCCGCAAAAGCAGATGCCGGCAGTGTAAAAGCCGCTGCGGTAAGCCAGGAAACCCCGGCACCAAAAACCAAAGCCAGCTGCGCCGGCACCGCCACGGCCAGCAGCCAGGAATTCTTCGTTCTGCCCGCCAGCCTGACTGACCCCGGCACTGCCCCGGGAGCCAGCCCCGCAAAAATGAACTGCAACCCGAAAAACTGCGATCCCAAAAACTGCGACCCCTCCAAATGTGATATGTCCAAATGCGTACCGGCAAATTGCGTACCAGCGAAATGCACCGGCAAAGCGGATAAATCGATCCGGATCTAGTTCCGGACCAGCATAAACCCCTCCTGCTCCGCTCCACCACCCGGGTGGGGCGGAGTTTTTTATACCAGGTGAAGCACCCGCTACTGCCGGCACAAATTTTCCAGTGCCTCTATCCGGAACCGTTCCACTTCAGGCGTACGGTGTTCGTTTTTGGCAATCCGGAACAGCTGTTCTACCATTTCAGGATGCGCTTCCGCCAGGTTATGTTGTTCTGCCGGGTCCGTCTCCAGATCGTACAATTCAATCTCCGTATTCCCTTTTTTGATCTCCTTCCAGAGTATTTTCCACTTACCCATCCGCACGGCCAGCTGCCCGTTGTATTCCGGGAATTCCCAGTACAGGTATTCATGCTCTTGTGGTTGGCCGGCACCGGTCAGGACCGGTAAAAAACTGATTCCATCGATTTCTTCGGGAATATCCGTACGGGCCACTTCACAAAGGGTGGGCAATACATCCCAAAAGGCCGAGATGTGGTCAGATGTGGAACCAGCCTTGACCCGGTCAGGCCAGGAAACGATCATCGGCACCCGGATACCGCCTTCGTACACAAACCCCTTTCCCCTGCCGTATTCACTCCGGAAGGGGCCGCCGCTGTCGAACCAGGGGGAGTCTGTGCCGCCGGTATAACTGGGTCCATTGTCGGAAGAAAAAAGGATCAGGGTATTATCGTACAGGCCTTCCTGCTTCAGCCAGGCCACCAGTTTGCCAATATTCTCATCCAGGTAGGATATCATGGCTGCATAGGTGGCATGCGGGTAGCGACAAGGGTAGTAACTACCCCGGGTCTCGCCTTCCACGTAGTAATAGGGTTCCTCTTCGCCAAATTTATCCACGTAATACCGGACCCATTTTTCAGGGGCCTGCAACGGCAGGTGCGGAATGGTTGATGCCCAGTATAAAAAGAAAGGGCCGTCTTTATGCTGCTCCACGAAGCCCATCATTTTTTCAAACATAAGCCTCGTTGCGTGGGTCGGATAATTTTGATACCCCAAAAGAAAATCAGCACCAGTGGTGCGATATAATAAATGTAAGTCATTTTAATTTTTTATATAACTATGGTGGAAAGGAACCCTAATGTAACAGTATTAGCATACACATAGTTGCTTTTTCACCGGGATATAAAATAACTGGAAGGAATAAGTTTTTCGCTTCACTTTTCTGCTGTTTGCCCGCGCCAGTCGTACAGCACCACAGGCGATACCCTTCAAAGGCAGAAAACAAACAACGCCCGATTTCGACCGCCAGGTGTTGATTTCCCCCAAAAGAGGCGTTGATCCTAAAATATCAGCACTAAACGGTCCAGGGGAGCGTACTGTCAGCTGCCTGTACCGCTGTTATACCTACCTGGTCCACCCAAGTCCGGATCTCGGGTAATACGTCCCAGATACGCTTGTTGGCCTGATAAGGCAGTTCTGATTTTGACTTTTCCAGGTTCAGTACATTGGGTTGCGATACACTTGCCATCCCCAAACGGCTCAAAGGAGTGGTCAGAGGTATATATTCCAGCAGACTGGTAAGGAACGATACTACAGGCCAGGGAATTTCAACCACCGGCAAGGATGCGTTGTTGTATACCGCTGACAACAACCGGGTTGTGACTTCCCGAAGATCATAGGGTCGGGCATCCGCCACATTAAATATGTGCGTACCACCGGGTTGCGCATGGGCAAATTTTACGCTGCTCCAGACTGCATCCACAAGGTTCCCGACATACGTCAGCGATATCGGTATACGCATTGACCCGGGTAAAATAATCCGCCCCGCTCGCACCAGTTTTGTCAACCGGGGTAAAAGAAGCCGGTCTCCAGGGCCGTATACCGCCCTTGGGCGAAGGATGATCAGGGTGCGTTCCCGCCAATCCTGCTCCAGCAACCAATCTTCTGCCAACCGTTTGGAATGCCCATAGGGCGAAAGGAGCGGGTATTTATCGCCAACGCGCAAGGGCAATTCATCTTCCCGGTGCTCTGTAGTCCGGTTATCATACACCGAACTGGAAGAGATATAGATGAACACCGGACAAGCGCGGGTGGCTGAATACACCTGCCTGGTACCTTCCAGATTTGCCTGCAGCAGAGTGGACAGCGGAGCATGGTCAGATGCCAGCGCCGCGGAGTGGATAACAACACCCGCCTGTACAGGAGGTATGGGCTGACAAATATCGGCCCTTACATACCTGGCCAGGGGTAACAAAGCCGGCGGTGCAGGGCTTCTTCCGGAAGCCAGTACTGTCCAGCCCTGGGCCGCGAAATCCCGGAGCAGCCAGGAACCAATGAATCCGGTGGCGCCGGTGAGGAAAAGTTTCTTATCAGACAAGAGTTTGGTATTTTTTATAAAACGTTGCTTGAACCCATCTCAAAACTGGCATCCTGGTGCCTATGCGGTAAAAAGGTAATCTACGGCGCGTATACTTATGATTCAGCCAACTGCAACCTATACCGGGCTGCTAACTTGAAACACCTCCGGTTTTTCTGAAAACCGCTTGCGCAAAGTAGCCTTATCAACTTTACTTTGTCGCCCGCTGCGCGGTAATTTTTCAAAATAAATATAATCCGGCCAGGCTTCCTGGTCGATAGAGCACGCGCCGGATTCCAGTGCGCGGCGCAATGCCGGCTCTGTCAAGGGGGCGTATGTTTCGACAAAAAGTACGACGCATTCGTCTTGCTTTTTTTCATCATAAACACCGATAAAGGCGCATTCGGTCACACCGGAAATACGGTTGATCGTCGGTTCGTACAAGCCCGGGTACAGGTTGAAGTTGCGTCGGATGATCATGTCTTTTTTCCGGCCGGTAAGCACGAGGCGGCCATCGGGGGCAATATACCCCAGGTCACCGCTGGCATGCCAGGCATCGCGTCCTGCTAAATGCAGGTAGCGCTCAAACAGCTGAGGCGAGCGGACCAGGATTTCACCGTCGGGCGCAATACGTAGTTCCACACCGGGTACAGGGCGGCCGAGTATATCGCCCGTTGAGGTAGGATATGCAGCTTTTTCCCGGCCATCAATAGTAGCTACAACAAGATTTTCCGTCATGCCATACAGGCAGGTAAGGCGCACATGTTCCGGCAAAACCGGAAGCAGGCGTTCCAAAAACGAGCGGTACACCGGAGCCGAGCCAAAAAACAAGTGTTGCAGGCAATCAGGCAACAGGCAGTCGTTTTGCGCACAGTATTCGATCAAAGGCAGATAATCGCAGGGCGGGGAGAAGAGTGTCGTTATCTGATGTTTTCGGATAAACTGCAATTTTTCAGTCGGGCTGTCGGCATATTTCCAAAGGTACACCTCAACCCCGGCATTCAGCCCGATCAGGACAAAATGCGGGAGGTGTGTGGCCAGCCGCTGGTTGTGCCCGCCACCCAGGAGGGCGCTGATCTGACTAATGCTGTCCTGAAGTGCCCCGGCCGTATGCACAACGCCTTTAGGTACTCCGGTTGTCCCGGAGGTGTATGTGATCATGAACGCTGCTTCAGGAGGTAATGGAACAACTGCCCGCGAAATGGGCGGAGCGTATTCCTCCAGCCGGCGCAAGGGTGTATGCTGTTGAAAAAGTGGCATCCAAGGGCCGGTAGAAATCATGTGCAGACCGGGTGTTGCGGGAAAATACATCCCGTTTTTGGATAACCGGAAATACAGACTGCGCAGCACGGGGTGTTCCTGCAACAACAGCAGCCGCGAATCGACAAAGGCCCACTGAGGCTGTAGTTGCCGGAGTTTTTCCCGGTAATTGTCGCGGCCCATACCAGGATCGATAATAGCCAGCCTCAGGCCACAAAGCAGGGCAGCATACACGATTTTTACAAAACCGGCATTGGGCTGGGTGGCCAGTACAGCAGTGTCGCCTGGCCGGACACCCAAAGCCTGCAAGCCTGCAGCCAGCCGTTCGCTTTGCGCCAGAAGAGCGCTTATCGTCAACGTGTTTCCGGCCTCCACCAGGGCCGGGGTTTCGGGTGGGCGCTGTCGGAGGAGATCGATCAGAGTCATAGGGTGTTGTTTGAAGATACAGCATTTCCGGCAAAAGCCAGCTCGAATCCAGCTGTGGCAAGTTGTCTGAAAACAGTAATGTTTACCAAACCATCAACTGGAGTGATACACTTATTCCGGCAGCCAGTCCAAGCAGGGCTATTTTATCGCCTTTTTGGATGTCGCCGCGTTGAAGGCGCTGGTGCATAGCCAGGGGTATGGATGCAGCCGCAGTATTACCATAATACCTGAACACTTCTTCGTTTTTCGTCGATGAAACACCCGTCATTTGAGCAATAATACGCGACGACTCCGCAGATACCTGGTGGGAAAACAAATGCTGGATATCATCGGGCGCCCAGTGGGCTTCGCGCAGGCAATTGTGAAAAAAAGCGTCACCAACTGTGGCCATCACATTTTTCAATCCGGCAGTATGGCCTTCAAAATAATTCATATCCGGATCGTGGGGAAACATGGATCCTCCACCCGGGATGGTACAAAGTTGCCAATGCTCGCCCCATGTCATAAAGCGTTGAAAGTGGAAACCGCTGGCTTCATCCGAACGGCTCACCAGGGCTGCAGCGCCCGCATCGCCCAGGCTAAAAGCAGCGATGTGCCGGCAGAGTTGTTCTTCGGTGTTTATTTCCGGCCGAATAGCATCGCTAAGTTTTTCGCCATTCACGACCAAAACATGATCACACATACCAGCAGCGATAAAACTGCTGGCCGTCATCAAGCCGGTAGTGAAACTGTTACAGGCATTTTTTACATCCATAGCCGGACAATGCAGGCGGAGTTTGTGCTGTACAATATTGGCCGTAGCCGGCTCGATCAGGTCTGCACATGCCGAGGCAAAAATCAGGAACCCGATCTGCCCGGCGCCAACCCGATCTACAATGGGGCGTGCGGCCTGAACTGCCAGGTCCGAAACCTGCTCATCCGGGGCTGCAAAACGGCGCTCCTGCACACCAAACAACCGCTCAAAAATGTTATCCGGCAGTTCTTTATCGGGTATTACCAGCCGTTTTTCCAGCTCCCGGTTGTGGACAACACGTTCGGGCAAATACACCGAGAGGTCCGCTATTTTTGATTTTCTCATGGTTCAACTTTTAGGATTCGACGCCAAAGCGGGCGGGTAAGGGCATTAAACCCGTTGAAGGAGTGAACGAGCTCGCGAATTGTTCCCAGGCATTCGCTGGCAAAGCGTGCCTGGTAGTCGGCGAAAGCCTGCCGCCGCACCCTGTTCGGGTGGTCAATTCCAACAGCGCGATAGATATCCGTGCGCACGTAAGTACTTTGAAAAAAACGCATGTTGAGCAATACCACCAGGCTATATAGCGTGCTGCGCCAAAAACCGGCCCGCTCGGTGTACGTTTTGAGCAAAGCTTTGGTAAACAGGATGTGCCGCGCTTCTTCGATGTTGTGCAACTGCGCCACCTTTTGCAACACCGGGTAGGTCCCGGGTGTATGTTGCAACTGGTCACCGTAGCGATCGGCCATCATTTCTACTGCCAAACAGGACATAAAGGCCAGATCGGCCGGAAAAAATTTCACTGTCAGACTGGCTACGATCCGGTGAAAACGGTTGACCGGCACCGGACGCCTCCCCAACTTTTCGATCGTGGCGGCAAACATTTCCTGATGCCGCGACTCCTCCTGCACTTCCCGCAATAAAAAGCGGCGCTCCAGGTCGTCGGGCAACCGATGCAGGATATAACGGTTCATAAAAAAGCAGAACAAGCCTTCCGACCAGGCATAGGCGTACATAGCCTGCACTACTTCCCGACGGGCCAGTTCGCGTTTTTGTGCTTTGGACAAGGTCTGGTAAACCGGGTGCCCGGACAACGAAACCAGCGAATCCGGCAAAAGCAGGTGCTCTTCAGCCTCCTCCAGGTCCCAGGGGATAAAGGTCTCCGGAAACAGCGGTTTTTGTTTGCTGATCCGGATGAGGCGTTCTATCTGTACTTGATCTTGTGTTGTCATTTTCATTCGTTTGAAGTGTGTGTTATTCCACCGTCCTGAACGGACTATAACGGTGGCAACCGCTCGCCAGGGCCATGTTCTCAATACCCGTTTCCACACTTTCGTGCACGGCGCTTCCACATTTATGCTGGCAAAAAGGACAAGCGTGCATATCTCCGTCCGTATCGACGTATAAAAACCGCATACCGGCGCCGGAGCAGCCCGACTGTCGTTGATGAGGGGCATAATAGTCTATAATGGGATAGTCCCGGTATGCGGGTTCCCGATGGATTTTTCGGACAAAATTTTCCAGAACAGCGATATCTGCAGGGCGGAGTGAAATATCCTGTCCGGCAAAATGCCCCACTGGCTGGGGCTCCAGAATACGGATAAAGTGTACCCCCCAGTCGCGGGCGAGCCGGGCATAGTGCCACAGGTTTTCAGGGGTGCAGAACGCGCGAACGGGGGTCAGGGCCAGGCAAACCGCGAGGCCTGCCTCCGTAGCGTGCTGTGCCGCTTGCCGGGCCCATTCAAAACTACCTTCG
The DNA here is from genome assembly GCA_006226345.1 of Bacteroidota bacterium. Taxonomy (GTDB): domain Bacteria; phylum Bacteroidota; class Bacteroidia; order Chitinophagales; family Saprospiraceae; genus M3007. Next base: position 8,143 of record SBHD01000297.1, on the reverse strand, counting down.
AGGCCGCGAAACTGATCATGGGCGGCTGCATCCCAATGATCGAGGCTAATCGCTACACCAACCAATCCGGCATCCCGCAGGGCCTGTGCGCGCGGGGCGGTCAGGCGGTAACCCGAGGTGATCAGCCAGAAATCGGTTTGCCCGGTATTGCTTTCCTGTACGATCCGGAGGAGGTCCTGGTAGCGGTTGAGTGGTTCGCCGCCACTCAGTTCAACCGTAGCCAGCCCGCCGGCCTGAAATTTTCGGATAATATCCAATACATCTGCTGCCGCCAGGGTTTCCCGGCCATTGAGCTCATCCCATGCAAGGCAGTGCGCGCATTGTAACGAGCATTTCTTGGTGATCGCCAGCAGCAACTTATTTAACCCGGGACGACGCCCCGGGATAGGTAAGTTGTATTGCAATTCATTGGATGCCAGCACCTGGCCGGCCGCACCATTGAGGTGCGGAAAGGAGGTGTGCGTAAAAATGCGCTCCCCAATGCGTACCGCTTTAGTCAACTGGCAAATACGCCGGTAGGCCAAATGGGCGCTGACTTGTCGGCGGATAGCTTGCCAGGCTGCACCCCGGGTGGGGTAAATCCTAAAAGCTACCCGGACCAGTTGGCGCAGAAAACGCAGCTCCAGTAGCCGGAAGCGCCAGCCGGATATATTGTGAACTGCTGGTTTGTGCAATTGATCCGTTTTCATTGTCAGGCGGTTTAAAACTTATGCTTCGATATCCAAAAGCATTTTGGAAGTTGGAACCTTCATTAATCAGATATACGATCTATTCACTTTTGCGCCTTCTCGTCTTGCAGCGTCAACTTCCGGAATTCTATCCAGCGTTCCCGCGACAAACGGGGAAGGGCATTTTCTTTTTCCCAGCGTTTCAATTCGAAATACCCGGGGCGGCCACTGGCGGGTTCGAATTTGATCTCATAGTGCCCTTTGGCATGCAGGATCAGGTTGCGCACCTGACCGGGCTGGAGTGGCGGCTCGGCAAATTTGAGGACCGCCGCATCGCCGATATTGGGCTGGTCGTAATACTGATCATCATCGTTGGCCAGCGCCGGCGCTACATCTTCACCTGACTCCGTAGTGGCGGACAAGGCCTGCAAGCGATGTCGGGTGAGTGGCACATCCGGAGAGTAATCAAGTACCACCTGGTCGATTTCCCAAAAATTAAATCCGTATTCCAGGCGCAAATGCACCTCATCTCCTTCCACTCCGGAGAGATCTATTGGCAATACATCGCTTCTGTAGACCAGAGAGCCAACCACATTGAAATAGTCCACTTTTTCCCAGCGTCCGGGCCGGGTTTCAAGCGAGACGGCCAGCGGCACTTTTTGGCGCTCCATCCAGGCCATGTTTTCTGCTGCTGATTTTTTCAGGTATTTCTCCCGGACTTTCGGACCGTAAACGCCTAATTCATCTTGAAATTCGTAGAAGGTGTAGTCCAGCCAAAAGTTGGTTTTGGCCCGAAGCACCAATTTGGCTTGTTGGGCGCCTTTGGGTTTGGGGAAACGCAGGCTGAGGCGTTCCGTAGCATCTGCGCGCTGATTGTTAAGGTCGCCCTGAAAGATTTGTCCGTCTTCGCTATAAAGTACCTGGTCCAGTACTGTATTCCCGGAAACATCATTAGCGTCAATGGGGGGCTGGGGAGCGCTGATAGTATGGAGCCGGCCGTATTTGTCGTACAACGGTTGGGTGCCCGGAGGCCCATCCAGCACCTCGAGCTCGAGCAGGTTCGTGTGCTGGTTTTGATATAGGTCATTGGTGAGGGTCATGGCATATTGTCCATCCCGGGCCTCCAGAAGAGGGAGCCCCAGCCAGTCGTGCCGTTCCAACTGCGGATAGGCAGCACCTGAATACAATTCACCGGCGAGTTGCGGACCATCAGGGGTTTCGGTATACACGCTCGGGCAATTACAGATAATAACCAGGAGAAGGGCACCTAATACAATTACCCCCCCTATGACGGCGAAAGTTACTTTTACTCCATCGGACTTAAAGACTTCGATCTTGCTTAGATCACTGAATTCAAGCCGGGCGTCAAACGCATCGGTAAACGTTTGGGCCGTCGAAGGATTAACATAAAGCAGCACCTTGTTTCTATTGGCGCCTTTTTCTATATTGGTATTAATGGAGGCAATATTTTTTATATAATCCGGACTTAGCTTAAAAAAATGGGCTGTAAGGGCATCATCCTCCATCACGACATTGGATAGTAACCACATCTTTGATTCCGGTGCGGCAGCATCGATGGCAATAAGTTCCTTGTTTTCAAGGCTGTAGGTGGAGAGCCTTGTTTTTTGCAAGGGCCTGCGGCTGTAACAGCTCAGGGTAGTAGTGATCATGAGCAGGACAAGGAAACTGGCGAGGGGTAGTCGGAAATATTGTATTGTTTTCATAACGGCCACTGTATTGCGTTAGATAATTAAAAACAGAGTCGGGTTTAGTGAAAAATATGCTCGTATTTTTTAGCACCAATTAACCATCTGAGGGTAAATCCGGCATGCGTATATCGTGCTGGTTAAAGGTACTTTTATTCCAACTAAAGTACCTTTGAGCGGCCTTAAACAGCTGTTGATCCCGGTTCGGGCGGGGCATTTCAGATATTGTCCGGATTCGTGTTTCGGGGGTAGTGCAAATATCGGCATCCGTTCAACTCCAGGCCGGCAGAGAAGTCTATCATCGGTAAAGTAGACTAAAAAAATTTGATTGAACGGAAGCATTTTCCCAGGATTGGCAGTTCATTTTTCACACAGGATGAAATCACTACATTTGCTATTGCCGTAAAGTAAAAACCGGACGACATGAAGACTGCACAGGAAGTTCAGCTCGCGCTTTTTGAGCGCATTCAAAAGAGCGGAGCCACCGCTCACGATCTGGCGGCAGTGTTGCACCTCGGCTTGGGCGCCGTTTACAAGCGCCTCAAGGGCGAAACATTGCTAAATATGCATGAAATTGTCTTGTTGACTGAAAAATACCGGCAGCCGTTGGACAGCCTTTTACAACCGCAAAAAGGAGTCGTAACATTCGAATACCCGGCTATGCGGAAACCTATTGTGCATGTGGAGCAGTATCTGAGCACACTACAGGAGTTGCTCCAGTGGGCCAATACCCTGCCCAATGCCCAGCTGCACTACTCCACGGAAGAGATCCCTATCTTTCATTACCTGCATTACCCCGAGCTATTTGCCTTCAAATTGTACATGTGGAACCGTACAACCTGGGAAATTCCGGAATGGGAGGACCAGCCATTCCGCGCCGAAATGATTACAGCGAGCCGGCGCGTAGCGTTTTTACGCAAAGCTATCATTGACGGATATAACCAGTTGCCAAGCATAGAGTTATGGCCAGCCAGTATCCTGCAAAACACCCTCAATGCCATCAATTATTGTGCAGAAAGCGGGGCTTTTGCCCGGCCGGATGATATGCACCTGCTCCGCAGGCAGGTCAGACAATTGGTACAACATCAAAAGGAAATGGCCAAACTTGGGCTGAAATTCAGCCCCGATGTCCCGGTGGATCCCAATGCAGGTGCATTTACGCTCTACCACAACGAAATTGCCCATACGAATATCACCGTATTGCTTGAATGGGAAGGTGGCCGGATGGCTTTTGTGACATTTGATAATCCGAATTTTATGCATACCACGGACCCGGAATTTACCGCGCATACTGCCAATTGGTTTACCAAATTGCGCAAACGGGCATTGCCTATCAGTAAAGAGGGCGAAAAGCACCGGGACCAGTTTTTTAATTTGCTCCTGCAATACCTCCCATCGGATTAAAGCAGGCCGGATTACTGCTGCTATTATCGGTTATCCCGGGCCTTACTTGTTCCGGGAAACCGCTTCCAGCCCCTCCATCCGGAACCGTTCAATTTCCGGTGTATAGTGTTCTTTTTTTATGATCTCCAATAACTTTTCAACGATTTCGGGGTGTTTTCCGGCCAGGTTGTGTTGTTCCGCGCGGTCCGCTTTGAGGTCGTAGAGTTCGATTTCCTTATTTTCTTTTTGGATGTCTTTCCAGAGTATTTTCCAGTCGCCCAGGCGCACGGCCACCTGCCCGTTGTACTCGGGGTATTCCCAGTACAGGTATTCATGTTGGCGTTGCCGGCTGTCCTTGGTAAGCGTATTTAAAAAACTGATGCCGTCGGTGTCCGGAGGGGATTCCACATGGGCTATTTCACAAAGCGTAGGCAGCACATCCCAAAAAGCGGAAATGTGATCGGTGGTAGTGCCCGCCCTGACTTTTTTGGGCCAGGAGACGATCATCGGAACCCGGATCCCGCCTTCATATAAAAACCCTTTTCCCCTGCCGTATTCGCTGTTAAAAGGGCCACCGCTGTCAAACCAGGGCGAGTCCGTTCCGCCGGTATAACTCGGGCCGTTATCTGAAGAAAAGACGATGAGTGTATTGTCGTACAGCCCTTCTTTTTTCAGGTAAGCCACCAGTTTTCCGATGTTTTCGTCCAGGTAGGAAACCATTGCAGCATAGCTGGCATGCGGGTACCGGGCGGGGTAATAACTGCCGCGGGTTTCTCCTTCCACGTAGTAATAGGGGGGCTCTTCACCAAATTTGTCCACGTAATACTGCACCCATTTTTCAGGTGCCTGCAGCGGCAGGTGCGGGATCGGAGAGGCCCAGTACAGGAAGAAGGGGCGGGTTTTATGCTGCTCCACAAAGCCCATCAGTTTTTCAAACATCAGGGTTGGCGCGTATACGGCCTGGTTGTACTTCCGGTAGGTTAGCGGGTCAAACGGGTCTTCGCCTTTGGTGAGCCCGGTGGAGGGCGGAAGCGTATCGTTGCCGAGCCAGACCCGGTGCTCATTTTCATAGAGGTGTACAGGGTTGTACGTATGGGCCTGCCGTTGGCAGTTGTAACCAAAAAAGTAGTCGAAGCCCATTTTGGTAGGGACAGACGCTGTGTGTGGCGCGCCCAATCCCCACTTGCCGACCATACCCGTGGCATATCCTGCTTTCTTCAATAGCCTGGGAAGTGTAACGGTATGCTCGGGCAGCGGTCGTTGTCCCTCCAGGGTAGAATCCCGGATAGCGGCTTTGTACTTCCAGACCGTTCCGCGTTGGGCCCATTCATCATTGCCCCGGATATAGGCGTGCCCCAGGTGCTTTCCGGTCAACAGTACAGCCCGCGCCGGTGCGCAAACGGGCGCACCCGAATAGTGTTGGGTGAAGAGCATGCCGGCTTTTGCCAGGGCATCTATGTTCGGTGTCTCGATCCTGGTCTGACCGTATGCGCCCACTTCGCCGTATCCGAGGTCGTCGGCCAGGATGTAGATGATGTTGGGTTTGGGTTTATCTGTTCCGGTTACGTGTTTTTGCCTCTGGCAGGCTACAAAAATGAGTAGTAGGACGAGTGTATACAGGTAGAATCGCATTGGCCCCTTTACTTTTAATGGCTGTTTTTCCAGGGGATAAAAGTGCAAAATTTATGGCTGGTCCTCCCTCAAAAGTGCAATGCATGAAACCGCACGTCTCCCCTGTCCGTCAGCTCCAGCGCCGGCGCCGGTATTTTTATGATGTTCAGCGCACCGGCCAACAGGCGCAAAAACCGATTTTGGACAGGAAGGCGTGTCAGGTCGATGTCGAAAGAGAGATAAAATTGCCGGGTGCGTGGGTACAGGGCTGAGTCAAGGCCATAGATGGCACAGTCGGGGCCCATGCAGTTGATATTGTTTTTCCATTCGTAACCCTGGCCTGCGAACAGGTTGTCAGCGCCCATACCCACGGCCACATTCAGCCACTTCGGGAGCCAGGTTGCGCGTTGCGGAAAAAACGAATGCGGGTTCAGGGATAGCCATACGGTGTTGGCGTTGTAGTTTTTCAAAAAAAGGCTGGCCAGTCCGGTTCCATATATGTCGTCGGAACGGTTTTGCAAGGTTGTAGAGCCGGTGCTTCCGGCAGGAGAAATCGGATATAAGGGTTCGGAAGGGTAATCCTTCGGCCAGGCACTCACTTTCAGCGCGATCCGTTGCTCCTCCCAGCCGATCTGCTGGGCCAGGAACAGACCGGAACCGAGCAGGTTGGCGCCCATGTCGCTCCAGGAAAAACCGCCGGGTGTAGAGTAGCCATCGAAGACTTCCAGGGTAGCCATCATCAGCTGACCGCCTGCAAAACCCGTCCAGGCCGCCGCACGTGGTCGGATACCTGCCCAGCGTGCGCCGGCATAGAGCCAGCGGCTTTGATTGTACGCCAGAAGCCCATGGCCCATTTTGTCCATCTGGTTCCAGTCGCCGAGGTCGTTGGTGGTATGGAAACTGCTGGTGGAGCCGCTGGCCACCCAGTCACGGTGGAGCAGTACCAGGACGCCGCCGTACAGCACCGTGCCGGTACCGACACCGGCCCAAAGGCGCGGCTTATGCAACGTATCGGCCGGCTGAAGGGAAAGGAACGGTGGTTTTTGGGCGTGCAGGAACGCTGGTGCGAGGCAGAGGAACAGGCAGAGCAGGGTGAAGGTTGTACGGAACATGCAGTGTTTTATCGTGTGTGCAGGGTATAGCAAGAACCGCACCGGAAACTACCCGGGAAAATCAGCGCCCCAACCGGTCCCCTCCAATCGTTCCCCGGTTGTACTGCGCTGTTTCCAGATGCCCAAAGACGCTGTTCACCAGTGTGCAGGTGTACCCCATAATCCCCCGATAGCCCGATTACCAGCTCCCGCCGCCGCCGCCGCCGAACCCGCCGCCACTAAAACTCCCCCCGCTACTGCTGCCACTCTTGGAGGGCGTACTGGTAAAGGTATTGCCAATGTCTCGCGTTGCCTGGCTGAATTGCCGCATAAATTGTCGCGAGGTGAAATGCCCGGAGCGGGAACCGTACCATTCCGGCGGCGGAACCTGCAGATCTTCAAATTTTTCAGACCAGTTATCGGCTATATCGAATACCATCGCAAAGGGCAGGGATGTATCAAAGTAGTGCGGGTCCTCTTTTATCAGTTGTGCCAGGCGGGGTTGTTCGGCTGTTTGCATAAACATGCGGTAACCGGCTAATTGCTGGTACGCTTCCATGCCCAACAGGGATTTTTTGGGCATGTACTGGCCAATGATCAGCAAGCCAATCCCGAGCACAACACTGCTGCATGCCGTTTCAATAGAAAAGAAAGAAGGGTCATTGAAGTCCTCCAACGATACCAGTCCGGTCAGGACCGCCCCGACCAGGCATATCACACCCAATACCTTGAACCCTATTCCCGCGTTCAAGCCCCATCCTTCATATTGCCGGTCCTTTTTGATTTTATCCTTCAGTAAGGATTTGGCAGCGTTCATCGTGGTGTAGAACGTGTTTTCCAGCGAGGACAACATTACACTTCCATCATTTCCGCTGCTACTAAACAGGCCATTAAACAGTTTTTTTTCATAACTGGCAGCCGTTTCAGGCAGGGGTTTGAGTTGAATGAATTTATAATCCGTGTCCTTCAGCAGGCCCAGCAACATTTTAGTTTCCACTTCTTCTATCCGGACATGTCCCCTGGCCGCCCAATACGGGATCAGTGCGATCACATCCCGTTCATGCAGTTTATCATCGATGAGAATGCCCGCTTCTGCCGGTGTCATGTGCTCGGGCGGGTAGTATTGCGGGTAAACCGGTACCGTTCGGTCCTTGCCTTTTTTATACCACAACCCGAAAAAGAACCCCAGGATCAGTAAAGGGTAGAACAGGAATTGGTTATTCATCCACCAACGGCGGAGCGCCGTGCCCAGATCCGTAGCGGCAACCGACCTTGCCGGGATGCTGAAGGCAGGCTGAAACAGTAGATCGTGCTCGATGATCGGGCTGGTCGTTTCAATAAAGAGGGAGCGCCCGTCAATATGCCGGCGGAGTTGCCGGGTATCGAAGTCTTCGTTCGTGTTGATCTCGCAAACGGCATCTTCCTCCACCTCCGGCAAACGGATCTCCGTAACGGCGTGGTTGATGGGTTCGCGGAAGAGGTTTTGGTGAGAGAACAGTACTTTTTTAAACCCCGGATTTGTTCCGTCATCCACTATATTCCCTTCCAGCGTATAGCGCAAGGTCAGGGTGCGTTCATCACCACCGTTGACGTTGTCCAGGTGTATTTTAAACGGATTTCTTTTATCCTGTTCGCCACCTGTCCACTGCACGTTTTTTACAGGATAAAACACATCGCCGGGCAG
>SBHD01000003.1 GCA_006226345.1 Bacteroidota bacterium | reverse complement strand
GAAGGAAATGGCCAGGACATTGCCCTGCACCGGGCCAGCTTTTTTGCTCCTACGGAAAAATATGACACTTTTATCGAAAACCTGCTCAAATATGGCGCTGCCTTTCAGGAGGACAAGGTCATGTCAGCCAACTCTCTTTTCGGCGACCTGTCCGATACGGTGAGTATTCCCGATCCGGCTATTCCGAAGGTAGACCGCTGGAACCTGCTGACCAAGTTGCAGCGCGAGAAGGAGGTGATCGGGATCTATCTGAGCGGGCACCCACTGGACGACTATAAGTTCGAAGTCCAGAACCTGACTACCTGCGGTATCGACCGGATCGACACGTTCAAAGGGCAAAAAGTACACCTTGCCGGGTTTGTTACCAAGGCCGAACACCGCATCAGCCAGCGGGGTACCGGATGGGGACGCTTCACGATCAGTGACTATACCGGCAACCTGGAAATTGCCTTGTTCAGTAATGATTATGCGCAGTTCAAACACTTTTTTGAAGAAGGGAACTGTCTGTTCCTGACGGGCATGTACCGCCAACGCTACAACAGCGAGGAATTTGAATACCGTCCTGAAAAAGTGGAATTGCTCGAGGCCGTGGGCGCTTCCAAGATCAATTCGGTCACCTTGCAGATCCCGGTTGAACTGCTCACCCCGGATCTGCTCGATCAACTCGACCAGGTTTGCAAAGCCCATAAGGGTAAGCACATCCTGAAAATGCGCCTGCTCGACCATACCAATAAAAATGCTCTGGCCTTTGCGGCAGTGAAACGGAAAGTGAATGCCGACTCGGACTTTGCCTCCGAAATGGAAAAGCTGGGGGTAGAGTGTAAGTTGGGTTAAACAGAGGATGGGCGAACTAATCCGAACATTCCTTACTTCATTTTTATAAAGTGGCCCTGCATGACCGGCTTGCCATCTTGCCGGACCTTTACCTGATAATGCCCCGGATTCAATGTCGAAACCGGGATTTCCATCGTCCCTTCTGTAACAGACCGCTCCAGGATTATTTGACCAGGTGCATTGTACAGGTACAACCGGCTGTTTTTTTCATATCCTTCCGGTATAGTTACATACAGCATATTTGAAACCGGGTTGGGGTACAGGTGTAGCCGGTTGGCTACTCCGGTTTGGGTGGTGTGAGTACCGGTAATCATGCAATCATAGTCTGTGGCCAGCGCTGCAATAATTCCCTGGTAGTCTGTAGTGAAGGGCAGGCCCAGTCCACCCAGGTCACCAGGGTCTCCTTTCCATCCATGTGCAACCAGGATATCAGCGCTGGGACAACGGGCCTCCAGTTGCATGCCCACAGTCCGTAAGTTGAGGTCTATCATCCATTGGCACATGCCGTTCGTATCAAACCGGGCGATAAAACCGTCGGGGCTGATAACGGCGGGGTCGGTCGATACAGTATGTCCGTCAAAACTGATCTGGTCGAAGTAGCCTCCTGCCACATACACATTCCCCGGGAGGTCGGTAAGCAGGTCGATCCCATTGGCACCGGAGTTGTCGGCCAAACTTTGCCGGACCCATTTGAAGTTGCCCGATTTATCCCAGGCCGCCAGAAAGAAGTTCGTGCAATAGTCATTACCGCAAAGTGGCTGAAGGGATTGGTTTCCAAACTGAACGGTGTCCATAAAAAAGCCGGTCAGATATACGCGGTCGGCATCACCGGTGGCAATGCTGGTACCGTATGTAGTGGAACCGATCTGTCCCACTACATCATTTCTGGTAGTCGCTCCGCCTTTCCGTGCCCACAGAAAGTTGCCGGCATTGTCCATTTTGGCCAGGTAGGCAATGGACCGGGTGGGTGGCACGGAAAGGGTATCGGTGCCGAATACGGCATCTTTTGATATCGTGCCGGTCAGGTACAGGTAACCACTGTAATCCACCTGCAGGTCATATGTGCGCGTCCAGCCATTGGACGGGCCGCACTGCCGCACCCATTGTTCTTCACCGTCCTTGTTATACTTCACGATATAGATGGTGCCATTGGGGTAGGTGAGGGTATCTGACTCAAACCGGGCAGTATTCGTGAAGGCACAGGCCAGATAAATGTTGCCATCAACATCTACCGCATTGGGTGAAAGCTGCATGCTGTTGCTGCCCGGCACATTGGGCTGGCCGAAATTGCGCGCCCAAAGGAGGTTGCCACTGCTGTCAAATTTACCCACGAATGTGCCGCCTGCAGCTTCGACCAGCGTTTGGTTTCCCAATATCATGGTATCGGCAAAATGGCTGGATAAAACAATGCCGTTATCCGGTGTCGCCGAAACAGTAAAGCCAAACAGAAAATTCTGAGCGGAGTTGCCTTTGTTGGTGTAGATCGCCCGGCCCCAAACCGGTGTGCCGTCAGACAGGCATTTGCCCACAAACCCGTAACGGTAGTTGCCGGGAGGAGGAACGAGGAGGTTGTTCCCGAATTGCAGCGTATCCCCCAGGATGCCGGCCAGAATGATCTGATCGCTGATCGATATCTTGATGCTGCCAATAGCATCATCCTTAGCCGTGCCCAGGTGGGTGGCCCACTGCCATGTCTGGGCTGTGGATATGGTTGAAATGAGAAGGGTGGTAAAAAGGAGTAGTTTGGGTTTCATGCCGGTACTTTGTGCTGGTGACGAATTAATAGCAAGATAGCCAGACTTACAACACCGCTGCATGCCTGGATCGGATTTTCCCATATTGGTACGCTGCCGGCTCTTGTTGGATAAACCTGCGAAACACATCTTTGAACTTCGGCGTAATTTTGTTCCGGATTTTGCCAATAAATGGCAGGCGCAATCCTTTTCGCGCAAAGGCGCCTATTATTATTGATCTTGCCTGACTGTATCTGCTTTTGCCTATGTCCAGACTGTTCATTCTGCTCTTCACACTCCTGTTTGCCGGGGCAACGCTGCTATCCGGCCAAACCCCGAACCGGCCGGTGCCCCCGTGGGTGCCGTCCTATACATTTGTGCTGCACGACACCAGCTACCAGGGGTATTATCTGACCACGCCATTCCGGATAACCGGCAATGTAAATATTGTCCCTCTGGTCATTTTGGACTCCAAAGGGTATATATTCTGGTACCGGTTGATACCGGTTCGCAACCTGGCGGATTTTAAATACCGGCCGGAAGCACAGGTCTATCAATTCATTTCCTTCCAGAATCCACAGGCGATTGAATTTCACCAGATGGATACGGGGTTCGAGCCGGCAGGGGCGGTATCCACAGTGAACGGTGTCCGGCCGGATGCCCATGATTTTCAACTTTCCCGGGATGGTACTTATCTGCTTCCGGGGGTCCGGGATACACTTATTGACCTGAGTGGGTACCTGTTCAATGGCTTGCCCGGAAGTGCGGCGACCAATGCGGTAGGCTTTGTCGTGCAGGAGTTGGATGCGGATAAGAATCTGCTGTTTCAATGGAACAGCAACGACCATATTCATCCGGGAGATGCTTACAGCGGATATCCGTATGCCCCGGGAAATTATGATTATTGCCATGGTAACACGATTGAAGAAGACATGGATGGACACCTCTTGTTATCCTTTCGCCATTTGGATGCCGTTTACAAGATCAACCGGCAAACCGGTGCGATCCTTTGGGTATTAGGTGGTAAAGATTCCGATTTTGCGTTTGTCAATGACGCCGGCTTTTCCGGGCAACATGATGTGCGGCGTCTGCCCAACGGCAACCTGGCCATGTTTGATAATGCCAATATGGCGGCCTTTCCAAAGGAGTCCCGGGCGGTGGAATACCGGCTTGATACGATCAACTGGACGGCTACCAAAGTTTGGGAGTACCGCCATTCACCAGCCTTGTTCAGCTCATCTATGGGTGGGCACCAAACCACATCTGACCGGCGCCACCTGATCAATTTTGGTTTCGTTTTCCGGCCTGACCCGTCATTTGTGCTGGTAGATGATGCCGGGACCCTGCTGGTGGAAGCCTATTTTCAGGACTCAGTAATGAGCTACCGGACCCACATATTTGATCTGCCGGTAAATGATATTCAGCGTCCGGAGGTTACCTGTTCTCAAAGCAATGGTCAACTATTCCTGACCGCTCCGGCCGGTTTTGACCAGTATGCCTGGTCGACAGGCGCGTCCTCGCCATCTATTCCGGTATCCGATGCCGGGACGTATCAGGTCTGGGTCAATTATGGTTCGGGTATGTTGGGTTCGGAGCCGGTTGTCGTTGCAGATCCGGATACAGGTTGTCCGGTAAGCAGTATTTCGGAAGCCGGACAGGCTGCTCCGAAGTCAGTCCTGGCCTGTTATGATCTGCTGGGGCGCCCGGTCCCGCTCCCGGAATATGGAGAAAAACGCGGGCAATGGTATGTGGTCGTGTATACCGACGGAACGGCCCGGCTGGTTGGATACTGATCTTGGAGCGTTAGAGGTATTTGCTGCCTTCCCGTCTGGTCAGTGGGGATACGGTCGTTTCGGCGAGGAACTGCCGGACTGCCTCCGGATTGGTTTTGGAATACTGTCGCAGGGCCCATCCGGCGCCTTTTTGCAGAAAAAATTCTTTTGAGTTAGCCACCTGCCGGATATAGCGAAAGAGCAGTGCCGTGTCGGTTTTGTCCTTATACCGAAGCTGGAAAATGAGACAGACCCGTTGCAGCCATAATGCGCCGGAGGCCATCCAGCGTTCGGTGACGGGCACGATCAGATCCGGGTATCGTTCAAAGTGCATGCCTACCAGTTTTGCGATCCAGTCAACAGTATCCCACCAGGAACGGTTCAGGATCAGTTCCTCCAGGAAATCAATAAATTCTGCCGGTTGTTTTTTTAGTTTTTTCTGGACGGTTTCCAGGGCGAAGTAGTGCATTTCGCGGTGGTCATCTTCGTAGCACAGACGGGCAAGTTCGATCAGATCAGCGCCGTCGGGCAGGCCGTTTGTCTGGTGGATCGTTTTGGTCAAGGCGGTCCAGGCCGGCATTTTCAGGCCAAAATAATCAAACTGGTTCCGCATATAGGCCATTTGTCCCTGGGCTACATCGGGCTTTCCATGGGCGCGGAAGGTATCGCGTACGAGGGTATAATATGCTTTTGGTGTCATGGTATGGGCATTTTTTAGTTGAGTAAAATACGCTTAAATGACTATCCGTATTCTGTTCCCCAAACAGATTACGGATAGTCTTTAATCTTTCATTTTTTTCTCGGTGACAGCGGCTGAGTCTTACCCTTCAGGCCAAATCGGCCCTTTCAGGGACTAAGCCACCTGTACCTGCCTTACCTTTGCCTGTGTCTGCAATACCGCATCAGTTAAATATCTACCTGCTATGTTTCGACGTCATACCCGTGAGCCCTTTCCTGTGCGTAACATCATCGCCCTGTCGGTGATTGTCCTTATCGTTCTGGTATTCATACTACAGCAATTGAAAAAAGCGGAGCAAGCTGCATCTACCGAACAACCCATTCTTATCGAGCAGGGGCAGGAGTAGGATGGTTAGATGGTTAGATGGTTAGATGGTTGGAGGGTT
>SBHD01000068.1 GCA_006226345.1 Bacteroidota bacterium | reverse complement strand
CAGCAGGAAGCCGCGAGGCAAACGATCGCCCTGAATGCACTGGAAGGCAAGCCGTCCATTGGCGTGGGGCTCGACTATATTGCTGTGGGTAAGCGGAGCGATGCCAGCCCGGAACACAATGGCCGCGATATTCTTGGCCCCCGGGTCAGCGTCCGTGTGCCGATCTACAGGGACAAGTACCACGCCCGGGAACAGGAAGAGCGACTGAAGATCCTGGCCCTGGAAACCCAACAGCAACAGCAGTACCTGCAGTTCAGGTCAACCCTCGACCAGGCATTTGCCGATTATGAAGACGGCCGGTTAAAATTTCAGCTGTACCAGGAACAGGAAGCGACCCTGGAATCAACCGGTCAACTGTTGTTGACGGACTACAGCACATCCGGCCGCCGGTTTGTCGATTTGTTACAACTGGAAGACCAGTTGCTCCAATACCAACTTCGCAGCCTGTCAGCGGTCGTCCAGACCCGAAATGCACGGGCAGCCATCGAACGCTTCCGGTACTGAACCATGTGCCTAAATTGTAAATGACTTGACTATGAAAATCAACAGGATCATTCTGTTTACCACTATAGCCGCCCTTGCCGGCCTTGGCGCCGGATATTTACTTTTTGGCGGCAAACAAACACCTGCTCCGGCAGCACCTTCAGAAAATCAGGCAGCCGGCAGTACTATATGGACCTGTTCCATGCACCCGCAGATCCGCCAGAATGAACCCGGAAGTTGTCCGATCTGCGGGATGGACCTGATCCCGCTGGGGGAAATGCAAACCGATAATCCCCTGGTACTGGAAATGACACCGGAAGCCGTACAACTGGCCAACATCCGAACCGTTGAGGTAGGCAGCCAGCCGGGCTCCTCCGGCCACACTCTGCTACTTACCGGAAAGGTGCAGGCCGACGAACGGCAGATGGCCAGCCAGGTCGCCCATATTTCCGGACGGGTGGAACAACTTTTCGTTAGTTTTACCGGAGAAACCATCCGAAAAGGCCAAAAACTGGCTACGCTGTATGCCCCCGAACTGGTCACAGCCCAGCGGGAACTGATAGAGGCCAAAAAATGGGCCGGAGCACAGCCACAACTGCTGGAAGCCGCCCGCAATAAACTGCGCTATTGGAAGATCCCCGACTCCACGATCAGCGCAGTGGAACAGTCGGGCCGTATTCAGAGCACCATGCCGGTCTACGCGGATCAGGGCGGCATAGTAATGCAACGCCGGGTAGCCGTAGGTGATTACGTGCGGGAGGGATCAGTATTGTTCGATATTGCTGATCTGAACCGTCTCTGGATACTTTTTGATGCCTATGAAGAAGACCTGGCAAACGTACGGGTTGGTAGCCTGGTACGGTATGCGATACCGGCAATTCCCGACCGAACCTTTACCGCCCGTATTTCATTCATCGACCCGGTGATCCATCCGCAAACGCGGGTAGCCTCCCTTCGGGCGGAAGTAGCCAACCCCGGAGGATTGCTAAAGCCGGAAATGCTCGTTCGGGGTACGGTCCGCCAGCAAAACAGCAATAGCGGTAAAGGCCTGTATATTCCCAAATCGGCCATTTTATGGACCGGTACCCGCTCCGTGGCCTATGTGGAGGTCCCGGATGTCAGTGTACCTTCCTTTGCCTTCCGGGAGGTGACCATTGAAGGGGATGCCGGGGATTACTACCGGATCTCCGGCGGGATCGAACCCGGCGAACGGGTCGTCGAGAACGGTGCATTTATGATCGATGCGGCTGCCCAACTCAATAATATGGCCAGTATGATGAACCGCCAGGTAAAGGTTACCGGGGCCAAATCCAGCGCGCCGGATTATACCGGACAAACGCCAGAAGTCTTTCTCCGCCAATTGGAGGGAGTACTCAACGGATACCTTCAAATTAAAGACGCATTGGTTCGATCGGACCCTGCCGCTGCCATTGCGGCCAGCCAGGCAATGCAACAGGCCGTTCAACAGGTCGACATGACCTTACTGGCCGGAGCGGCGCACCGGTACTGGATGCAGCAACAGGATGCCATTCTGGCACATGGACAAAAGATAGAACGGGGCGGAGAAATAGAGGAGCAGCGTAAGCAATTCAGTTTTCTGACCGGTGTGTTGATAAACGTAATGTCGGCCTTCGGCCATACCGGTACGACCCTCTATCTCCAGCACTGCCCGATGGCATTTGAAGATACCGGAGCCGACTGGCTGAGCACCGACGCACAGATCCGAAACCCCTATTTCGGCGATCAAATGCTGAAGTGTGGGGTGACGCGGGATTCCTTTTAAATAAATCAACTAACATCCCTTTCGGGAACGAAGCGAGTTCACGTAAAGGAAGCCGGCAGCACATTTATCCTACACAACTTTTCGGGAAAATGGTGGTTTGGTTGGTTCTGCCTTGTTTACCACTTTAAACGCTGAAACTAGATGCAGGTAAAAACAAAACAATATATCCGCCGTACCCACCGCTATCTGGGCGTCTTTATTGGCATTCAGTTCCTTGCCTGGACGATTGGCGGGCTGTATTTTTCCTGGAGTGACATGGATGAAGTCCACGGCGACTATGAAAAAGCACCGCCGGCCCTGTTGGCCCCGGATAATGGGTATGTATTCCCGGCCGTTGCGCTGGACAGCCTGCGACTGGCCGATCAACTCGACAGTCTGGCCGACTTACGGCTGATCAGTATCCTGGGGAAACCATTTTGGCAAATAGCCTTTACCACATCCGGCAGCCCTGTTAAAAAGTACTGCCTTGCAGATGCAAATACCGGCCGGGGGCGTCCGCCGCTTACCCAAGCGGAAGCCATTGGAGTTGCACGATATGCGTACGCCGGGAATGGCACTGTTAAAGAAGTACACGAACTCACAGAGACCGGCGGACACCATGAATACCGGGAGCAGCCGCTTCCGGCGGTAGCAGTCGGGTTTGAGGATGACCGCCACACCGTTGTTTATGTGGCCACAGAACTTGGAACCGTACAAAAATTCCGGAACCGTCCCTGGCGGCAATTCGATTTGCTCTGGATGCTCCATACCATGGACTACACGCAACGCGACAATATCACCAACTCCGTTCTACGGGTATTTTCCATCCTGGGTTTATTGACGGTATGCAGCGGTTTCCTGTTGTATTTCACCAGTCAGAAAAAAGTGCCCAGGACATTTTAAAACAACAACCTCCGATCATCCTGCCGGCATTCCGGCAGCCAATTAATTCGATCACTGTCGCCGAATTGCGGAAGTCGGTTCCGGGGCAATCCGGCAAGTAACGTTTTTTGCACAATTCACCAACCAGAATAATTTAAACACAGCTTAACGAATGAAACGACTCTTCTCTTTCTGTCTTTTTTCCTGCTTATTTTGGAACGGCATATCTGCCCAGGCCCTGTTCCAGGAAAGTTTTGATACTCCGGGATTACCGGCCGGATGGTCCGTGCAATCCGATGCAACGGATGGCGGATGGTCAGTCGGCACCCCTGCCGGTTTATCCAGCCAGTATTTTACTATTTCGTCCAACGGCTCACCCTATGTGGCCGGCACCAATGACGACCAGTGCAATTGCAACAAAAGCGAGGACTATCTAATTTTACCATCGCTTGACCTGTCCTCCTCCACTTCCGTAGTATTAAAAGCGGACATACTGTTTGAGGGAAATACGTACCAAGGCAGTTCTGAAGCCGCCACCATAGAGGTCTCCCTGGACAAAATTAACTGGACGGTGCTCAAACCCGTTGCTGCAGGCCAGGGCTGGGTTAATCAGATCTTTGATCTCAGCGCATATGCAGGTGCAGGTAGTGTTTACGTAGCATTCCATTACAACGACAATGGCGGCTGGCTGTATGGGATGGCCGTTGATAATATTGTTGTGGAGGAGCCGGCCACCCTGGATGCCGCTTTGGAGCAGTTAAAAGACACACCTTTGGGTCGAGAATCCGTGGCATTTCCGATAGCCGGCAGGTTGTTCAACAATGGCGTCACTGCGATCACGTCCATCGGGGTCCAGTATCAGATCAATGGCGGTGCTCCGGTTACCGGCACCATTGACGGGCTGAATATTTCACCCTATACCTATTTCGATTTCACCCATCCCTCTGACTGGACGCCGGATATGGCAGGGGATTATACCATTGACGTGTCCATTATTGCAGTCAACGGAACCCCGGATGAAAATGCCGCCAACAACAGCCTCTCCTTTGAAACAACGATTTACACAGACATAACACCGCCGAACCGTATTGACGAATTTTTGGCAGCGAACCCGGAGTTCGAAACGGTTGCCACTGCAGCCGATCAACTGGATAAACCCACAGACCTCGACTTCTTTCCCATTCTGGCTAAAAACGAGCTCTGGGTGATCAATGAGCGGAATGAGAATTCCGGCGGAAGCACTCTCACAATTTACGATGCCGGAACGCCTGACCAGAGCCTCCTGCACCGGGTGGATGGAAATGCCTGGCATTTCATGTCGCTACCTACCGCACTTGCCTTTGGCGATAATTTCAATTGGGCCAGCGCTCCGGGCGTAAAGGATGCCAACCATAATAACGGTACGTTCACCGGTCCTACATTGTGGTCAAGCGACCCGGCCATCTACGCCCAGCCTTCCGGTGGTAATGGCAGCCACCTGGATATGCTGCACGGAAGTCCGTACAGTATGGGTATCGCACATGAAGTGGATAATGTTTATTGGGTATTTGACGGCTGGAATAAAACGATCGTAAGGTATGATTTCCAGGATGACCACGGTCCCGGAAATGACTACCACGGCGATGCCCTGGTACGGCGGTACCTGGAGATCCAGGTATCCCCTGACCGGCCGGTACCCAGTCACATGGTCCTGGACAAGAGTTCCGGATGGTTGTACATCGTAGATAACGGCAATGACCGCGTGCTTCGGCTGGATATTCATTCCGGGCAAGTGAGCAACAGTTTACCGTTGATCAACGAACCGCTCGCCGAGCACTCCCAGGTCAGCGGCGTTACATGGGAGGTTATCATCGATGAAGGCCTCAACCGGCCCTGCGGGATCGAACTGATCGGGAACCGCCTGCTTGTCGGCGACTATGCCACCGGCGATATCCTTGTATATGATATGGAGAACAATTTCGCTGAGCTGGGCCGGATCGCCACGGGACAGCCCGGACTGACCGGGATTAAGGTTGGCCCGGCAGGTAATATCTGGTTTACCAACCGCCTTCAGAATACCCTGCAGCAAGCAAGGCCCGGCGAAGTATCTGCCAGCCCCGAACCCGAATGGGCAAATACCGTTCGTATTTTCCCCAACCCGACCTCCGGAACCACGACCCTCCGGCTTCCGGAGACCGTACGGGTGGACCTGCAACTGACCGACCTGGCGGGACGACAGGTGCAGACCATAAAACAGGCTGGAAATAGTACTACACTTCAACTGAACGGGCTCCCCAACGGTGTTTACTTGTTGACCATGGCCGGTGATGCCTTCCAGATCACCCGAAAAATCATACTACAA
>SBHD01000251.1 GCA_006226345.1 Bacteroidota bacterium | reverse complement strand
ATTATTTTATCGCGCTTCTGGCTATCCTGTTCACTTTCTCCCTCGCTGCGCAAAGTGACCCGGCTTCAACCACTAAAAAGGCCGCCAAGTGGGTGACCCTCAATGATCCGGCCGTACAGATCGACTTCCCTGCCGACTGGACCCTCGACCAATCCGGTATGATGGGGACAAAATTCATTATTTTTTCTCCCAATGATTCGCAGGCAGATGCCTTTAAGGAAAATGTCAACCTGCAGGTAACTGATCTGGGGGCCCCCGGGGTGATCTCGCTGGATCAGTTTGCCGGAGCAGCCGAGGATCAGATCCGGAAATTCATTACGGATGCCAGGGTGATCCGAAAGCAAAAACTGCCGAAGGATGGTAGTGGTGACTCGGGCTATGAGATCGAATTCACCGGCAAGCAGGGTGAGCTGACATTGCACTGGAGGCAGCAATACCGCATCCGGGGCCGGTATGCCTATATTATTACCTTCACAGCCCACACGGCAGCCTACCAGCAGTACAGCGCATTGGCGGATCAGATACTGGGTACCTTCCAGATCCAATAGACCGTGTGCGTGCCGGCCTTAGAGCTCAAATCAGGATGCTCCGGCACTTGAACGGAGGTCCTCCGGGACCACGGGGCGAATGCTTTTGTTTCTGACCATTTTGAATGCCTGAAAGAAAGGCCCAAATTTATTTCTGGGAGTTTCAGCAGAGCGTCTGTCGTTTTTCCGGCAGGCGCTCTGCTTTTATGTGCTGGAGATTGGTGATTTCCGGCCGGCATTAGATCCTGCCATCCTGCATCTTTGTATAAAGGCATACCCTTGCGCCGAACACTTTACCCGAACTATTCACCAAATTTATCAATCATGAAACACCTGATGATTCTTGTGTTGGGCTATAACATGTTCCGGACAAAAGATGAAGACAACGATGAAAACACGGTCAGCGTAGATATCGGGTTTACAGTATTCTTGTAAGCACGTTGCAAATAGCCCGTAGCCGGAAACAAGAAACGCCACCCGGACCTTTCCGGATGGCGTTTTGCTTTATTTATTGTGACTGATCGTTGCTATTAGTTTTTCACTTCCTCAAACTCGACGTCCTGCGTATTGTCGCCCGAGCCGGAGTCGTTGCCGGTTTCACCACCGGCAGCGCTCTCGCCTTCAGCAGGGCCGCTTGCGGACTGCGTAGCCTGGTAGATTTCCTGGCTGGCTGCATTCCAGGCCTCTGTGAGGGTTTTGGTAGCCGACTCGACACGGTCCAAATCCTCCGCTTTGTGGGCTTCCCGCAACTCACCGAGTGCCGCTTCGATGGCCTCTTTGTGGTTGGCAGGCACCTTGTCGCCGAATTCGGTCAACTGTTTTTCCGTCTGGAAGATCAGTGTATCGGCGGCATTGAGTTTTTCTACCCGTTCGCGCGTTTGACGGTCCTGGTCGGCATTGGCTTCCGCTTCGGCTTTCATCCGGGCGATCTCTTCTTTGGAGAGGCCGGTGCTGGCTTCGATACGGATATTTTGCTGTTTGCCGGTGCCTTTATCCATGGCGGTAACCGAAAGGATACCGTTGGCGTCGATATCAAAGGTCACTTCGACCTGCGGTACGCCACGCGGTGCAGGCGGAATGCCATCAAGGATGAAACGGCCAACCGAGCGGTTGTCACGTGCCATCGGACGCTCGCCCTGCAGTACATGGATCTCTACCTGCGGCTGGTTGTCCGATGCCGTGGAGTAGATCTTGGATTTTTTCGTCGGAACGGTCGTGTTAGCCTCGATGACCACATCGTATACACCGCCCATCGTTTCGATACCCAGCGACAGCGGGGTTACGTCGAGCAGCAGCACGTCACTGACCGAACCGCTCAGTACGCCACCCTGGATGGCTGCACCAATGGCGACCACCTCGTCGGGGTTGACCGATTTGTTGGGCTTTTTGCCGAAGAATTTTTCCACCGACTCCTGGATGGCCGGGATACGGGTCGAACCACCGACCAGGATCACTTCGGTGATCTCGCTGGCCTGCATGCCGGCGTCTTTCAGCGCCAGGCGGCAGGGTTCCAGCGTACGCTGGACCAGTTTGTCCACCATCTTTTCGAAGTTGGCCCGGCTGAGTTTTTTTACCAGGTGCTTCGGTACACCGTCTATTGCCGTAATGTACGGGAGGTTGATCTCGGTCTCCTGACCACTCGACAGCTCGATCTTGGCTTTTTCAGCAGCCTCTTTCAGGCGCTGCAGTGCCATCGGGTCTTTACGGAGGTCGACGTTTTCTTCTTTTTTGAATTCGCTGGCAAGCCATTCGATAATGACGTGATCGAAGTCGTCACCACCCAGGTGGGTATCACCGTTGGTGGATTTTACTTCAAAAACGCCGCCGCCAAGTTCCAGGATAGAGATATCGAACGTACCACCACCAAGGTCATATACAGCGATGGTCATGTCTTTATCGCGTTTGTCCAGGCCGTAAGCCAGGGCCGCAGCGGTCGGTTCGTTAACGATCCGTTTGACGTCGAGTCCGGCGATCGCACCGGCTTCTTTTGTGGCTTGCCGCTGCGAGTCATTAAAGTAGGCCGGTACGGTAATAACGGCTTCCGTTACGGTTTCGCCCAGGTAATCTTCCGCTACTTTCTTCATTTTCTGCAGTACCATAGCGGATATTTCCTGCGGAGTATATTTACGGCCATCGATTTCCACGCGGCAGGTGTCGTTGTCACCCTTTACTACCTTATATGGTACCCGGCCGGCCTCTTCACTTTGCTCGGAATAACGCATCCCCATGAAGCGTTTGATCGACGATACCGTGCGCTTGGGGTTCGTGATTGCCTGGCGTTTGGCAGGAGCGCCGATCTTGCGCTCGCCATTGTCCAGAAAACCAACGACGGAAGGCGTAGTACGTGCGCCCTCATCATTTGCGATTACCACGGGCTCGTTACCGACCATAACGGCTACGCAAGAGTTGGTTGTTCCTAAGTCTATGCCTATAATTTTTCCCATGATCTTATAAAATGGTTTGTGGGTTACTGGTTATGTATTTCTGGTTGTTTGTTACTGATTTGAAACTTTATGCCGGGGCGGTTGTCCCGGCGTTCTCTCTGCAGGTATCAATGAATGTGCCACCACGAAAAAACCTGACGGTTTGACAGTTTTAGAGGGGGAGTGGATGTTGTTTTGTCAGGAAATGCCGGTGCTGCTGACAGTTTTTTGTCCATTGACGGCTCTGCAACGAGCTGACTGCGCAGGTGAATACGTACAGTCCGAAGGTAGCGGTGCGCGGCTGTTTCAGTTGTTCTTACTTTCCCGGAAGGCAATCCTGAAAAACAGGTATGCGTAATCGCCGCGTTTTAAAACCGGATGCTTTTAAGTGTGATTTATTTCGATATTTGGATGAATTGGGATATTTTTGCAAAATCAATCGCCCTTCCCCCGCAAAAATGTATTTGCCCCTCCAGCCCGGTTCCTTAAGGCGCCGGATGATCGTATATATACTGCCCGCCCGGTTTTACAGGCTGTATTTCTTCATTCACAATCAACCAAATATGCTAAAAGATCTCTCCGTACTATTGCTGCTCCTGCTTGTTGGAACCCTTGAACTGACCGCACAACAACGTACGTGTGCTGCCAATGAGGTGCTGCAACAACAACTGGAGCAATACCCCCAAATGCAACAATTGCGTGACGCAATTGAAAACCACACCAACCAGTTTATTCAAGACGGTGCCGCTACCGACCGTGCCGTGATCACCATTCCGGTGGTCGTGCACGTCGTATGGTATACAGGTAATCCGGCTGAAAACCTGAGCCAGGCCCGGATACAGTCCCAGATTGATGTACTGACGGCGGATTTCCGGCGGCTGAACGCTGATGCACCCAACACACCAGGGGCATTCCAGGGAGTGGCAGCCGACTGTGAATTTGAGTTTTGCCTGGCCAAACGCGACCCGTCCGGCAACCCCACCGATGGCATAGTGCGCCGGGAAACTTCGGTAACCTCCTTCGGCTCAAATGACAATGTGAAATTCTTTAGTTCAGGCGGGAGTGATGCCTGGCCGCGCGACCAGTATCTGAATATCTGGGTGTGCGACCTGAACGGACTTCTTGGATATGCCCAGTTTCCGGGAGGTCCGGCCAATACCGATGGTGTCGTCTGCGACTATCTGTATTTTGGCACTACCGAAGAAGGTGCACAGCCGCCTTTTGATAAAGGCAGGACTGCTACGCATGAAGTGGGACACTGGCTCAACTGTTACCATATCTGGGGTGATGACCGCAAACGGTGCACCGGCTCTGATCTGGTGGATGACACGCCAAACCAGGCCGATGAGAACTACGGCTGCCCGTCTTTCCCGGAGGTCAGCTGCCAGAATGGCCCGGACGGCGATATGTTCATGAATTACATGGACTACACCGATGATGCCTGCATGAACCTCTTTACCCTTGGCCAAAAGGCCCGGATGCAGTCCTTGTTCAACCCTGGCGGCTTCCGGGAAGCCCTGAAATCTTCTTTGGGCTGTGTGGAACCCAACGGTAATAGTTGCGGTACGCCCGGCAGCCTGACAGCCAGCAATATCAGCCAAAACGGAGCAACCCTTAGTTGGAGCCCGGTCAATAATGCCACTGCATATAACCTGGAATGGAAGGAGTCGATCGCCTCCTCCTGGAATTCCGAATCCGGCCTGAATACCACAACCTTCGACCTGACCGGCTTGTCTGCCAGCACGGATTATGATTTCCGGGTGCAGGCTGACTGTAACGGTACGACCGGTAGTTATTCGCCTACCGCATCCTTTACTACCCTCGGCAACGGTGGTGGCGGTTGTACAGATAATTACGAGCCAAACGACAGCCGGAACGCGGCGGTGCTGATCCCGGTCAACGAAGCGATAAACGCCCTGATCGGGGCTTCTTCTGATAATGATTATTACACTTTTGATGTGCCGGCGTCCACTCCCAACATTAAAATTGATGTGATCAGCGTGCCCGCTGATTATGACCTGCGCCTGTATCGCGGGAATAAACAGGTCGGTATTTCACAAAACCCCGGTACTTCAGATGAACAGATCATCTACAACAATGCCAACACGTCCTTTGACTATTATGCACGGGTGTATGGCTATGCCGGGGCTTACAATACCAGTGACTGTTATACCCTCCAGGTCAGCCTGAGCTCCAGTAGTTGGCGGAAAGACGGCACTACCGACGGTCAGGTGATTCAACTGGAGATTCCCGTAGATGCTTCCGGTGCAGGATTTGGCATGTGGCCCAACCCGGCATCTTCCCGACTGACCGTAGAGGTGCCGTTACTGGCTGATGCAAATGTTCAGGTGACACTTTTCGACGCGTCAGGCCGGACAGCCCTGCAGCAGCAGCGCAACCTGGTACGCGGGGATAACCGGATTGACCTCGAATTGTCCAACCTGCAGAACGGAATCTATTTTGTACAGGTGCGTAATGGCGAACATACGTCAATGCGCAAGCTGGTTGTACAGCGGTAGAAAA
>SBHD01000106.1 GCA_006226345.1 Bacteroidota bacterium | reverse complement strand
GTCCCTGACGAGTTGATCCGTCCTGTTTCTAAACATTCATAAAATGCACGCTTCCATCCGGATCCTGGTAACCTTGTTAGCGCTCACCCTGGGGGGCATGCTGATTTATGCGCTTACCTATGTGGGCAAACAAACACAAGGCCCTATCGAGGACGCCCTTACCGGCGCCGGTGCGATCGTGCGGGAAGCGGAAGATGCGATCATTCTCAAACAACGCTCCGAAACCCGGGCCGGACGATTGGACAGTCTGAAACGGGATACTGCCGCGCTCCGGCATCCGGAGTCGATCCTCCTTGGTGCATTTGATGAAAATGCTCAACAGTCGCTTAAGGCCATATTTGATCTGGAGCAGGCACTGGGCACCACCTTTTCGCTCATTCAGTTGTACACGGCATGGGGCAGCCGGGAAAGCCAACGCTTTCCAACCATCCCGGTCGAAAGTATCCTGAAAAGCGGTTCGATCCCGGTGATCACCTGGGAGCCCTGGCTTACCGATTTTGATGCCACCGAATTCCCTAACGGCCTGCGACCGGTAGAAACCCGGGACAAAAACGGCCTGCGCGATATTGCCGACGGCGTTTACGACGCCTATTTGCGCGAATGGGCCCGTGCAGCGGCGGCGGTGGGCCGGCCCATCTTCCTGCGTATGGGCCATGAAATGAACGACCCCTACCGGTATCCATGGGGGCCGCAGAATAACGCAGCCACCGATTTTATTGCGGCCTGGCGTCATGTACATCAGCTGTTCCAGCAGGAACAGGCAACCAATGTACTGTGGATCTGGTCGCCGCACCCGGCCTACGGCTGGTTTGAGGAATACTACCCCGGAGCCGATGTGGTCGACTGGGTAGGGCTGGGAGCGCTGAATTACGGCACTGTTGCCCAATGGTCGCAGTGGTGGACCTTTGAAGATATCTTCGGAAAATATTATCCGGATCTGGCCGTATTCGAAAAGCCTATTATGATCTGTGAATTTGGCAGCCTGGCTGTCGGCGGCGACCGGGAAACCTGGTACTCCGAAGCCCTGACAGACCTGCCGGACAAGTATCCGTTGGTCCGGAGTATATTGTTCTTTCATTTTTCCGACGACCGGACCACCACCCAGCAGGCACTGGACTGGACGATCAAAAATGACACGGCGATCCTCCGAGCTATTTCGGATGCTATACACGGCTGGCCGGCAACTTCCGGGAATACAGATCGATGAACCACACCACAACTATTACCCTTTTTTTGCGTTTAAAAACGGGTCCCGGAACCCGAAAGCGGGAGGTTGTTTGTAAATTTTTATAAAGCTTTACCTTTGCCCACCGGCTTTCTGCCTTTAAACCATGCAGCTGATCGCACAAATACTGACTGTTTATATGTTCGTGGGAAGTCTGTTCCCGCGGACGGATTTCAGCCAGTTGGAAAAGCTGCCCAACCTCTTTTCCCACTACCAGAAACATGTGCAGGAAGCGGAACAAGGGGGCCTGACCACGTCTTTTGGCGCCTTTCTATGGCAGCATTTTGTCACGCCCAATCAGCACCGGCATGCTGACGACAGCCACCAAGACCTTCCGTTTCATTCTATCGATGTCAGCGTACATTTGATGATGCATGCTGTTCCCTTGCCTGCGTTTATCCCTGCCGACCAGCCCATACACCTGATCGCTTTGTATAAGGACGTGGTTTCGGCAGACCGGACCGCACCCCCCTTCCGTCCTCCCATACTGTAGTTGTTCCACCATCGCAGATGATTTTGAATACGTCCAGCCGGCCAGTTCCGGACGGGCAGCCTTGTCATTTCTACATTCGGAATAACCAGTATCCAATTATGATCGAACGTATTATCCGCCTTTCGGTGCGGAACAAACTCGTGGTCGGGTTACTCGTGCTCGGCCTGATCGGCGGCGGCATATACAGCTTTTTCCAGCTTCCGATCGACGCCGTACCTGACATCACCAATAACCAGGTACAGGTGGTTACGGTATCGGCCTCCCTGGCGCCGCAGGAAGTCGAACAATTCATCACCTACCCCGTGGAGATAGCGGTGGCCAATATCCCCAATGTCACCGAGATCCGGTCGATCTCCCGGTTCGGCCTCTCGGTGGTGACCATTGTTTTTGAAGATTTTGTTCCCATCCTGGAAGCACGCCAGTTCGTCAAGGAACAGATCAGCCTCGCAGCCGGAGAGATCCCGCCCGGGCTGGGCACACCCGAGCTCATGCCGATTACCACCGGTCTGGGTGAGATCTATCAGTATGTACTCCAGGTAAAGCCAGGCTACGAAGAACGCTATGATGCCATGGAACTTCGTACCATCCAGGACTGGATCGTCAAACGCCACCTGGCCGGCACGCCCGGCATTATCGAGATCAGCAGTTTCGGCGGATACCTCAAACAATATGAGATCGCCCTCGATCCAATTCAATTGCAAAGCCTGGACGTATCCATCGGTGAAGTCTTTGAAGCGTTGGCCCGTAACAACCAGAATACCGGCGGCAGTTATATCGAAAAGCATACCAACGCCTTTTATATCCGGACAGAAGGATTGGTGAAAAAACCTGAGGACATCGGCAATATCCATGTGGTCAGCCATAATGGCGTGCCGGTACTGGTCAAGGATGTCGGCAGGGTACGGTTCGGGAGTCCGAAACGGTTTGGGGCCATGACTATGGATGGCAGGGGCGAAGCTGTCGGAGGGATCACCCTGATGCTCAAAGGCGCCAACTCTTCCGAGGCCATCGCCAATGTGCACGCCCGCATCGAAGAAGTAAAAAAAGCCCTGCCGGAGGGCGTCGAGTTGTATCCCTATCTCGACCGGTCCGTCCTGGTTGGCAAGGCCATTCAAACCGTCAAGACCAATCTGCTGGAAGGCGGCCTGATCGTTATCCTGGTACTGGTGTTGCTGCTGGGCGATCTGCGTGCGGGCCTGATCGTTGCCTCCGTGATCCCGCTGGCCATGTTGTTTGCCATCATTCTGATGCATTATTTCGGCGTTTCGGCCAACCTCATGTCGCTGGGTGCGATCGACTTTGGTATCGTGATAGACGGCGCCGTCATTGTAGTGGAGGGAGTCATGCACACCCTGTTTACCTATTATATCGGTAAAACCCTGACCCGGCCAGAGTTGGAGAACGTGATCATCGACTCGTCGGCCAAACTCTTCCGGGCGGCCGTTTTCGGAGTATTTATCATCCTGGTGGTATTTATTCCGATCATGACACTGACCGGGATCGAAGGAAAAATGTTCAGGCCAATGGCCGTTACCTTCAGTTTTGCCGTACTCGGAGCATTGTTACTTTCCCTGACCTATGTGCCTGCCACAGCAGCCCTGGTGCTGCCGCGAACGATCCGTGAACATCATTCATTCGCCGATCGGATTGTAGGCTTTCTGCGCCGGCTGTACAAACCCTCCCTGGAGTTTGCCCTGAACAGCCCGACGCTGGTCCTTTCCCTGGCCGGCGCCCTGCTGGTTGGCGTATTTCTCCTCTTCCGCACAATGGGCTCGGTATTTATCCCCACACTGGAAGAAGGTGATCTTGCCATGCAGATGGCCATTCAGCCCGGTAGTTCGCTGCAGGAAAGTGTACATACCTCTACCAAGGCAGAACGTATCCTGTTGGAAAATTTCCCGGAAGTAAAACACGTGGTATCCAAAATAGGCACAGCAGAAGTACCTACTGACCCGATGGCCATCGAGGACGCCGATATTATGATCGTGCTGAAAGAAAAAAAAGACTGGGTCAGCGCCAAAACCCGGGAAGAACTGGTGGGCATGATGAAGGAAAAACTATCCGTGATCGCAGGTGCCGGCTTTGAGTTTACCCAGCCGATCCAGTTGCGGTTCAACGAACTGATGACCGGCGCCAAAACCGATATCGCCGTAAAGATCTTCGGGGAAAACACAGACACGCTGAAGCACTACGCCGACCGGGCAGCTGCGCTCATCACCGATATCCCGGGCGCCGGCGACGTCAAGGTCGAACAAACAGAAGGATTGCCCCAGCTGATCGTACAGTTCAACCGGGCCAAGATCGCCCAGTACGGATTAAACATAGAGGAGTTGAATACGCTGGTCCGCACTGCCTTTGCCGGTGAAGTAGCCGGCGTGGTATTCGAGAACGAGCGCAAATTCGACCTGGTGGTCCGCCTGGATCAGGTATCACGGCAGGAAGTCAACCTCGACCAGATCTTTGTTCACCTGCCCGGCGACAGATCAATCCCCATGAGCGAAGTGGCCACGGTAACCTATTCGGAAGGGCCGATGCAGATCAGCCGGGAATCAGCACGGCGCCGGATCAATGTGGGCATCAACGTCCGGAACCGGGATATTGCCAGCCTGGTTGCCGAGATCGAACAAACGCTCGATGCCCGGCTTGATCTTCCGCCCGGATATTCCATACAGTACGGCGGCCAGTTTGAAAACCTGCAAAAAGCCAGCCGACGCCTGAGCATAGCCGTACCGGTGGCGCTGGTCCTCATTTTTGCACTCCTGTATTTTACCTTTGAAAAAGTAAAGTATGCACTGATGATCTTTACTGCTGTACCGATGTCGGCGATCGGCGGGGTGTTGGCGCTCTGGCTGCGCGATATGCCGTTCAGTATCTCCGCCGGCGTGGGTTTCATCGCCCTGTTCGGGGTGGCAGTGCTCAACGGCATCGTGCTGATCAGCCATTTCAACCGCCTGCGATATGAAGATGGCATGACCGATATCCGGCAAGTGGTGATCGATGGCGGACTCGTCCGGCTACGACCGGTGGTCATGACCGCCACTGTGGCGGCACTGGGCTTCCTGCCTATGGCCCTGTCCACCACCAATGGCGCCGAAGTCCAGCGACCGCTGGCAACTGTGGTTATCGGTGGTCTGATCACGGCTACCCTGCTCACCCTGATCCTGTTGCCGGTGCTCTACTACCTGACCAACCGCAACATCGTGCGCCCGGGATTAGGTAAGGCGACCATCCTGATCGGATCGCTCCTGTTGGCCAATAGTGCCTGGGCACAAAAGCCGACGCTCACCGCCGATGCTGCCGTGGAACATGCACTGGCCAATCATCCCGCATTGAAAAACGCTGCACTGCAGGTCGAACATGCCGCCAAAGGGATTGTAAGTGCCCGGGAGGTACCGGCAACCGTCTTTTCCCTGCAGGCCGGCCAGACCAACACCAGTCTGGTGGATTACAACTTCTCCGCTGTACAGTCCCTGGGTAATCCCAAGGCGAACAAGCAACGGCGCGCGGTAGCTCAAGCTGCTACCCTTCAATCGGAAAAGGATCTGGCACTCGTCCGCCACCAGCTCACCAGCCAGGTGCGCCAGGCCTGGTATGACTGGTACTACCTGGAGGGCAAGCGTCGGTTGCTGGAAGAACAGGTGACTTACTACCAGGCCTTTCTGGACAAGACCGGCCTTCGTTTTGAGACCGGCGAGGTCAGCCGGTTGGAAAAAGCTATTGCCGAGAACCGATACGTGCAGGCGCAGCGCCGGCTGGCAGAAGCCGGGCGGACCGC
>SBHD01000362.1 GCA_006226345.1 Bacteroidota bacterium | reverse complement strand
GTCCACCGTTCAGGTAACACTCGCTGCCACATAGTCACTCAGGTACTGATACTGTGGGGTGAGCTGCCCGTTTTCCGTAATGACCGCCCGTTCGATCACTGCACTGTTTTCTTTCAGAAGCAACTCAGGAAGAATGTTGTCGATCAGTTGCTGGCCGAAGAATTCCGAGGCATCGCGCGGCAGCTCGGAAGGCAGGTTGTCGATAGCCATCACATCCACTGCATCCGGTTGGAATGGCGCACATTCGGCTCCGGTTTGCCGGTTTACCCCATATACAGGATCGGCTATAGTGCTTGGCCGCAGGGTAACCGGCATGGAAGCATCCGCTCCGATATCACAGGAAACATCCGCCACGACTCCAATCTTAAAGCCGGGCCGGGCCATGTCCGAAAGCGTGAAAAACCTCGGAGCCCGCTGGTCATAGTAGATGGCGTTAATAAATATATCGGCGCGCCGGGCGTAAGGCTCGAACACACTGATGTACTCCTCGCCATGCGCATAGAAATGCTTTTTATTGAAAATGCGCGGGCCCTCGCGGTGCTGCACGTAATCCTGTGCAAACAATTGGGTAAAGACCGGTTTGTCGAAGTCTTTTTGCAAAAAATCCGGGGGAGACACCTGTTGAATACCCAGGTCATGCAGGTTACGGATGGCGCCTGCCGCTACCCGGCCGCCGCCGGTCAGGACGATCCGCAGGGGCGGCAGTTTGGTTTTGGCGTACGCCTGTTTTACTTCGGCATAATCATGGCAGTCCTTCATCCGCGGCAGGCTGAACGTGCCGGTACGCCGGGCATAGGTCCAAATCGCATTATGGGCGCCAACCAGCCCGGCATAGAAACCGAAAGCGATCAGGCGGTCGCCCATCGCATCCGTCAGTTTTTCGTAGTCGATCAGCCGGATCCGCTTTTCGAGGATCGCCTGCAGCAGGCGGCGGTTGTAGGGTTGTTTTTTTACGGTATGCGAAAAGAACAGGTAGGTCTTTTCCGGGATAAGTTGATCAATGGGAACCTCTTTTACGCCCATCAAAACCTCGCAATCCGTCAGGTCAGTGGTGAGTTCAACCCCTTCCGAGCGGTACTCGGTATCCGTGAAACTGCGTACGTTGGAGGGTTCTGCTACTACCTGCACGGGAAATTGTTCCATGACTTCCCGGCACTGTTTCGGGGTGAGTGGCGTGCGTGCATCGGGAGGCACTTTCCCCTCCCGGATTATACCGATTTTACGCATAAAATTGATTTTAAATGGTCGTTGGTGTTACTTTCCCAAGCGCGGGCGTCTAAACATCAACCAGGCAGTACAAAGGTAGATGTTTCGCCTTTTATAAACGGTAGAGGGCAATACAAAGGAGGCGCAGAATTAAAAAAAATCGCCGCGGGCCGAACTTCCCACCGACCGATTTCGTTTACCTTTGCAACGAGAGTTTAGTTGTTGAGATGTTGATGCGTTTAGTTGTTGATGCGAATCCGTGTACAGGATCATTTGTGGTTTCCGATACCCACATTTTATCACTCGCGTAACTCAAATAAACAAATCACCGAATAAACAACTAAACACACCAACACTACTAGGGCCTGTTCTGGTATTGACGGGAAAGTGTAGTCGGTTCGTAAGCATGCCGGAGCATAAGCGGTTACTCCGTAAAAACTAACGCTTAACCAATAATTGGCAACACACAGTATGCCATGGCTGCCTAATTAAATTTTAATTAGAATGCCTTTATGCCGCACGGTTGAGGCTCCATACACATCGTGCCGCGTATCAAACTTTTGGGGCTAGCCGGCAGAACGCCGTTACTGTCGGTGAAGCTTAAACGGCTAAGGTGCGGAGTGGTTTGTTTCGGAACCTGTCCCGCACTCGAAAACCCTAATCCGAAACTAAGCATGTAGAAGGCGTCTCGGCGCTTTGTCCGGACGCGGGTTCGACTCCCGCCAGGTCCACAAAACACCTCTAATGTTCTGATCTTCAGAATTTTAGAGGTTTTTTTATCTGAGCAGAAACAGATTACCAAACAACAAAAACCGGTAATAAGATTCGAATAATTGATAAACAGATTGCAGGCTGCCAAGACAAATGAAGCTGTAAAGGTTATCTATGAGGTGTGTCGTTTTATAAAAACCAGTTAGCAGCGAGGAAACAGACATCTTGGCCGTTACAGTTTTTTGGCTTAAAAGTTGAAGGAAAGCACATATTACGCCATCCCTTTGCTGGAAAACCATTTATTTCGGCCGTTTATAAGCATGGGCGGAGTACAATTCAAAGCAACAAGGCCCTTAAGATTACCAGCCCGATACGGGAAAACTCAAAACCGGTGGAGCTTACAATTGAACACTGAGAACACAAGTGCAATTGGTTTTTGAAAAGATACTTAAAAATAGCCATCATTTCCTTCCTTTTCATCGCGATTGGAAGCAATTTGTTCGCACAAAAGGGTAATCTGCAAGCGTGGGTTATTGACTCCATTTATGAGAAAATAACCAAAAGGCTGGAGCAGCCCGGCGGCGACACGGCCCGCTATTTCATCCTCCAACAAGTGCGCAGCCATTGCGGCACGGACGACCACTGCCAATACGATACCTACTACAAAATCATGAAGAAGCTGGAGCAGCGCTACAATCTGCCCATGGCCATTTTCGTGGGAGAGGAGTTGGTGAAAGTGGCCCAGCGACAAGGTAATTTAAGGGAGGAAGCTAACGCCTATCCTAATTTGTATCGCTATCATGACGCCCTTGGCAACCACCGGTTGGCATTCAAAAACAGTGAAAAAGCTTTGAGCTTGTTCAAGCAGTTGGGCGATAGCGCTGAGATAGCCTATACCCAAATGGCCATGCTGGAATCCAGTCTCAATTCTCGTAAATTAGAGGAAGTGCTACCGGAAATGGAGGCGCTGCTCGATCAGACCGTCACCAACGGTGATACTTCAGTTGTGTCACATATCCACATTAGGCTCATCCTTATTTACAAAAAAGCAGGGATGTATGTAAAAATGGAGGAACACGTTGCGGCACTTGAAAAAATCCCCGTGTCCGATCCCATCAAAACATCGGAATATACCAGGGCCATCTATACTGCAAGGGGACGTGCCGATTTGCTGAAGGTTCGGGGAAAACTGACAGAAGCGGAGCTTTTTTACCAAAAAGCCTTACGATTGTGCGAAGACCAACCTAACCGATGGCTCGAAATCAAAATACTTAACAATTTGTCAGACCTAGAATGGAAAAGAGGGAATGTGCTGGCAGCAAAGTCCTACCTCAACAAGGCACAACAAAAGGCAGAAGACTTGGAAAATGACGAATTGCTAGCATCCATTTTTGAGAGCCAAGCTAGGATTGCGGAAGCAGAACGACGCTATGCCGATGCTTTGGAGTTTACTAAAAAGCACCATTTTCATGACAATAAGCTCAAATCACAAAGCGAAGAGTTTAATGTAGAAAGCTATTACCTCCAACAGGAGAAAGAGCAATTGGCGACCGAGAAAGAGAACCAGGAACTTGAACTGCAAATCAAGAAAACCCAGCTTCGCAACTCCCTCCTCATGTCGGCCCTGGTCATTTTGCTGACCTTCGGGCTGTTCGTAGGCATGCAACGACAGCGCAAGGCGAAGCAAGAACTGGCCGCTCAAAATACCCTCATCCAACAGCAGGCTGAAGAACTCAAATCCCTCGATGCCGCCAAATCCCACTTTTTCGCCAACGTCAGCCACGAGCTGCGCACCCCGCTTACACTCATGCTCGGGCCGATTAAATCCGTTCTTAAAGGCAGCCATTCACCGGAGCAACAAAAAAAACTGCTTAACACCGCCTTGCGTAGTGGCCAACAGCTGCAGCAACTCGTCAACGAAATCCTCGACCTGCGCAAACTGGAAATGGGCAAGATGGATGTCCAAGCCGAACCCACCCTGCTCTCCGCTTTTTTCAACACGTACGCCACCCAGTTCGAATCGCTGGCGCAAAGCCGGCATATTGATTTCAGCCATGAAACAACCCTGCCGGTCGATGCAGCGGCCAACATCGATCGGGAAAAATGCCGCCAGATCCTGTCCAACCTGCTGTCCAACGCTTTAAAATTCACGCCGGCAGGCGGTTGGGTCCGTGTGCATTGTTCGTTGCAAGGAAACAACCTGCACCTGAACGTGGCCGACTCCGGCTCCGGGATCCCTCCCGAAGACCTGCCCCGGGTGTTCGACCGCTATTTCCAGAGCAGCCGCCCCGAAAGGCCCGCCGAAGGTGGCACCGGCATCGGGCTGGCGCTCTGCCAGGAGTACGCCAGGCTCTTTGGCGGCGATATCTCGGTGGAAAGCACGTTAGGAAAAGGGTCGGCTTTCCGTGTGGAGTTCCCGGTCACCCTGGCCGATGCGGGCCAGATTTCCCAAGCTTGGGAAGCGTCGGAAGCCACCCCTGCAGAAGCCTTCGGAATGACTTCCGGCGTTTCCCCAGCCGGGCAATCCGCCCACAAGCCCGCCATCCTCGTTGTCGAGGACAATCCCGAACTACTGGACTACATCCGCTTGGTCCTGGAGGAAAAATACCACGTCGTCACCGCCGGAAACGGACAGGAAGCACTCGACCGCCCATGGCTGACTGACAACTGCCAACTGATTATCAGCGACCTCATGATGCCCGTCATGGACGGCTACCAGCTCCTCGAAAGGTTGAAATCTGACGACGCCACCCGCCACATCCCTGTAATCATGCTCACTGCGCGGGCCGAGGCGCACGACCGCCTGACGGCCCTGCGTCTTGGGGTAGACGACTATCTGACCAAACCCTTTGATGAGGAGGAACTGCTGGTACGCATCGACAACCTGCTGAAAAATCAGGCAGCCCGGCAACAGGAGGTCGCTGCCGAATCCGGGCAGGAAGCATCTCCCCCGGTAATATCGCAACTCGACCGCCAATGGCTGGAAACTTTCGAGGCGTACCTCCAAAAATATATTACCAGCGATATCCTCAGTATTTCTTTGCTTACCCAGGAATTCGCGATGAGCGAGTCCACCCTGCTGCGGCAGTTAAAACGCCTGACGGGGCTGACGCCGATGCAGTACCTGACGGAAGTACGGCTGAACGAGGCCCGGCGACTATTGGAAAACCGGGTGTGCCGTTCCATGAACGAAGTCGCCGCCCGGGTAGGTTATTCCGAAGCACGCACTTTGGCGCGGAACTTCCGCGCGCGCTTCGGGAAGTTGCCCTCAGACTGGCTCGAAGCCTGAACAGGGCAGCTTTCTTCTTTTACCCGCATTTTGACGGATTCTTCGAGTTGGTGCAGACCTTGTTGCCGCACCGCTGGGGCTTGATTAACCAGCCGTTCCTGAAGCTTTTCGAATACTGCCAACTGATGATTGAAGATTGATGATTGGAGATTGGAGATTTAGGGGTTGCGAAAGATCTGGAATGCGATTTCGGACCAATCATTCAGCCCCGGCGGGGCGGCTACGTCTGTGCCTCAAATCGAACCTGAAAATTCCTGTTTGATTTCCTTTTTCGCGAGGGTTCGAAACCGG
>SBHD01000359.1 GCA_006226345.1 Bacteroidota bacterium | reverse complement strand
TTTTCTACAAATTAATAAAATTTCCTCTTTTTGAAAATTGACCTTCTGAATTAATTCCAGATTCTGAATAGTTGAATTGTCTACAACTATTGTATAGCCAAAAACGAAAAAGTAAAACCGAATTACGCCTTTTACCTTTTCGGCTATATTAGTGATAGATACCAGGAATACGGACAAAGTAAATATGCAATACTGGTTATTCCCTTAAACCACACCGCACTGCCCCTCATTTCCGGTATTCCCAAATGGAGGGGTGGTACACTGACAGGCAGTTGTTCTTTGTTTGCAAAAAACGCAAATAATTGCGTCAATCCAAGTGCCGGGGATAATACTTCCGGAGTGAATGGCCAGTGAGTTGGTTTATTCTGGTGTCCCCTGCGTATTGCACCGCACGGCCCGTTTAACTGAAACAGCCCCTATCCCGCATCCTGGATGATGCCGGATTTGCCCTGTTTATCGTATGAATCACGGGGGAGACGGTTTATGGTTAGTCCGGATATGCCCGCGATGCCTGATAAGCACCTCCGTCCGATGCTCGCGGGTGCTTTTTTGGCTGGTCTGTGCTTCTTTTGTTATAACGCATAATATCAAGTGCTCCCAGTTTGTTCTTTATGGCTTTAGAGGTACCGTGTTTTTCCCCCGGGCCAGGGCAATCAAGCCCATGATCGGTCCGACAGCCAGAACCAGATATATGTATACTGGATCCATCAGGTCCTTTAATGCTGTCAGCAACTGGATAGAAACAATGGTGATCGAAAACCCGATGCAATTCACAATAGTAAGTGCCGTACCGCGTGTTTTGGCAATGGCATTTTGCGCCACCAGGGTTGAGAAGAGGGGAGAGTCGGCGATCACCGCCATCCCCCAGAGAAGCAGGAACCCGATCAGGAAGACCATGGAACCAGTGTGGAATACCAGTGGGGAACCAAGGCAACAAAGGCAGGATACAAATAGCGCAATGGCAGCTGTTCGTTTCGTGCCGATGTTTTGGGAGATATAGCCGCCTATAACGCAGGAGATTCCCCCGATACTGATGATCAGAAAGGAAAGGACCGGTACGTGGAGCGTTTGTTCCGGGTATAGCGATTGGTATGTCGTTAAGATGACGGGAACAAATGCCCAGAATGCATACAACTCCCACATATGGCCGAAATAGCCAAACGCGGCGGACCGGAAATCAGGACTTTTAAACACCTGGAAAAAAGCGTAGAGGTCTGTTTTCTGGCCTGGTTTTCGGAAAGGGCCATCCGGGACCAGCAGGTACATCAGCAGGCCGCCTGTCATTGCCATGCCTGAGGTGCCGAGCAGAACGAGTTTCCAGGGCAGGGCTCCGGAAAGTCCTTTCAGCAAATGCGGAAATGCTGTACCGATGACTAGGGCGCCAACCAGAAATCCGAGGGATTTTCCAAGGCCTTTTTCATAGTAATCTGCGGCGATCTTCATGCCTACCGGGTAGATGCCGGCGAGGAAGAATCCCGTCAGAAAACGCAGGACCAGCAAACTGGCCAGGTTGTTGCCCTGCCAGATCATCCCGGTATTGAACAAGGCTCCGATCAGGGCGCTGGCCAGGAAGACTTTGGAGGGCGAAAAGCGATCGGCTACCGAGAGCACTGCAAATAGCAGCGTGCCGGAAATAAAACCGAACTGTACGGCAGACGTCAGGTTGCCCAGCGCAGCGCCACCAAGGTGGAAATTAAGCACCAGGTCATTCATTACTCCATTGCCTGCAAACCACAACGAGGTGCAGCAAAACTGTGCGAAAACAATTACTGGTAAAATTCGACTGGGTATGTGCACCTTGTTGTTTTGGATTAGGACTCCGGAGTAAAGGTATAACACCAGGCTTCGCCTTCCAGGACCGTTTCGCCGTCCTGCCGTTTTACGCATATCGCCAGTTGCGTAACCGGTTTTGAATCATGGACGCTCAGAACTTCTGCCTCCGCGGTGATCGTATCGCCGATAAATACCGGAGCCGTGAACTTCCAGTTCTGACTGAGAAAAACCGTGCCTGGGCCGGGCATATCCATGGCTACCAGTGCATGGAGCAGACCGGTCGTCAAGCCACCCTGTACCACCAGCCGTTTAAACTTGGTATTAGCTACAAAGTCCGCATCGAAATGCAGGGGGTTATAATCCCCGCTCAGCTGCGCAAAGGTCTTTACATGCTCTTCGGTTAAGGTGATGCTGCGTGTGGCTTTTTGGCCCTTTGTGATTTTTTCCATGTTGTGCTCTTTTATGGATGGCGACGGAAGGTTTCACATATTGTGCGAGAGAGGTTTTTACGGTGCATGGATGAATACAATATCAAGTACAGAATCAAACCTGCATCCTGTATACCCGGATTTGCAGGCCTTTCAGGGCAGTAATTGCACTATTCCCTTTTGGAGGCCAATGCCCCGGAACCCCAATATCGCTATTTTCAACCCGGGTAATATTTTTCAATCGCACCCTGTTCCTTTACTCTTTGATGAAAACCTTATATCCCCAGGCTTTTAATTTCAATTCAAGCCCTTCCTCCAGATCAACCTGCTCTTTCGTAAAGAAGTCAGTGTATTTTCCGGGATATAGCGTTTCTTTAAAGGTGACGTTTTGATCCTTTTCTGAAAAGTTGAACACCGCAAAAACCTTGTCCTGTTCGTTTTTCCGGACAAAGCTGAGGATTTCACTTTCCGATGAATTGGGCACCTTGACCATGGTAGCGCCCCATTTTGCATGCCAGAGTGTCGTATTTTCCTTCATTAAGGCAAAAAGGTCCTGGTATAGTTTCCCGATCTCGT
This sequence comes from Bacteroidota bacterium, assembly GCA_006226345.1. Lineage (GTDB taxonomy): Bacteria > Bacteroidota > Bacteroidia > Chitinophagales > Saprospiraceae > M3007. The sequence goes on along the minus strand of SBHD01000359.1, from coordinate 2,747 downwards.
GTTCCTGCCAAACGATAGGGTCTTTTTCAAAAAAGGCCAGGCGTTTTTTATTCCCGGCTTCCTGTCCATTGTAAATCAAAGGCATCCCGTCTCCCACTACGGAAAGGACGATTGCCGCCTTCAGCCCGTCGCCAAATTGTTCCCACATGGTTCCTTCCCAGGCATTTTTGTCGTGATTGCTCACAAATGTCATACGAAGAATATTATCCGGGAAAGCACATTCATTCCAGGAATAGTAGATATACAAGCCATTCACATCTGCCTTTCCGGTGCATATTTTATGCACCGTTTCGTTCCAGCTCCAGGCATACGTCATGTCAAACGCTTTGGCATGCAGATCCCTTGCTTCCCATTCCGCCAGCATGAAAACCGGCTTGATGGCGTCTAATTCCTTTCGGGCATTATTCCAGAAATCTACCGGGACAAAACCTGCGACATCACATCGGTAGCCGTCGATATCCGCTTCTTTGACCCAATATTTAAGTGCTTCGGTCATGTATTTCCGGAGGCCGGGATTATTATAGTCCAGGTCAATGATGTCCGACCAGTCCCACCAGGGCGTGGGTCTGAAATTGCCCTTATAATCTTTATCGTACCATTCCGGATGCTCATTCACCAGGACGTTATCCCAGGCGGTATGATTGGCCACCCAATCCAAAATGACATACATCCCCTGATCATGCGCAGATCCAACGAATCGCTTCAAGTCTTCCAGGGTTCCAAACTCCGGATTTACGCTGTAGTAATCCTTTACAGAATAGGGGCTTCCCAAAGTGCCTTTTCTGTTTTTTACGCCAATTTCATGAATGGGCATCAGCCAGATAATATCTACTCCAAGTTCCTTTAGGCGTGGTAGTTCTTTTTCTGCTGCCTGAAAGGTGCCCTCCTGTGTAAATTGTCTTGTGTTGATCTGGTAGATCGCCGCATTTTTGCACCACTCCGGGTGGGTGATCTTTACGTATGGTTCAGGTGTGTATTGGTCTGCCCCGGATTCATTCGCGGGTTGTTCCTGCTTTGGGTTTTGGCATCCTGAGAGGAGCAGAAGGATTCCAATCAATGCGTATGCGTTGTTTTTCATTTTTGTGATTCTTTTGGCAAAGAGCGATGGACTTCATGCCGTATTGGAATATGAACGTTGAACGAAGTTCCGTCTTTTTTAGGGTTTATGTTACCAACAGAACACGCAGCATACAGCACCAGCGGGATCCCATTAGCATCAATCAGAAGAAATGGACGTTCCAGGCGATTTACTTCAATGTTGCCTCCGTTTTTTAAACTAATTTCTTTTTTCATAAAAAAGGGGTGTGCGGACTTTGCCCACTCTATGCCGTCTGATGATTCGAGCAATGCTAGTCCGGGTTCCTGCTCCGTGATCCTGCCAGTAAAATCTTTCAGGACGGCGTAAAACTTTGCGTGTCCTTTATGATACCAAACAAAAGGGTCTTCTGCGGAGGCAATCTTTCCATCTTTCAGTTTTACATCGAATACCACATGGTCTGTTGCCGTAAAGGGGCCCGTGGGAGTATCTGACATGGCGACACCATGTACGCCTTTCCAATGCGGATCATAAATATTGCCTTTAAAGTATAGCAGATATTTTCCGTCAGAAGGCCGTTGTACAACAGAGGGGTTGACTACAATGATATTGTCCGGCTTTGGCTGGGTACCCTTTGGGGAAGGGTTGACGATGTGATCTGTCTTGACACGTGTCCTTGGTGTTAATAATGGAGTGTCAGACCTTTCAAAGTTGCCGTTCACCAAATCCTGAAAATTATCAAATGCGATCACCCCGATCTTTTGATTCTGCTGTACCCGGTCTCTTTTGCTCAGGCCCTCTCCCGGAGCCCCGGTTGGCTGGAGCCCCGGATCAACCGATCCGATGTAATACAAGTAGTATTTTCCCTTAAACGCTTTCAAGTGCGGATTGCTTACCATTTGTGCATCCCAGGCACTGGAATCCCCCTCTGATGCTCTTCCCTGCAGCACTATTTTCTCGAATTTGAAGTCTTTATCCGGATAATCAGAAGTCGCGTATGCAATTTTGGAATATAAAACCCATGAGTTGTTGAACTCAGGAATACTGTCTCCGCATTCCCAGGTGTTGTACAGCATGTGGAACCTGCCATCTTTACCTTGAACCACACTAGCCCCCCATACAAAACGATTTGGGTCATTTAATACAGAAGGGCCAACAAGGATATCCCCCTGGAGTCGTGCGTCGATAGGAGTTGCCTTTATATTTAATACTGATGCATCCTTATCTACAGAACAACCAGGCAGTACGGTTAGACAAAGAATCACTATTGCCGGTTTAATGCCTGGTGCTGTACTGCAGATAATATTTTGTCTAAACGCTCTATGAATTTTTTGACGGATTGCCCACATATGGCTGCAAAACTTGTTTTGAATTAAAAGAAACCTGTTAAAATTCGATCCGCCATTGGTATTTGTACGCACGCTGAATATCCATTATTCTTTTTTATCTGCCGGATTATTTACGCCTGAAAACAGAACTCCTCCCTTCAGGTCGACGGAAACGATTTGCGATTGATCAGGCGAGGTCTTTATCGCACTAATAGTCGCTTTGTGCTCGATTATATCTTCAACCAGACGGCCACTTGTCTTATCCCATTTCCGAATTGACCTGTCGATGCCTGCCGTAAAAATGAATTGATCTGCTATTACTCCTACGGTCAACGCTAAGTGTAACGGGATCCGAACAACAGTATCCTGTTCTTTTAAATAGT
>SBHD01000300.1 GCA_006226345.1 Bacteroidota bacterium | reverse complement strand
TCCTGCCCGGTCATGGAGTCTACCACGAACAACGTCTCCGTCGGCTGAACAGCCGCTTTGATGGCTTCCACTTCAGCCATCATCTGCTCATCGATAGCCAGGCGGCCGGCAGTATCCACGATCACTACATGGTGGCCATGTGCTTTGGCATGCTTGATCGCATTTTTAGCGATCTCCACCGGATTCTTGTTCTCTTCTTCTTTATAAACCGGGATCTTAAGGGCCTCACCATGTACTTCCAACTGTTCAATAGCCGCCGGACGATACACGTCGCATGCAACCAAAAGCGGAGACAATTTGCGTTTTTCCTTAAGGTGCTTGGCGAGTTTACCACAGAAAGTCGTTTTACCACTTCCCTGAAGGCCTGCCACCAGTACTACACCCGGACTGCCTTTTACGTTAATACCAACGGACTGCCCCCCCATCAGGTCGGTCAGCTCATCCATCACGATCTTTACCATCAACTGGCCGGGGTTGACATTCCGCAGAATATTCTCCCGGCCCAGCGCCTTGTCCTTCACCTTGTCCGTAAACTCCTTGGCGATCTTGTAGTTTACGTCCGCAGCAACCAGTGCACGTCGGATTTCCTTTACACTTTCAGCAACGTTGATCTCCGTGATCTTGTTCTTACCACTTACGACCTTAAACGCCGCATCAAGTTTATCACTTAAACTGTCAAACATGTATGGCAGGTAATTTAATAAGTTGAATAGTTCAACGGTTCATTTTTCGGGGCGCAAAGATACACTACCCAATTGGATTGTTGGGAATGGGAAGTCTGTATTATAGCAACCGGAATTTATCCAGTGCATATCCGTCCGGGGTTGCCCTGCCAGCAAAACCCGGATCATGAGCGCACTATATCAGGAACAAGGATTCATCTACAACGGCATTTCCGATCCGAACTACAGCATCCAGCAGCAGGTTCAGGTCTTCCTGCCGTGTCCGGTGGTTGCAGATCGCAACACGTAGTGCATATTCGCCCTGCAAAACAGTAGCCGAAAGTACCGCAATGCCTTCCTCCTGTAACCGCATCAGGATCTCCCGGTTTACAGCCTGTAATTCTGCCGGATCACAATCTGGTCGTTTGTACCGGAAACAGACTATATTCAGGTTGGCCGGTGCCAGTAAGTCCAACTCCGGGTGGCGGTCGACCTCGGAAGCAAGGTAACGTGCCTGGGCGATGTTCTGCCGGATCAGCGCCAGGTAGGCAAAAGCACCATGGGTCTTCAAACACATCCAAACCTTAAGTGCTTTAAATCCCCTGGATAATTCAATACCATAGTCACCTAGGGAAAGGTCCCCGGCCGACAAACCCCGCTCGTGCCGGAGCAGGTAATTAGGTTCCTGATCAAACGTCGCCTTGTGTGCTGCTGCATTCCGCACCAAAACACAACCCACCTCATAAGGCATGAACAGCCATTTATGCAGGTCAAATGCCACACTGTCTGCCGCTTCCAGTGCCTTCAGCGCTTCCGCATATTCCGGCACCCGCTTGGCCAGTGCACCAAAGGCACCGTCAACATGAAACCACAATCCGTATTTCCGGCTCAGCTCCAACAGCGTATCCAGAGGGTCGATGGCCCCGGTATTTACAGTGCCGGCATTCCCGACTATACAGAAGGGCCGGCGCCCGCCGGCAATATCGTTTTGAATGAACAACTCCAACAGATCGGTCCGGATCTGGAAGTGCTCGTCTACAGGCACCTTGCAAACCGAAGCGGCACCAAGTCCCATCACCTCCGCTGCCTTCCGGATGCAGTTATGGGTTTCGGTAGAACAGTACAATACCAGTTGGCCCGACTCATGCTGAAGCCCCAGTTGGCGCATATCACCGGATGCCTGGTGGTTGCGGGCTACCAACAAGGCCGTGAGGTTGGCCATCGACGCCCCACTGGTCAGGATCCCGGATGCGGTCTCCGGAAAGTCCAGCAACTCCTTACACCAATTTAGCACCTGCTCTTCGACGCGTACGGCAGCCTGATCACCCAGACAAACATTGGGATTCATGGCTGATGCCAGCATATCCGAAAGCGCACCAAGCGGGGTGCCCGAGCCCATTACCCATGCCCAAAACCTGGGATGGGTGTTGCCGGTCGGATACGGCAGGATATATTCTTTGAAGTCTGCATATACCGCAGCAGCATCCAATGGCCGGTAAGGAAGGCCCTCCTGGAATTTTGCTTTGGTGGAATCCGGTACCGGCTGCCAGGCCGGACGTTCGCGTTGCTGCTGTACATGCGCAAACATGTCATCTACCATCTGGTGGCCCAGTTGGCGAAGCGCATCCCAATTTTGGGGGTCAAGTGTGAGATCAGTCCGCTCAGTCATTTCATTGTGGTTTTGGTTGTAAATATTTTTAAGTGTATAAATGGCACACCTGATTTAAAAGAAGTAGTTTTTTACTGGCGCAGGGGCCTCTATCCAGAATAACATAGAACGCCATAGGTCAACCGATGCCGGTTCGAAGAAACCGCTATGGCCAACGTTGGTTCGGGATAAGGTCTCCGGCTGCAGATGCAACCATTCCGGTTTTGAAGTACTGAAATAGCTCAGCAGTGCCGCTACTGCCCGCGGAGGGGAAAACCAGTCGTCAGTAAAACTGAAAGCCAGCAACGGCACGCGCATTTTGCGATAGTTATTATCCGGGAACACGTCGAAAAGCCCGTTTGGGTAATTGCACCAGGCCATCAGCTCACGCATAACACCAGCCGGCAGTTCAGACCCCAATCCCAACCACCGACCAGGTAAGGTTTCCCGCCAGGTTGCCAGAAGCGGCACCAACATTTTATACAAGGCTATCCCAGGCATCCGGTTGAGCGGAAACAAACGCCACGACAAGAGAGCGCTGCTGACCAACACAATCCTGTCGACAATTTCACTGGCAGGGGCTAGTCCGGCAACAGAGCCACTACAGCCATGCCCTACAAGTATCAGCTCCTGCCCGGCAAAGGTGTTTCGGGCATACAGCAAAACAGCATTCAAATCCTGCTGTGCCCAGTTGCGGAGCGTGATCCTGCGCCGGGAGGCCGCTGCTGAAGCGGATGCCCCGACCCCCCGGTAATCAAAGGTGAGAACAGTGAACCCTTTTCCGGAAAGATAGCGGGCAAAAGGGGCATAGAACGTTTGGTCAATACCCGCTCCAGGCCCCACTACCACGACCTTCCCTATCCCATCTGCTTTCGGGTGAAACAGGCGGATCCCAATTGACCAGCCATCTCGGGTGCGCAATATGTCGTCATATTCCTTCACACTGCAAACATGCACCCGGCAGACCAATCCCTAAAGGTAAAATGATCAGTTAGACGGTTTTCTTGAGCAGATGGCTCAAGCCAACTGCTGGAGCAAGGATTCTTTCCGGCTTTTAGAAACCGGAACCTTCATTTTGTTTTCCATTACCAGATAACCGCCATCTCCGCGTACATACTCCTTCACACGCGCAAGATTGATCAGGTGCGAGTGGTGTGGCCTGAAGAAATGGAACGGAAGGAGCATGTCTTCAAAATCTTTCAGCGTACGGGAGATCACCCGTTTGCGACCGTCCGTAGTGTACACCTCCGTATAGTTGCTGCTTGAGGAGCAGACAACAATTTCTGCCGGGTCGACATACTCGATACTTTCCTTTGATGCCAGTGCAATTCTGCCAGGTCGCCCCTGGCGTTCCGCCTGTACATTTTGAAGCAGCGTATCTACCTGCTCAGAAGAAACCGACCGGCGGGACTTATGCAGATGTTTATCTACGGCTTCTTTTAATTCCTTATTCTGGACCGGTTTTAACAGATAGTCCAATGCACTGAACTTCACCGCCTGGATGCCAAAATTATCGTAGGCTGTAGTGAAGATCACATCAAATGGCAGAGGAGCCCCGATCTCTTCCAGCACATCAAAGCCGTTGAGTCGCGGCATTTCAATATCGAGAAAAAGAAGCGCACAGGTATGGCTGCGCAGGTACTCTACCCCTTCTGCCGGATTGTCAAAGGCAGCGATCACTTCCACCTCCGGGCAGTAGTTTTCAATTTTCCAGCGCAGTGTTTCAATGCTGTGCTGTTCATCGTCGATAATTACGGCTTTTATCATATCAAATTGGAATAGTCAGTACCACCCGGGTGCCGGTAGGGTTTCCGGCATCATCATACAGGTCGATCACCTGCACCCGCGTATTGGCATCGTATAGTTTATTAATGATCTCTATCCGGTCTTCTGTGATCTTCATACCCATGGATTGGCTTTTTTTACGCGTTGACCGCTTGGAAGTGAGTTCCTGCGCCTTTACCCGCCCTACACCATTATCTTCTACAGTGCATACAAGGCTGTCTCCTTCCTGGCCCACCTGGAGGGTGACCAAGCCGCCCCCTTCATCCTTATGCATCAACCCATGCCAGATCGCATTTTCTATGTAAGGCTGTATGAGCATTGGCGGGATACTGATCGCCTGGACATCCAGGTCGGGATCAATCTGGATCGAATACTCAAACTTATCCTTGAACCGCAGGCTCTCCATTTGCATATACAGGTCCAGGGCTTCCAACTCATCACTCAGGCTGATATAATTACTTCTGGAGTTATTCAGGATCAATCGCATAAGCCGGGCAAAATTGTTGAGGTACTCCGAGGCTTTGCGCGATTCATTCCGGATAATGTAACTATCAATCGAGTTCAGGCTGTTAAACAGAAAATGGGGATTCATCTGTGCCAGCAACGCACTCATTTCTACATTCGCAAGCCGTTTTTCAAATACGGACTTTAGTCGCTCCTGCCGGCGTATCTGGAGAATACGGTACCGGGAAACCCCATACACCATCCCCAAAAACGCCAATACCAGCGCACTCCTGAACCACCAGGTCACCCACCAGGCTGTTTCAACCGACACAGGCATATTCAGGACATGCGGACTCCACACGCCCTCACTGTTGGCCACCTGCACCTGGAAAGTATACTTCCCACCCGGCACATTGGTGTAATTCACAAAGCGCCGGTCACCTGCTTCCGTCCAGTCCTCCTGCCCGGATAACCGGTATCGGTACCTGCATTTTTTTCCGAGCGTATGTGCGATAGCCGAAAACGCTACGGAAAAGTTGTTTTCCCAGTACCGGAGCTGCAGGGAGGGTTGGCCGTCAGTAGTGGGCACCGAAGGCAGGGGCTTGCCTCGTACCTGAACCTCGACGATGTATGGCTTAGGCGCCTCATCATTGCGCCGCATCGTAGCTGGGTTAAAGACATAAATATCATTCCTGCCACCAATTACCATTTCACCGGTATGCATAAACTGAAAACTGAAAAAATCAATATTCCCGCCGGCATAGTCAAAACTCAGTTTGTGAAAGGTCAGCGAGTCCGGATCGATATAAAACGTCACATCCCGGGTAAGCCCCCATATCCGACCATTTTTTTCCGTAGCCAGAAAATGAATATAGGTAAGGCCTATCGAATCGCGCAGGTTAAACTTCCGAACCAGTCCACGCTCCGGGTGCTTATTGTCAGCAAATCCGATCCAGCCATCAGGACCGGAGATCCAAACCCTTCCTTTTTGGTCTTCCGTGAAGCTACCGACTTGTGTAAATGAATTCTCCGGATTGACCTCCTCCAGGAAATTATACATCGTATCCCGCTCGGGAATATACAGGCTGTAACCGCCTTCGCGGCGGATCCAGGTACGTTTCCGGCTATCGCTCCAGGCATGGTGGATCAAGGGCTGTGGATTGCTGTAACCGGGATCCAGGAATTCCTGTTGAAACTTCCGGATGTCGCCGGTTCGGGGATCCCAACGGTACATCACTCCAAACACACCACTCATCCAGAGAAATCCGGACGGGTCCCAATGCGTATTCCGAAGGTTATAATAATCGATCGGCAGGCTGAACGCCGACCTTTTGAGTTGATGTGTATGCGGATCGTATTCAAACACACCGTTTTCGGCATTTATGGTATAGGTGCCATTGGGCGCCTTGTCAAAACCGAGCACACCCCAATTATCCGGTTGCCGGAAGCCGGGACCTTTCAACAGATAACGGGTATAGGTATGCGTTTTCAGGTTAAAATGATAGATCCCATTGTCGTTCCGGGGTAACACGATCAGTTCATCGTCTGTAGGCCCTTCTTCAATATAGAAGGCAAAAGACTGCCCCGGTGGCCGTAACTTTTTATAGGAGTAGGCGACAAATTGTTGAAGACAGGGGTCAAACACCTCCACTCCATAAATAGTATACATCCAGACGCGGTCATTTTCATCGATATAGGAGATGCCGTAATACTGGTTGAATTCTTCGTCGTTCTCTTTCCAATAGGTAGCCTCCTTTCGCTCCGGATTATACAGCACGATCCCTCTGCCTGTCGTGATCCAAAATTCGTCCGCGTTTTTTCTCGTCATGCCCCGGGTTCCGGCCCCTGCAATCCGGCTGGCCTTGCCCGGTGCTATTGCAAGTGGACGGTACGATTTATCCCTGGGATCGAACACATGTATTCCCGCCGACCAGCTCCCGCAATACAGCAGCCCGTCATCATGACAATAGAGACTTAAAAATGCATTTGCATGGGTTTGCATCCGGGGTGTGGCCTGGGAAAAGACATACCAGGTTGAGGTTCCGGTCACATGGTTGACCTCCTGCAAACCTGTTGGCGTGCCTACATAAATAATAGAGTCATTTGCAGTTGAAGCAGCCATGCTGAGCACCCGCATGTTATTGTTCGTCGTGTACAATGTGATATACTCGGCGGTCCGTTCCTGCGGAAAAAATTCAAAATCATCTTTCTCTGGAATGTAACGTCCCGGACCAAAAGCCTGAGTGCCGATCCAGAGGTCGCCATGCGGGTCGAGATATAATTCTAATACCAACTGCCCCACCTGCCGGCTGAGCGTATCGGTGGAGCGCCTGAAGTCCGCAAACTGATAATGGGAAAATTTTTCTGTCCGGGGATCAAATACAGACAGCCCCATATAGGTGGCTACCCAGATCTTACCGCGATAAGGCTGAACCCCCAAGACATTGTTATCGAAAATCGATGCCGGATCGTTGGGGTCATGGCGGAACACTTTGAATTGTGTACCGTCAAACCGGCACAGCCCGTTACCCGTAGCAAACCAGATAAAGCCATCCGGATCCTTGCAGATATCCCGCACTGAAATGTCCGGCAAGCCGGTTTCCTGATCGATCAGTTCAAAATGAGAAAACCTGGGTTGCCCCTGCAGCAGAATCGCATGAAGGCTGCAGAACAGAAAAAGTGTAAATATGCCAAATCGGTACACCATAGCGAACAATCGCACCAAAATACAGCAAAACGCTCATTCCAAGACCCAAATCGCTTAGTTGGCTATTTCTCTTGCGTAGTTGGCGGTCTATCCTGCGTAGTTGGCGCCCTTAAAACCGGCAGGTAGTTAGATAGCGGGACTACTCAGACAAAACCACCAGTGACACAAGTATGTCCGCCAGCCGATCAAACTGGTGTTGCCAGTAGCGTCAACCCTTGTACTCTTGCACCATCAACTGATCGCAAAAGCCAAATGAAAACGCACTTCCGTCTTATTTTCCAACTAATGTCCTTTTGAACTTATGAAAAAGACCTTGTTCTTCCTGTATGCAATTGTATCCTATCTGGCCTTTTTTGCTACGATTTTGTATTCTATCGGATTTGTAGGCAACTATATTGTACCCACTACCATTGACGGCACACCTGAACTACCGTTTTGGCAGGCCTTACTGATCGACGCCAGCTTTTTGTTGGTATTCGCCGTTCAACACAGCGTCATGGCCCGCCCGGCTTTCAAGGAATGGTGGACCCGGTATATACCCAAGCCGATCGAGCGCAGTACCTATGTACTCTTGTCCAGTATTATAATGGCGGTCATGATGATCTACTGGCAGCCAATGGGTGGGCTTGTCTGGAATGTAGAAAACGAGCTGGCTCAACACGTACTGGTAGGCATTAACCTCGTGGGTTGGACGACCGTACTGCTTTCGACCTTTATGATCAACCACTTTGACCTGTTTGGTCTGCGGCAGGTTTGGCTCTATTACCAGGACAAACCGTACACGTACCTGAATTTTCGTGTTCCTTATCTGTATAAGTACATGCGGCATCCCCTGTACCTCGGATTTTTGATCGCCTTTTGGGTGACGCCAACCATGACTATAACCCACCTGATATTCGCTATCGCAACAACGGGGTATATCCTCCTCGCCATTCCATTGGAAGAGCGCGACCTGGCCGAGGTTCATGGTCAGCAGTACCAGGACTACCGCAACCGGGTACCGATGTTGCTGCCTTTGGGGTCCAAATCCGGTCCGGCGGCATCCTCGAGAATTAATTCATAGTCCTGTCCGGTACAGGTAAGTTTTAGTGGCCAGATATTCAGGTGTAGGCAGAATCTGATACCAAGCCAACTGCAAACACAGCAATATCAGTGGCACACAGGGAGGGGTGGCCCCAAACCGACCAATCCGGCGCCATTGGAATTTATAACTCCCGTACTCCAGTAAAATCACCACCCCTAAAAACCAAATGAAAACTTATTTCTGTCTAACTCTCAATCCAAATTCCTTATGAAAAAGACCTTGTTTTTTCTGTACGGGGTTGTCGCTTATACGGCTTTTATGGCTACCATCTTGTATGCCATTGGGTTTGTAGGCAATTTTATCGTACCCACAACCATTGACGGTATTCCCCAATTGCCGTTTTGGCAAGCGCTATTGATCAATACCGGATTCTTGCTGGCCTTTGCTTTCCAACACAGCATTATGGCCCGGCCCGCCTTTAAAGAATGGTGGACCCGGTATGTGCCCGTCCCTGTTGAACGAAGCACCTTTGTGCTCCTGGCAAGTATCATCCTGGCAACCATGATGACCAACTGGCAACCGATGGGGGGCGTTGTCTGGAACATTGAAAATGAACTGGTACAGACCGTGCTGTTCGTTTTCTACCTGCTTGGCTGGGCGATCGTGTTCCTCGCGACCTTCATGATCAATCACTTCGAGCTCTTCGGTCTGCGCCAGGTTTGGCTCCACTTCCGGAATCAGCCATACACCCATTTGCGGTTCCGGATACCTTATCTGTATAAATATGTACGGCACCCGCTGTATCTGGGCTTTCTGATCGCCTTCTGGAGCACGCCATTAATGACGGTCACCCACCTGTTATTTGCAGTGGCTACGACCGGTTATATCCTGGTCGCTATTCAACTGGAAGAACGCGACCTGATAACAGTTCACGGACAACAATACCAGGACTACCGGAAACAGGTACCAATGATACTGCCACTGGGCACGAAACAGGCACCCGCTGTGCCTGCAGATGCCAATGCATAGGTGCCCGAATATTTTTAATTCAGGTGTTTATAGCAGGAAGGTTCCAGACAGATGTTTGGGACCTTCCTTTTCTTATTTCTTCGACTCCCATTTCCGCAACTGGTTCAGCACGGCATTAAAATCCTTTGGTAACGGCGCAGCATACTCCAGCCGCTCGCCCGTTTCAGGATGATCTATGCGAAGCCTGGAAGCATGCAGCGTGAGGCGCTGCATGAGCGGCTGTTCTTCCCCGCTGAACTTTCCGGTCCGGTACGCTTTTCCTTTTATCTCCGATAAAAAAAGCCCCTCCCGTCTGCCATAAAGGGCATCTACGGCAAGAGGATATCCGAGACTCTGAAAATGAATACGCACCTGGTGGGTCCGGCCGGTTTTCAGCAATGCTTCAACCAGCGTAAAACGCTGAAAACGTTCCAATACACGGTAAAAGGTGAGCGACGGCTTCCCATGGGCAGTTATGGCCATTTTACCGGAAATAGTCGGATGAGGTCCTATTGGTTTATCAATCTCTCCCTCATCCAGGTGTACGACCCCTTCCACCAAGGCGTGGTAAAACTTGTCCACTGTGTGATGTTCAAACTGCATGGACAGATGCCGGTGCGCTGCTTCGGTCCGGGCAAAACAAATTACCCCACTGGTTTCTCTGTCGAGGCGGTGCACGATATAGACCTTCTCAAAACGGCGCTCCAGTTGAGCCTGCAAACTGTCTTTATTCCCAAAACGGTCCGGTATGGTTAACAATCCCGCCGGTTTGTTCACGATCAGCACGTGATCGTCCTCATACAACAGATCGATGTTTTTCATGAGTACCAATCTTTAATTGAGCAAATCGCTTGATCCGACGGGCATAATGGGCAAATACAATGCTGCCCCGAAAGATGCCCGACCGGTCATACGGGCCGATCCGATGCCTTTCGACCATTCCGGCAATCTGTTTGCGTTTTTCCAGAGTACGTCTAAACTGGAAATAGAAGGACCAATGTGCCCGCAGAATGGCGAATATAGCCCGCAACTGCCCCTTCAATGCAAACCGGACCGCTGCCAGGCCGTCCAGCAATAACCGGGCAGGTAACAGCCAGAAAAGTTTGCCGGCCGGCTCATTTTTCAACAGGGTGAACAGGCTGTTGCGGAAATTCAGGAATACTTTTCTCGGGTTTTCATATTCGAGCGTCCCGCCACCTAAATGGTACACCACCGAATCCGGGAAACACCATACCTGATACCCCGCGCGTTTCAGCCGCCAGCACAGATCGATCTCTTCATTGTGCGCAAAATACTCCCCATCAAAACCACCGAAGGCCCGGAACAGGTCAGCCCGAATAAAAAATGCAGCGCCGGCAGCCCAGCAACAGGCCTGGGGCTTATTGTATTGCCCAGTATCCTGCTCATTGAAACTGAAGATACGACCACGGCAGAACGGATACCCCAGAAAATCGATCCAGCCGCCGGCTGCACCGGCATATTCAAACCGTGTTTTGTCCTTCCAGGCCAGGATCTTGGGTTGGGCAACCGCAATTTCCGGTTTCGCCTGCATATAGCGCACGACCGGCTCCAACCAGCCGGGTGTAACTTCCACATCAGAATTCAGAATGACATAATAATCGGCTTGTATACGGGTCAGCGCCTGGTTATAACCTTCAGCAAAACCATAATTCTGCTTCAGGTCAAGCAACTCCACCTCCGGATATTGTTGCCGCAGAAAAGCAACAGAATCATCAGGCGAACCATTATCGGCTACTATAATCCGTGCATCGGAGCTGTTTGCCAGGACAGATGGCAAATAGGTCTCCAGATGCGCACGGGTATTGTAGTTCAGGATGACAATGGCCACACTTCCGGAGCCGGCGGCCGGACTGACAGATACCTGCCGCAAGGCCTGCAGCCGCTTCAGTATCTCCACTTTATCGGCTTCGATCTGTGCCCGCAAGGCCTCCATGCCGTCCAGTCGTTTATCCGGACGAATGAAATCCAGTACTTCCACACTGATCTTTTTACCGTACAGGTCACCGTCAAAATCCAGAATATTTACCTCGACGGACTTCCCTGTAGTACCGGCAATCGTTGGCCGTTGGCCAATGTACAGCATCGCGTCGTACAACCGGTCGTCCAGGGAAACCTGAGCTGCGTAAATGCCGTGTGGAGGGATCAATTTATACCGGTCAGATATATGCACATTTGCAGTTGGAAAACCCAGTTGTCTGCCGATCTGGTTGCCCGGCACTACCGTTCCGGTAAAGAAATAAGGATATCCCAGTAACCGGTTAGCCTGCACGATACGGGCCTCCTCCAAGGCTTTCCGGATTTTGGTGGAGCTGACCGTAATGGCATCAACTTCCTGTGCCGGGATCTCGAACAACTCAAAGTTCCCTTCCCGCTCATACTTGCGTAAAAACTCAATATTCCCTTCGCGATTGGCCCCAAAACGGTGGTCATATCCGATCACTACATACCTGGGGTGAAACAAACTGATGAAAAACTCCTCCACATACTGCCGGGCGCTTTGACGGGCAAAATCCAGCGTAAATGGCACCAATACGACATTATCTATACCACATTGTTCCAGCACCCTGATTTTCTCCTCCGATGTGGTGATCAGTTTAAAAGCAGGATCATTAGGGTTGAGCACTGCCCGCGGATGTGGTTCAAAGGTCAGGACGACGCTCTGGCAATTATGGGTACGCGCCAATGCCTGAACCTGATCAAGAATCCGGCGGTGTCCGGTATGGACGCCATCAAAGGATCCAATTGTCAACACCGTATTCCGGAACGACGGCAATTGTTTCAAATCAGTAAATACCCGCATTTCAGGGCAAAGATAGAATTTGTGAATAGTCGTTCCTTAATTCTAAAACGACGCTGTGTTTGGGCAGTTTTCGTGTCGGCTATCTCATTAGCGCCGATCGATCCTGTATAAGTATCGGCATCATAATTACGGTTAGTGCACCACCACCTTCAGGGTCTGGTTACCTTCTGTACTTTGCAACCGCAGGAAATACAATCCGGCATCCAGGTGCGGCAAAGCAAGTGTGTGCCAGGTCGTTTCAAGCGGCTGCCCGATATGCTCCCGGAATTGTAGTACACCTCCCGCATTAAACAGCTCCACCTGGAGGCCGGATACCGGGCAACTGCCAAAAAACAGCGCAGGCTGCCGGCTGCCAGGCGGGTATATGCCAGCCGCTACCTGACAGGTCTGCTGAAGGTCATGGGTGCGAACTGTTCCGGCAAAATCAACAGTCGCCCAAGCCGCATGCTGTATGCCCGCCAATCGCGCTGCGGCAACCAGTGTTGCCTTTACCACGTTTGACATAAACGTAAAGTTCAGTTTTTCATTCAGGGTATCGCCAGGTGTGTGATAACACTCGTTTCTGAAGTTCGCCCCATCGGTGATCATGATCGCCGGGATGCCGCTTACCCAGAACGGCGTATGGTCACTCCTGCGCAAATCCAGTACCGGCAGGCCGATCGGCTCTGATACTGTGATCACTTTCAGGCCGGGTACATAGGTGTTCGCACTGGATTCAAACAGGCTGGTCATCTGGGGGAAAAGATCGTTTCCAACATTGGTGATAAAATCGCCCCGGTATTGATTCGCGGCTACTGCATTTGCGGCTACCGGGAAAAGCAAATTAAATCCGGCAGGGAGTTCCTGAGAATTCGGTTCGTCCGAATAATACCCGATCATTTCAAAATTGAACACCCCCTCTATCGTTTCTCCAGCCTGCATGCCGGAGGACACATAGGCGGCACTCCCCTGCAATCCCGCTTCTTCCAGATCAAAGCCGATAAAGCGCAAAGTGTTGCGGGATGGATACTGACTCAGGATGCGGGCTATTTCCCAAACACCAACGGTACCACTTCCATTGTCATCAGCACCGGGTGCATTGGATACCGAATCATAATGTGCATCCACAACAACCACTGTATCGGCAGCAACCGTACCGGCGAGGGAGCCAATAATATTCTTTCCGGTAGTGCCGCTATACGGGAAACTCTGAATTTCGGTGTGCAGGTTGAGCGAGGAAAACAATGTTGACATGGAATCCCGAACCTCGTTCAGGTGGGTCAGGCCAGTCGTTCGGTGCCGCACCCCTTCAACAAACGTAAGGTTATCGTGCAGAAGCGTACTGTCGACCTGGCTGACCAACTCATGCAGATCAACTGGCTGCCGGTCATCCGCTACAAGCCGCAAGCGGAGGGCCGCACCCTGTCCGGCCAGGGCACTGACATCTGCAGTAATAGAGCGGTTGCTTCCGGGCATGACCGGAAACCCGACATCACCGGAGACAGGTACCTGTCCTGAGAATTCAAATGTCCGGCCTTCATTATTGGAAAAATCTATAGTAACCTCTAATGGGTCGTTCTCCGTATCCGAAACATCATACTGGATGATAAGTATATTCGTGTTCCAGTCGACCGATGCAGTGAGGTTGGATAGGACCGGGACAGTGTTTTGGGCCTGCAGGAACAATGGGGCAAAAGAGCCAAGCAGGAGCAGCAGGATATGCCTTTTCATAAACAGGATGTGTCTTTTCTACACCCAAATGTAGAACAAAAACAAAAGGCGCACTATCAGCGCGCCTCCTGCAACAAACAAAACCAACTAAAAAAACCTACTTTCTGCTTTATCTTGATCCCAATGGGAATATTTTCGTTATCTAACACACCTAAAACGGGCACTCTTCTGAAAACGCTGCCAGCAGTTTTAAAAAAAATTACCATGAGCACGGCGATTATTCTCGCTTACTTCTCCCTCCGCTGGTCAGGCTGGCTGACCGGCTTGTTTTGGTTGCTGTTTTTACCCACATCAATGGCACAGCAACAGTGCCATGCAGAAGAAATAGCCCGCCGCAACCTGGAACGTAGCCCCTGGCTGCAGGACACAAGGGCAGCGGCAAACCAAATAATCCGTAATGCTCCACTTTCCATAGTTGCTGGGCGTACAATTGTAGAAATACCGGTTGTTATCCATGTAGTATTTAAAGGTAGTCTGGAAAACATTTCGGAGGGCCAGATCTTGAGTCAAATGAAAGTCTTAAATGCCGATTACCGGAGACTGAACGCAGATACCAGTCTTACCCCCCTGTTTTTCCAGCCGGTGGCGGCAGACATGGAACTGCAGTTCTGTCTGGCGCAAACGGATCCGGATGGGAAACCGACATCTGGCATAACCCGCACATCTACTCCCTGGAATAACATCGGACAACTGGTGGCCCCGGATGGCCGGCCGCGTATTCATTATTCCGATCTGGGTGGAAAGGATGCCTGGGATCCGGAGCACTACCTGAACATCTGGGTTTGTCAGATCGGAGGTGGCATTCTGGGTTTTGGCACTTATCCGGGTTCTGCTCCGCTAGCGGAAGATGGAGTAGTCATAGATGCCCGCTATTTTGGCACCACCGGTCTGGCAGCCTTTTACCCGCCCCACCACCTGGGCAGAACAGCCACGCATGAGATCGCCCATTATTTTAACCTGCTACACATTTGGGGGCCGGATGAGTATAGTTGTGCCGACGACGACGAAGTGGCCGATACTCCCGGGCAACGCGGCCCTTTTCTTGATTGTCCGGCTTATCCACAGTTCAGCTGCGGGAATTCTGTCATGTTCATGAACTTTCTGGATTATACCAACGACGCCTGCATGTCGCTGTTTACGGAAGGGCAGAAAGTGCGGTTAAGAGCAGCCTTGTTTTCGACCCGTTCCGGGCTACTGGACAGCAATGGTTGTCAAAGTGCACCGGCCGGCACAAGTACTACAAAGCGCCCTAAATTCATGATAGCACCAAACCCCGCAGGAACGTATACGAAAATCCGGCTACCAGAAAAGCCAATGGCTGTTATAGTACGGGTTACCGGCTTAAATGGTAAATTATGGCTGGAACAACCTGTAGTCCCGGGAGTCGATACCATAACCCTGGACTGCAGTCAAATACCGGCTGGCCTATACTGCATCACGGTTGTTTTTTCAAATACTGTCGCCAATAGTTTGTTTATCAAAGGATTAAAATAAAAAAAGGTCGCACCTGAAAAAACCAGATGCGACCTTTCTTATACTGCTTTCTGCGATCAATAGCCGTACTTACGCATATTTCCGTTCTCGTCTGCAATGATATAAGCATCCGGGAAACCACCAGAGCGCAATTTATCGGTAACAGCCTTTGCCTGCTCCGGAGTAGAATATCCGGTAAGCATGACAGCCGTTTTATTTGTACTTCCGATCGGCCATTTTTCTACTACTCCTCCCAGGGAGCTGAGGTTACGCGCGTCAAAATTATTGGGGTTGTCAAGTGCACAAACCCGCACATAATACTGGATGCCAGAGCCAGAAATAGGTGTTACCCCCGGTGCGGTAGAATAGGTAGCGGGTTTAGCAGTAAGGGTATTTACGGGCGTGCTGTGTAATACCGGTTCCTGAAGAAGCCGGGCGCTGGAAATCTCGTCCATTTTTTCCGTAATGACCAGGGCGTCTTTATAGCCAAGTTGTACAACCTGGGCTTTTACACCTTCTGCTTCAGCATAAGTAGCCCATGTGCCTACACGTACACGGAGTCGGTTACTCTCCGGTTTAACATAGGTATAACCCAAACCACTCAGATTGGTATAATTATCCACGACCACCATCGCATCAGCCGGCCAGGAGGCTACCTGCACGGCGTACCGTACAGCACCTGGTTCAGCACGAATGGTTGCAGAAGACTCATCGTAGCCTTTGACCGCGAGATCTGCCTTTTCATCCGGGATCTGAGGTGATACCAATAAACTTGCATCACCCTGAGTTTCTTTCACGATAAAAGCGTCCGATACCGTTCCGGTTACCTCTTTATGGACGGCCTCTGCTTCTGCCCGCGTTGAATAAACACCCAACCGGAGTTTGTGTACCGAGCCTTCCTGTACTGAATACATATTGCCATACTGCGAAAGGGCATCGTACTTATAGGTGCTGGCCTCTGTAAAACCGGTTGGGTTTGCTGCCAACTGAACCGAATATCCGATCACAGGGGCGCTTGCAGGCGCAACAGCCGGCTTGGTTGTTTTGATCGTTTCCGGAGCCGCGGATACTGGCGGCGTGGATCCTGCAGCCACTTCTTCCAGATCAGCAAGAGAGATCATACCACCGGAAGTTGGCTGGGTAACACTGTAGGTTGCAGGAGCAGTAATTCCCGGTGTAGCATGCAGGTAAACAGGCGATACCTGCATATCCCCGCTGGTAACCTGGGAAGTCTGCAAGGCACTCGAATAGTTTTGGTAGCCGTCCTTACTATATACAATATCATATGTTTGATAAGGACGCATCATCAAGGTATACAGGCCCATTGAATTCGTTGTGGACATTCCCTGATACCCCCCCTGTCGGCTACGGGCGACAACCATTGCCCCCTGGACCGGCTGGCGCGTTGTTGCATCTAATACCAGTCCGACATATTTGGTTCGTTGATCCGTTCGCAGGATCACATTCAGCTGACGGGTGGTTTGGTCATTGATCAAAATAGACTCCTCTTCTTTTCCGTCTTTTTTCACAGCCATGGTACAGCTGGATCCCCGGGGAAAATAGAAGGTACCCTTACCCGAATAGTCCGTGTAAAAAGTGCCAAGTCCACAGGCGCCAAGATTAAGTTCAGCAGCAGGAATTGCCTGCCCGCTTTCATCCCGGACATATATCGTAAACAATTCCAACTGTCCACTTTGGACCGTATAATTGGTAGTACTGTAGGTAGCGGGCGCAGTCAGATCGGCCGCTGCAGGCTGTGACGTGGTGCCGTATTCAGGTTCCAGTACGGCAGTCAGGTTTTTGTCCCCTTCTGATTGAACAGGTACAACCGTTGCCCGGTATCCGGCCTTTCGGACTGTTACCCGGCAATTGGCCTTTCCTGCTGCTACGGCAAAGGAATACCGGCCGCTGGCATCCGATTGTTTGATCCCGGCATTGCAGGCCGAAAAGTCAATATCCGCAGAGGAGATTGGGTTACGTTGGGGGTCAGTAACAGTGATGACAAATTCGTCTACAGTTTTGCGTACCTGCCAGATATCCTCATTACCCCGTCCTTCCGGCCGGTTACTGGTGAGATACCCAAAATTCCGTTTGGGATCTATGATGAATCCGTAGTCATCGCGCGGAGAGTTGATCCCGGCACCCAGATGTGTTACATTCGTAAATACGAAATCCTGAACGTCTGCGCGAAAAATATCCAATCCGCCCAGGCCTTTATGCCAGTCCGAGGAGAAATAAAGCGTATTCCCGGTAATGAATGGTGTTACTTCATTTCCGGCCGTGTTGATTGCCGGCCCCAGGTTGCGGGGCACCGACCACTGGCCGCCTGCGAATTGGCTGACATAAATATCCCATCCTCCCAGTCCGCCGTCGCGGTTGGAAGCAAAATACAGGGTATTCCCGTCTTCGGAAAGGCTGGGGAAGCCCGTGGCGAATTCAGAACCATTGTACGGGAAAGCACGTTCATTGATCCAGTTGCCATTCACAACATCTGCAATGTATAAACTCATGTTCACGCCTTTCTCTGCGATCTGCCTGGTGCCATCAATGAAATTATTCCGGCAATAGGCGACCCGATTGCCATCGGCGGAAAAGGTGACCGGACCTTCGTTGAAGTTCTGTTGTACATCCGAGCGGTAAAAAGCAGGTTGCTGCAGGTAATTATCACCCGGATTTGGCTGTGTTACGTACAATTGGTTGTAGGCACTTCCGGTCCAGTCCGCCTTGGTCTTGGCATCCGTGGTGCGTTTGATATCTGTCCGGGCCGAGTTATACACGATCTTTGACAAATAAAAAGCCGGTGCATAATCGGCAGCAGCGGTATTCAATGGCTCATCCAGCACCTTGAACATAGAGGTCTTGGGAACATCATGCAGCGCGAAATCACACATTTCTGCATAATGGCGCCCCACAACAGGATTTTGTTCAGCATACATCAGAAACCATTTTTTGGCACCGATGTAATCACCTGTTTGCATCAGGGCCTTACCGTATTTTAGTAAGGTGGCCGGTTCCACATCGCTGCGCAACACAGCCCGGTCATACCAGGACAGCGATTCCTGCGGTTTGTTCAGCTGGAAGTGGCAATCGCCGATCCGGGACAGGGCGTGTGCATTGTTGGGTTGTTCCTTAATAACCTGTTCATAAGTGCGCAAGGCCAGGTTATAAGCATACAGGTCAAATTGTTTGTCTGCACGCAGGAGGTTTTCCTGCACAGTAGATTGGGCGTGAAGGTTTAACACGGCAAAAAGCCCTGCAACGATCAACCACCCTGCACGAAAAGTCGTGTTCATAGCAGTATGATTAATTACGGTTAAGATCTGATAAAAAGGGTTTGCCTGTGGATAGAATACAGGGAAACACCTAAGTACCCGGCAACGGACCAAGACAGGTTTCCATTTGCCGGACTTAGTATAGTGGAGAGACTATCACTTGAGGGATACGACAAAAGTACAGGGTTTTCCTATACCGCGCTACCCCTTGGGGTTGATTTTCAGTTATTTGGAATTTATTAATAAAAAAGCCGGGATACCAATTAGGCAGCATCCCGGCTTTTTAACGACACTTTGCGGTGCGGTATTATTTACCGGCTCCTGCTTTGTACAGATATTTTTCCACGTCGCGCCAATCTGCAGAGGACGCATTCGGGAAATCACGATACAGGCGCTGAAATGCCTTTTGTGCAGCTTCGGTATTCCCCTGGTATTCATATAGCATACCCAGTTTTTTCTGATAATAGGCTGCCAGGGAATTGTTGTTCCCGGCATCGGCAGCATCGGCATAATAGTCCAGTGCCTTGGAATAGTCCTGCTTTTCCGCATAACAGTCACCCAACAGGCCATTTTTCATGATCGGCATCAGGTCGCCATCTGCATCAAAATCCTCCAGGTATTTGATCGCATTGTCAAAGTCGCCCATTTGCAGGTAACAAACTCCCGCATAGTATTTGGCGGAATTACCGGCAGCAGAACTACCATACTTATCAATGATACCAAGGAAGCCATCATAGCCCCCTCCGGGATTCTCAAGAGCCAGTTGAAAAGAATCCCGCTCAAACTGGTTTTGCGCCTGCCAGATTGCAGCAACTGCTTCCTCCTGCTGAGGCTCCACAACCAGGACCTTGTAGCCCCACCAGCCCATTATAAGCAGGGCAATGCCGCCGACTACATAAAGGATCAGGTTTTGATTGGTCTCCCAAAAGGGGGCATTAGCGGCCTGCACCTCTTGTACTTCTATTTCTGTATTTGCTGCTGATTTAGGCGATTTACGTTTTGCCATTGTCTATGGATAATTATGAAAATTTAGACTTTTTTCGGTTCGTTTCTCAAAAAGGCCTGCAAAAGTACGTAAAGTTTGTTTTGAGCAAGGGGTATGGCGAAAAATTGTATGCTTTCCGTCTAAAATTTGAAGAATGCATTCGTTCAACCTCCGTTTTCTACTAAATAATACCCGTAAATGCCATAAAACCCCGCCCATACCTTGGCCGATCATTATTTTCCAGACTGCAGATACTGGATCAGCACCAGCCGGATATCGCGGCGGATATCGTCGGTATTACCTTTTTGCGGCCGATCGATCGACAGGATGTCCGGATTGGTCGTCCCGGAGCCGGAAGGTTCTGCTTTCAAAAAATCCATGTTGGTTTCCAGACCGGTAAGGAGAAAGTCTGGAAGCACCACCCGGTAGGTCCGGTTGGCGTCCAAAGCCTGACCGGCGACCTCCCATATGCCGGATGGTTCGTTGCGGGCAATACCCGCCAAATGCAGGTAGCCACCTTTCCCTTTATTGCCAAGGCCTGCATCCAGAACACGCTGTAACAAAGTGCCGCGCATGTCAACCTCCGAAATACCGCCTCCAAAAGGAAGCATTCGCACAATATCCAATTCGGTCAGCGCTCCGCTCAATACATCATCCACCCGGATGGAGCCGCCATTCAGGATGGCGCAGTCTGCTTTTTTATGTGCAACCGAAAGCATCGCCTGTGTGATCAGTTGCCCTACCGGAGCCTGGGTATGGCGAACGATCGCTTCCCGGCAGTCCAACGGCTCCTGCAGCACGGTCACCTGCCGGTGCGCATCGACTCCGGCCGACTTCAATGCATCGACCATAATCCGGCCCCACTTGTCCACCACCTGAGCGGTGGCCGGCTCATTCGGGATACTGGCGTCAATTTTGCGCAGCTCGGATCTGACAGTTGCCTGCCCCGTCTTTTTGTCATAACGCAGGTGATGCACATATACCGTCCGGGCATTTGCATCGGCCTTTGCTACTACGGTCTTGCCTACCCGGTGGTACATATTATCATGGTCATGTCCACCCATGATCAACGGAACTTCCGGAAGCAGATCTGCTAGTTTCTTATCATCCGCAACATCGAGGTGCGTAAGCCCGATGCAGATATCGGTCTTGTCTTTCAGGGCCTGCCAGCGTTGCTGTGCCTTTTCCAGGGGGTCGGAATAAGCGACATATGATTTCTGACCAGAGGTAACCAAAACGCCGAATACCCCTAGTCTGATCGTAGTTCCATCACTGTCTGTCACATCAACCACCAAATCGTCCGGGCATGGCACATCACCATCCGGGCGGTGCCGGACAAAAGGATGGAGTTGATCACCGGATTTTTGCCGGGCATTTGCTGCAAGCCAGGTAAAGTTTGATTCATCCAGCCGGGCCTGCAGGTCCTCCAGGTCGTAATCAAATTCATGGTTCCCGAAGACCACCCAATCCAGCCCAAGCGTGTTCATGACTTCCACCATTTGCCGGCCCCGGATCCGTTTACCCTCATATTTTAGTGTGCCGATCACCGAAGGGCTTATAAAATCACCTGCCAGAACAGTAAACGTATTCGGATTTTTGGCCAACAGACTTTTACGGAGCGCCGACACCCTGGCCAAACCGCCGGTATTATCGCTTAAGGGTGTGATCTCATACACATCATTCATCTGTAGAAAGACGATCTCAATGACACCATCATCCTGTTTGGAAGCGCCCGCCTTACGGGTAGTATCACAAGAGGCCAGAGCCAGCACGATCAGGGGCAATAAGATGCGATATGCTGTATTCATTGCAGATTGTTTTATTAATTTGGCAAAAACGCCGGATTTTCGCCGACAAAGTTGACGCTTCTTTTTGATTTTATACTTATGCCTGACCAACAACCTACCCTACTCTGGACACCGGATAAAAAAACACGGGAACATGCACACCTCCGGCACTACCTGAATTGGCTGAAGGAACAAAAAGACCTGGCATTTGGAGATTATCATGCTTTGTGGGAATGGTCTGCCGAACACCCTGCCGACTTCTGGAAATCTGTCTGGGAATATTTTGAAGTGATCAGCCACACCCCGTATCAGCAGGTACTTTCCGGCACTGGAATGCCCGGAGCCCGATGGTTTGAAGGCGCCCGGCTCAATTATGCCGAACATGTTTTCCGCATGAAACACCGAAGTGGCGAACAGGCACCAGCTATACTATTTCAAAACGAACGAACACCGCTCACCCCGATCAGCTGGCCCGAGTTGGAACGCCAAACCGCCGCACTGGCCGCCTACCTGCGAGCAGCAGGTATCCAGCCTGGCGATCGTATCGCTGCCTACCTGCCCAACACCCCGCATGCCATTGTTGCCGTGTTGGCGGCCATGAGCATAGGCGCAGTTTGGTCGAGCTGCTCTCCTGACTTTGGTGCACATAGTGTTGCCGACCGGTTTGTGCAGATCGAGCCCCGGGTGCTTATCACGGTAGACGGCTATACGTATGGCGGCAAAGCATTTGACAAACGCGAAACCGTGCAGGAGATTTGTCAGATGCTGCCGACCCTGGAGCGGGTCATTTACATCCCCTACCTGAACCCTGCTGATCCCCCTGACGGGCTCCCGCATGCCATCACCTGGCAGCAGGCTTTAGAAAACGCCACCACTTCGGAACCGTTGACATTTACCCCCTTGCCATTTGACCACCCGATCTGGGTGCTCTACTCCTCCGGTACGACCGGGGTACCCAAAGCGATCACACATTCACACGGCGGCAACTTGCTGGAACACCTCAAATACCTGCATTTTCACAATGATGTACACCCTGGCGAGCGGTTTTTCTGGTTCTCAACCACTGGCTGGATGATGTGGAATTTCACCCTGGCCTCCATGCTTGCCGGCGCAACCATTGTCCTGTATGACGGCAGCCCGGGGTACCCGGACCTGAACGTACTATGGGAGCTGGCAGAGAAAGCCCGGATCACCCACTTCGGTACCAGCGCGCCATTTCTGGTAGCCTGTATGAAAGCAGGACTGATGCCTGGAGAACGGTTTGACCTGTCCGCCATGCGCAGTATCGGCTCGACCGGATCCCCACTCCCCCCGGAAGCATTTGGCTGGGTATACAAGCACCTGAAACCGGATGTATGGTTGTCTTCCATGGCAGGTGGCACAGACGTATGTACAGCTTGGGTAGGAGGAAATCCCCTGCTACCGGTATACCAGGGTGAAATCCAGTGCAGGTGCCTGGGTTGTGCCATGGAAAGTTGGGATGAAGCAGGAAAACCCGTTCCGCCAGGAGAAGTTGGCGAGATGGTAGTAACCATGCCGATGCCATCCATGCCGGTGTTTTTCTGGGGCGACCTGGACGGAAGCCGTTACCAGGCCAGCTATTTCGATCATTACCCCGGCGTGTGGCGGCATGGCGACTGGTTAAGCATCACCTCCAGAGATACCCTGATCATCCTGGGCCGCTCCGATGCCACCCTCAACCGCCAGGGCGTGCGTATCGGCACCGCAGAGATCTACCGGGCAGTGGATAAAATTGCCGGCATAACAGATTCCCTGATCATTAACCTCGAACATGCCGATGGCTCTGACTGGATGCCGCTTTTTGTCAAACTGACTCCCGGTACCGTTCTCGACGACGCCCTGGTCAATTCAATAAAAAAAGCCCTGCGGTCCGAGTATAGCCCCAGACACGTGCCGGATACGATCATTGAAGTGCCGGATATTCCGTACACTATTTCCGGAAAAAAAATGGAAACCCCGGTTAAAAAGATCCTGCAGCGAAAGCCCCTGGACAAGGCATACAACCGGGATTCGATGAAAAATCCGGAGGCCATGGACTTCTTTCTGGATTTTGCCCGCACACTGAATCCCTGACCGGGATCTTCGTTCATTTTTTGCCCGCGGCCCGACAAATTGGGGCTATCTGCAGGATAATCCGCTAATTTTTCGGGATTTGCGCAACCTTCCGTTCGCGAAGATGTCTCTTCGCCAGAACATAATTTGATTATTAACCATTCAAACTTTTCTGATGAAACGCCTATTTACTGTTATCCTGGCCGTCTTTGCGGTGGCCCAGGCTGCCTTGGTCGCGCAAACTTCAAATACTCAACAAGTGGCTGATTTTGAGCATATCGCCATATCAGGTGGGTTTGAGGAGGTTCTGTTGAAACAAGGCAACAATCCGAGCGTCACCATCAGTTCCAATAAAAAAGACGCCAATGATGTAGCCGTACAGGTAAAAAACAATACCCTGGCTATCGGAATGAAGAAAGGAGGATACAGCAGTAAAGATTACAAACTGGTCATTACCTATAAACAGATCACAAGTATCAGCAACAGTGGCTCCAGCGATATCAAAACCGCAGATGCCATTGCCGTTAAGAGCCTGGAACTTGCCAGCAGTGGCTCCGGAGACTTCATATTACAGCTTGATGTGGAAAACCTGGAGGTCGCGATATCCGGATCCAGCGATATGGTATTGACTGGCCGAGCCCAGAAGCAGGAATATGCGATCAACGGCTCCGGAGATGTGAATGCAGGCAACCTGCAGGGAACAAGTGCAAAGGTTGCCATCAGCGGTTCAGGAGATGTAAGCCTGAACATTGACGGTCCGGTTCAATCGGCTGTTTCCGGTTCAGGAGATGTTACGAATCATCACAATTAATTGTGTATAAAGAATTGCGTTTGTAGTCCAATTTTGTGGGGCGGGACCGGCGGGTCTCGTCCCTTTTTATTTCCGGCATTTCGGAGCAGGACCTGCTGCCTAGCCGAATAATGTCATTCGGGTTTGGTACCAGAATTACCTGTAGCAGCGTAATTTTATGCCCTGATGAACGACCACCTTGATCCGGCTGCTTTTCTCCGCACGCGGACATCCCGTCCAGTACTGGATGTTCGGGCGCCAGGCGAATATGCACATGGCCATATTCCCGGCGCACGTAGCTTCCCTCTTTTTTCCGACGCCGAGCGGGCAGAGGTAGGCACGTTGTACAAACAGCATAGCAAGGAAGCTGCCCTGCTAGCCGGACTGCGTATTGTGGGACCCAATCTCGAGCGATTTGTACGGGAGGCCAACGTTTTGGCCACCGACCGCAAACTAGCCGTTCACTGCTGGCGCGGTGGCCAACGCAGCCAAAGCATGGCATGGCTTTTCCGGCAGGCCGGATTTGATGTCGTAACACTGCAGGGTGGCTATAAGCAATACCGGCAGTTTGTATTACAGACCTTCCATGACCGCCCGCTTCAGGTGATCGTACTGGGTGGCCAGACAGGGAGCGGGAAAACCAAAATATTGCACGCCCTGCGACAAAAAGGCGAGCAGATCATTGACCTGGAAGCATTGGCGCACCACAAAGGATCTGCGTTCGGCAGTATTGGCGAAGCACCGCAGCCACAGGTCGAACAGTTTGAGAACAACCTGTTTGACGTCTTTACCCAGATCGATCCCGGCAGGAGGGTTTGGGTGGAGAACGAAAGTCGCAGTATCGGGCGGGTGTTTATCCCGGACGGATTCTGGCACCAGATGAAAGTTGCTCCCTTGATCAATATCGAAGTCCCGCTCGGGATGCGGATCCAGAACCTGGTTGAGGATTATGCAGGTACTTCCGTGGAAGACCTACAACAGGCCTTTATCCGTATAGAACGCAAACTGGGCGGGCAAAACCTGAAAGCCGCGCTTCAGGCACTGGATGCCGGCGACTTTTCAACCGCTGCAACGCTTGCGTTAAAGTATTACGACAAAACATATCGGTACGGCTTGGATAACAATTCATCCCCGGATATCCGGTTCTTGAAATTTGACACCTGTACCATGGAGCAAATTGCCGATCGATGTATCAGGGAGGTGGAGGAGCGAAGGCCGGCTGGCAAAATTGCCGTACCTTTGAGTGGCCGCGAATAAACTGCAGACATCGTCCTTTGCCTGTTGAAATGCGGCAGTATGAACACGTACTACCCGTTGTCTGTTAACCATCCAAATTGACTTCATATGCACTACCATAGCCTTGGCCAGGTCCCCCCAAAGCGCCACACCCAGTTTCGCAAGCCGGACGGCAACCTGTATCACGAAGAGCTGTTCAGCACAGAAGGGTTCAGTGACTTGTACTCGCTGTTGTATCACTGTAACGCCCCCACCCAAATCGTGCAAGTGGGCGAGCCATACAGCATAGCCCCAAAAACGGTGCATGACAAACAGCTGAAACACCGCTGCCTCAAAGGCTTTTCCATTGAGCCGGAAGATGACTATTTGAAGTCCCGCAAACCGGTACTGGTCAACGATGACTGTAAAGTCATACTCGCTGCGCCGCGTAAAAGCATGACCGATTATTTTTTCAAAAATGCGGATGCTGACGAGGTCATTTTTATTCACAAAGGAACCGGGCGGCTAAAAACCATGTATGGTACGTTGGCATTTGACTATGGAGATTACCTGGTCGTCCCACGTGGAACGACGTACCAGATCGAGTTCGACGGTCCGGATAACCGCCTGCTCATTGTGGAAAGTAATGGCCCCATCACTACGCCCAAACGGTACCGCAACTCATACGGACAATTGATGGAGCACTCTCCGTTTTGCGAACGGGACTTTCGCAAGCCGGTGGACCTGGAAACGTATGACGAGCGCGGTGATTTTCTCTTTTATATTAAGAAGCAGGACAACATATATCCCTATCATTACCTGAACCATCCCTTTGACCTGGTTGGTTGGGACGGGTTCGTTTATCCGTTTGCATTCTCTATCCATAACTTCGAGCCCATCACGGGCCGGGTGCATCTGCCCCCTCCGATCCACCAAACTTTCGACGGCCGGAATTTTGTGATCTGCTCGTTTGTGCCGCGTTTGTACGATTACCACCCGCAAGCCATCCCGGCGCCCTATAACCATTCTAACATTGATTCAGACGAACTCTTGTACTATGTCGACGGGGATTTCATGAGCCGTAAGCATGTTGA
>SBHD01000018.1 GCA_006226345.1 Bacteroidota bacterium | reverse complement strand
TATGCGTATTCGCTCATGGCGCCGCACCAGCAACAACGGATCCGGATCTGGCTGCACCCGTCGGAAGCAGCATCCGATGCGCGCGGATCGGCCTATAACCTGTTGCACTCCAAAATGGCTATTGGTTCGGGGGGGCTGTTGGGCAAGGGGCTGTTTAAAGGCAATATGACCAAGCTGAATTACGTGCCGGAGCAAAGTACCGACTTTATTTTTTGCACGGTCGGTGAAGAACACGGGTTTGTGGGGGTCCTGGGTGTTGTAGGATTGTTTGTGGTTCTGTTGATCCGGCTGACCCAGCTGGCCGAACGCCAGCGCTCCAATTTTTCCCGGGTATATGCATATGGTGTGGCCGGGATCATTTTTATCCACTTTATAATAAACATTGGAATGACAATGGGGCTGTTCCCGATCATCGGCATACCGTTGCCGTTTATCAGCTACGGAGGGTCCTCCCTGATCGGCTTTACGCTGATGATCGGGGTGTTATTGAAACTGGACAGCCACCGGAATATGGCGTAAGGGACTACTCCCTGTATCAACTAACATAATGACGACTCTTGCGTCGCAGATGAAGCCTCTTTTTACTACAATAAAAAATGACCTTTTCACTCCAGCATACTGACGGAAACGCCCGGGCCGGTCTGATCAGCACCGATCACGGTCCGATCGAGACGCCGATCTTTATGCCTGTTGGTACGGCAGGCACGGTAAAGACCGTACATCAGCATGAGCTGGAAGAAGTGATACACGCGCAGATCATTCTGGGCAATACCTACCACCTGTACCTCCGGCCGGGACTGGATATCCTGCAGCAGGCCGGCGGTTTGCATGCCTTTAACGGCTGGAACAAACCGATCCTGACCGATAGTGGCGGCTTCCAGGTGTACTCCCTGGCGCACCGCCGGAAAATAAAAGAGGAGGGCGTCACCTTTCAGAGCCATATCGACGGGTCGAGACACACCTTTACCCCGGAGGGCGTGATGGATATCCAGCGGCAGATCGGTGCCGATATTATCATGGCGTTTGACGAATGTACGCCTTATCCCTGCGAATACCGGTATGCGAAAAACTCCATGGAAATGACACACCGTTGGCTGCAGCGCTGTGTCGACCGCTTTGATTCCACGGAGCCGTTGTATGGTTACAGCCAGACGTTGTTCCCAATCGTACAGGGAAGTACCTATCCCGACCTGCGCAAGATATCGGCGGAGACTATCGCTTCTTTTAACCGGGCGGGCAATGCGATCGGCGGCCTTTCGGTCGGCGAGCCAGCCGAGGATATGTATGCCATGACGGAGTTGGTCACGGCCATACTGCCCACCGACAAGCCGCGGTACCTGATGGGTGTGGGTACTCCTGAGAACATTCTGGAATGTATCGCCAGGGGCGTGGATATGTTCGACTGTGTTTTGCCCACGCGCAATGCCCGGCACGGTATCCTGTATACCCCCGAGGGCATTGTAAATATCCGGAATGCCAAGTGGAAAGAATGCTTCGATCCGGTGGATGCACAGAGCCCCGCAGCGACCAGCCGGCAGCACAGCCGGGCCTATTTGCGGCACTTGTTTGTAAACGACGAAATTTTGGGGATGCAAATTGCCACATTGCAAAACCTGAGCTTTTACCTTTGGCTCGTCGGAACAGCCCGGCAGCATATCCTCAACGGCACTTTTAGCGCCTGGAAAGACGATATGGTGCCGCGGGTGCGCCGCCGGCTGTAGCCAGAATCGGCAGGAACCGCTGATTTCTTTGGCAGCTAAGCAGCGTTCCGGCTGTTTGCCTGCTCTTGAAAATCGGAACCTTAACGTTAAGGCCAAAATATGTGCCTGTACACCGCGTTTGATTCCCTGTCTGTTCTCGTCCTACGACTTCAAGTCGCAGGCCGGGTGTGGCCGGGTAACCGTTAAAAATTTGAATTTGCGCGGCAAAACTTTTTGAATGTTTCGCTGCGAATCCTGAAAAACCTACCTTTGCACACTTTAACAAAAAAAGTTAGGGCGTTTTCGCGGCGCTGCCTAATATTGTACGCTGTTTTCAACCAAACAACATAGTCTGCCTGTCTATGAAAAAAACTACTTTACACTTTCTTACGCTGAGCCTTGCGATGTTTTTGTCTACCCTGGCAGTGCAAGCGCAGGATATTCACTTTTCACAGTTCTACATGAGTCCGCTCAACCTCAACCCTGCCATGACGGGGGTGATGAACTGTAACCACCGGATTGTGGCTAACTACCGCAACCAGTGGGCTTCGATCCTGAAGCAAAACGCATACAACACCTACTCGGCCTCTTATGATCAGAAGATCGCCATTGGCCGCTACGACTACTTTGGTCTGGGTGGAACGTTCTGGGGCGATAAGGCCGGCGAATCTGAGTTCGCGACCTTGCAGGCACGCCTTTCCGGCTCGTATGCCAAGAAGATGGGTGGCTACCGCCGCAAAGCCCACTACCTGGTATTCGGTGCCGACCTGGGTGTCAGCCAGCGCAGCATCAACAGCGCTGCCCTGAAATGGCCGAGCCAGAACGATGGCCAGGGCCGTTACGACCCGACCCAGCCGGGTGAGATCATCGACGATCCGAACTTCCTGTTCCTGGACATGTCGGCCGGTCTGTTGTGGTTCAGCGTTTTTGACGAAGACAACAACTTTTACTTTGGTGGTGCATTCAGTCACCTCAACCGCGCCAACCAGTCTTTTGGCGATCAGAATATTCCGCTGTACAGCAAGTTCACCTTCCATGCCGGTGGTGAATTCATGGTGGGCAAGCGTTTTGGCCTGATCCCGGGTGTAGTTACGTTCTTCCAGGGGCCGTCGTTCCAGGTGAATGCCGGTAACTCGTTCAAATTCCTGCTGGGTAACAGCCGCCGTTACCACCAGGCCTTCCAGATCGGTGCCTGGGCACGGGTAGCCAACAAGCTGGAAAGCGGCAAACTGGTTGATGCCTTCATCCTGAGCACCCGCTTCGACTACGAGCAGTTCACCATCGGATTTAGCTACGATATCAACACCTCGAGCCTGTACACGGCATCGAATGGTAACGGTGCGTTCGAATTCTCGCTGGTTTACAAGATCTGCGGTCCGGAGCGTCGCGGTGTTTACTGCCCGAACTTTTAACATTTTCAGGCAGTTATACGGATAGAACTCCGTGTTTTCCCGGAGTAATAGCGAAAAAGATTTCCATAGGTTTGCGGACCTTGGAAATCTTTTTCATTTTTGTTACGGGCAAATCAGTGGTCGGCCATACCCTTTGTGACTAATCCCCGTACCCCGATTCACTTGCTGATCACATAAAATCGAAACGCTATGTTTGGTAGCAATA
Source organism: Bacteroidota bacterium (assembly GCA_006226345.1). GTDB lineage: Bacteria > Bacteroidota > Bacteroidia > Chitinophagales > Saprospiraceae > M3007. The sequence continues at coordinate 2,210 of SBHD01000018.1, read as the reverse complement.
AAAGTACTGAAGAACCCAAAAGCACTGCTTCTTCTGCCCCGAATGCGCTTAATACCCTGGTAAAAGGAACCGTCGTGGAAGGTTCCCTGCGTTGTGAAAACGACCTTCGTGTCGACGGTACGATCAAGGGTAAACTGTCCTGCAAATCCAAAGTCATTATCGGCCCAACAGGAGCCGTCGAGGGCGAGATCCGCTGCGATAATGCAGTGATCGAAGGCCGCTTCAGCGGCATTCTTCTGGTAAATGAACTGCTCAACATCCGTGAAACCGCCGAAGTGGAAGGCGAAGTGACCACCAACAAACTCCTGGTACAAAGCGGCGCCAAGTTTAATGTGTCCTGCAAAATGGAAGTAGCTGGCACAAGCAACGGCGTCCTGAAAAGCACAGAACCAAAAGCGGACAAGGATGCCACAGGAACAAAAGCCAATGTCTCCGGAGGAAAAGCGGAGATCGGCTCTTAAAGATTGGATGAAATACAGCGGCCTGGCTTTCCAACTGCTGGGTGCCTGCCTGGCCGGCGTGTTTATCGGGCGCTGGCTGGATGCTAAAATGGAACTGGAACGCCCGCTTTGGGCTGTTTTCCTAACGATCTTTTTTATGGTAGCCTCTCTGGTGTCACTGTACCACCAGCTGACGAAATAAGCGGAGTCCGGATACCTGTTTGCGCTTGCCCTGGGTTTTTCCGGGTAAGCGCTAATTTTTTGTTGGCTGTTGTTTTCTGGTTTTCATCCCCCTGCCCCCTTCAAAGGGGGAAACTTGCTTCGCTCCGCTCCGCATACCGGGTCATTTTCGGCCGTTAAGGCCGGAAAATTTCCCCCTTTGAAGGGGGCAGGGGGATGAATAACTGCCATGTACATTTCAGCATCTCCCCCCCTACCGTTCTTCCCGGATAACCTAAACAACCGTGTAAAACTTTCAGGCTTTACGCAACTTCGGTATTTTTACCCAATATTCAGACCATGACACTCCAATCCTTTTTTATCCGACTTGCCGCTATCACTGCCGGGACAGCCCTGTTGCTGACACTGCTCCATGGTCTGCTTCCACCCATGCAGGAGCACGGAATATTCAGCCTGGTCACAGTGCTCTTGTTTACCCTGGTGTGCATGGGCCTGTTCTTTGCCGGGCGCAGCGCAGCCGCCAGCAGCAGTAAAGTGGCTTTTACCAACCTGGTATCAGCTTCGGTATTTGGTAAAATGGTACTGGCTGTTGCGGTGTTGTTCGTCTATCAGCAAGCCACGGCCCCCTCCAATCAGTGGTTTGTAGGGATCTTTATCCTGGTCTATGTCGTGTATACGGTTTTTGAAGTGTGGTTCATGACCAGGTTGGCCCGCACCTAACCACCGGTGTGTCCTCCGGTCCATAACGCCGAACATTACCATGAAACGTCCGAAAAAAGGTGAATACGCCCCCTTCCATGAAATGTACCTGAAGGTGCTGCCCAAGCGTCTGGCTGCCCTTACCCTCTTGCGCCGTACTTTCCGGGAAACCCAGCAACTTTTAAAATACGTGCCTGAAGCGATCGGCGATTACACCTATGCGCCGCGGAAATGGACGATCAAACAAACGCTCATGCACCTCATCGACTTCGAGCGGGTATTTTCCTTCCGCCTGTTGTCGTTTATGCGCGCCGACCGGATCGCCCTGCCTGGTTTTAACCAGGATTTCTGGATGGAAGAAGTGGATGTGTCCAACCGTACTATTCCCGATTTGCTCAAAGAATGGAAGTTGGTCCGGGAGAACACCATTTACCTGCTCCGGCAATGCACCGAAAAACAATCGGCTTTTGTCGGCACAGCCAGCGGTTGGAAAGTGACGCCCCGGGCATTATTCTTTATCATTATCGGCCACCATATCCACCACCTCAATATCCTTCGGGAAAAATACCTGACGGAAGAGGCTTTCCGGGCCTTTCCGTCGGAGCCGGTTGGGGCAAAAGACAGCCGGGCGGAACCTGTGGAAGACGCCCCTGCCCTGCCTGGAAATTCTGACGATGTGCCTTCAGTGGATGCCTGAGCGTGGATCAAACTTTTCAAATTTTTCTTTTCAAATTGGAAATTTGACTTTTATGGCATCTTCCTTAAAGTCAAATTTGAAAAGAGCAATTTGAAATTTGGTACGACCACTCTGCGAGGCCAGGTATACTAAAGCGGATGACCGCCAATGCCTCACCGTACCAGCGTAACCGACCCGGACTCAACCGTGGAAAA
>SBHD01000090.1 GCA_006226345.1 Bacteroidota bacterium | reverse complement strand
GCTCTCCATGCCCTGGACGTGGAGGAGGTTTATTATATTCTGCAGGGTCAGGGCCTAATGGAATGCAATAGGGTTGACCAGGGCTCTGTACAGCCCGGAACACTGGTCCGGATACCGGCAGGACAATCCCAGCGCATTACCAACACCGGCCCGGACGACCTGGTTTTTCTGTGCATCTGTACTCCGCAGTTCCGGACAGAAGGATACCGGGACCTGGATACATAAGCGTCAACTATTCACCTTCGCTATCCAATATGCGTATTCTGACCAATGATGACCTGAACGACCTGCTTACCTTTCCGGCGATCATCGCGGCAGTTGAACAGGCTATGCTGGATCACGACAGGAATCCGGACCTGGCCCCCCAACGCCTGCACCTGCACCAGGGCGCCAATACCCTGCTGGTCATGCCGGCGTTTTCCGACAGCTATTACGGCACCAAACTCGTATCGGTCATCCCAGGAAATGTAGCCCTGGACCTACCGGTCACCAACGGCGCCATGTTGCTGCACGACGGCATAACCGGACTGCCCGTGGCCTTGTTCAATGCCGCCAAACTCACAGCACTGCGTACCGGCGCCCTGGGCGCCATCGGGCTGAAATACACAACACCAGGCAATATGGACAGCCTGGGCCTGATCGGAACGGGGGTGCAGGGCCTGCACCAGGCTTTGTTCGCTCCTGCAGTCCGCCCGATCCGAAAACTGTATTGCCTGAAGCGTTCCGAAGCCGGGTTCCGGCAGTTTCGGGAAACGTTCCAAGCACACTATCCTGATATCCCGGTAATCCCCTGCCCGACCCCGGAAGCACTGCTGGGGCAAACCTCCGTGATCATCGCCGCCACCAGCGCATCCAAACCGGTATTGCCGGACAACCCGGAACTGCTGCTGCACAAACATTTTATCAGCATCGGTTCGTTTAAACCCGATATGCAGGAACTCCCGGATGCCGTGTATCAACTGGCCGGTCAGGTTGTACTGGACAGCCCCGGCGCCCGGCAGGAGACCGGTGACGTGCTGAACCCGCTGGCAAAAGGCCTGGTGCTACCCAATGCGGTTTTTCCAATAGCACAACTGATCGCAGGTGCCCGGCAGGTGAACGTGCTCGAAACTACGGTGTACAAGTCCGCCGGAATGGCGCTGTTCGATCTGTATGTGGCCAGGGAAATGTGGATGGTGGCAGAAAAAAAGGAGGTCGGACAGCAGGTTGATTTTTAAAATAACGTGCGTTTTGGACAGATCCTTCGCTCCCAGGCTAATAATCAATTTTTAGCGGCAGCGCCGCGCAATATTTGTAGCAACAGGAAGAAGCCCGGGAAAGAGGTGCAGCGCACCTGCAACACATTACGGTGCGTTGCACCTAAAACCTATCATATACAATGCTTTTCTACAAATATTGCGCTGCGCTGCGGCTGTATTCAGTGGGGCGCTATCCAATACGCACATTAAATAGTGAAAGATATCAGGTGATTCAGGTGCCATTTGCTTTTCACCGGTAATACTCGTCGGGCGACTTCAGTCACCTGACAAGTGCCGGGCCGGTCATTTTGGAAACCTGAAATAACGCCAATCCGGCTCCAATGGCTTCGCCTGCGCGGGGTTCAGTCCACCCAACATCAGTTTTTTCGGAGGAATTCCCCTGAAAAGTACATAACTGGAATCACCTACAGTCAGATCCATACGGGAAAATCCAGCATTGCAAAACCAGGCATCACATTCCAAAGCAGCCACCATATCTACAAATGCAAGATCGATAGTATCGGACAGGTTGAAGTTTTTCTCAATCTCGTGCCGGGGCAGGAAACGGACGACGGCATAGTCATACTGCGCTCCGATCTTATTTACCTGAAAACTGCCATGCGGATACCGGCCGCGCAAACCGTGCATGGCAAAGCCCTCCAGTATGGGAAATGCTGTGAAGTCGAAAAACCGACACTTCGCCTCCAGGATTTCAACATGGGGTGCAGGGCCAGTGCAGGCGCTGCAAAGCAGTAAAAAGCAGAACCAGTTGATTTTCATAACAGGCCGTTGGTTTTCAGGAAAACATTTGAAAGCACAGACGTAAAATACCGGGCAGGGATAGTCTTGTCCGGGAATAACAAACAAATCAACCTGTTCAAATACCAACGCTTTAACTCCGGTTTTCCGTATTTTGCCCCACGATACCCAACCATATAAATATGCTGATCCGGTTTTCTGCTTATATCCTGGCACTCGTTCTGACAGCTTGCGGAACAGATTCCCAAGTACCATCAAAGTTCGACCCGGAAATGCGCAGCCCGAGCGCCGGTTCCACCGAAGGCATGGTACTGATTCCCGCCGGGACCCTGAGCATGGGTGGCGACAACCGACAAGCGGACCCCAACGAATTCCCCAAGCATCCGGTACAGATCGACTCTTTCTGGATGGATGCCACGGAGGTTACCAACCGGCAGTTCCAGGCCTTTGTAGAAGCTACGGGTTATATTACTGTTGCGGAGCGCCCCATCGATTGGGAAACGATGAAGGCGACCCTGCCGCCGGGCACGCCCAAGCCACCCGACAGCCTGCTCCAACCCGGCGCCCTGGTCTTCCAGTCCACCGATCAACCGGTTTCGCTGGACGATGTGTCGCAATGGTGGCGCTGGACCATCGGTGCTAACTGGCGGCATCCCGAAGGTCCCGGCAGTACCATCGAAGATAAAATGGACCATCCAGTGGTACAGATTGCCTGGGAGGACGCCGAAGCGTACGCCCGCTGGGTAGGCAAACGCCTGCCAACGGAAGCAGAATGGGAATGGGCCGCCCGTGGAGGCCTGGAAGACATGGTCTATCCCTGGGGCAATGACCCGGCAAACGAAGGCGAACCGAAAGCAAATTTCTGGCAAGGGGTTTTCCCATACCAGAATTCCACTAAAGACGGGTACTTCCTGACTGCGCCGGTAAAATCCTTTCCACCTAACGGCTACGGCCTGTACGATATGGCCGGCAATGTCTGGGAGTGGTGCAGCGACTGGTTTGATTTTGATTTTTACAAACGATCGGCGTCCAGCCAGTCCAATACTGCAGGACCTGCCCAGCCATATAACCCGTATGCCCCGTACCAAAAGGAAAAAGTGCTGCGCGGCGGGTCTTTCCTCTGTAATGATGATTACTGTTCCGGCTACCGCAATGCCCGGCGTATGGGCTCCAGTCCCGATACCGGCCTGAACCACACGGGTTTTCGTTGTGCTAAAAACGTTCGATAATGATGAATGATGAATATATACCAACACCGAAAAGGTGAACCCTATTCATCATTCATCATTCATCATTCCATACTCTTCCTTAAACTCAAACTATGCTCAATTCACTTAAGATCTGTCTGTTGTTCTTTGTCGCCGCACTGGCGTTGCCGGCCTTTACCACCTCGGAAGGGCCGATTGTCAAGTACCCTAAAAAAGTGAATGCTATCATTCAGGACAAATGCTATGGCTGCCATAGTGCCGACAGCAAAGCCAAGCGTGCGATGGAAAAACTCCGCTGGGATGAACTGGCCGCCCTGCCAAAGGATCAGGCGTTGGAAAAAATGAACCTGATCCTCCAGGTGCTGGACGAAGGTTCTATGCCGCCCAAGCGGATGCTGGAGCGTTTTCCGGATAAAAAACTTACCGACAAGGAAACAGCCCAGTTGAAAAAATGGGCAACTAAAACGGTGAAAAAACTGAACAAGTAGGCTTGCCACAGATACCGGGGGCAGACTGCTATGTGCCGGCCTGCTCCCGGTAATGCACTCCCGATAATTTCCGCAGTGTTTCTGCTGCCTGTTCGGGCGTGATGTCCCGCTGAGATTCCCCAAACATTTCATACCCCACCATAAACTTCTTTACCGTAGCCGAACGCAACAAAGGCGGGTAAAAACTCATGTGCCAGTGCCAGCCCGGGTATTGTGCCCCGTCGGTAGGCGCCTGATGAATGCCGGCAGAGTACGGGAAAGAGGTTTGAAACAGGTTATCGAACCGGATCGTGAGCCCTTTCAGGATCGATACAAAGGATGTCTTTTCCGCTTCATTTATCTGCCCGATATGCTGCTGCTGGCGTACCGGAATGATCATTGCCTCATAGGGCCAGACTGCCCAGAAAGGCACCAACGCTACAAAATGTGCATTTTCCAGCAGGATACGCGTACCCTCCTTGCGTTCCTGGGCCAGGTAATCGGCCAGCAGACTTGAGCCGTTTTGCTCAAAATAAGCTGCCTGCCGGGCAGTTTTTTTAGCGACTTCATTCGGGATAGAATGCTGTGCCCAGATCTGCCCGTGCGGATGCGGATTACTACAGCCCATAACGTCTCCCTTGTTCTCGAAGATCTGTACATGGTTGATGTGTGGCAAAGCGCCCAGTTCGGCATATTCCAGCTGCCAGACGGTCACAACATCCAGTAGATTGTCCTCAGTCATTTCCGGCAGGGTGAGCGCGTGGTTAGGAGAAAAACAGATCACCCGGCAAACACCCGACTCGCCCCGGGCCCGCAATAAACCGTCCTCCACCAGCGTATCCGGTGTGTCGGGCAACAGCGCGGAAAAATCATTGGTGAACACATGCGTACTGGTATACGCAGGAGTCTGTTGCCCGCCGGCACGTTGGTTACCCGGACACAGATAGCAACCAGGGTCGTAAGCCGGGCGCTGGTCCCGTGCTGTAGATTCCACCTTTCCCTGCCAGGGGCGCTTAGTGCGGTGTGGTGAAACCAGTACCCATTCACCGGTCAGGGGATTAAACCGGCGGTGCGGATGTTCGTGCAGGGGAAATTGTTGTGCCATTGCAAGCGATGTTTAATTCGAAATTATACCAATTGGATTGAGGATACTCCGTACAAACATCAGGCTTCCAGGACCTGCAAGCCCTCCGATACCCGGACATCGATGACCTCCGGCTGAATATCAGTTTGGGTCCTATACCCTTCAATAATGTTTTCCAGTATAGTGTTCTTTTTAGCGGTTTTTACGAGATTGATGGTGCAACCGCCAAAGCCTCCGCCCATCATGCGGGCCCCCAGCACACCGGACTGGGCACGCGCCAGATCCACCAGCAGATCAATTTCCGGAATGGTTACTTCATATTCATGGCGCATACCTGCATGCGCATCGAACAGCAGGCTGCCGACCGTTTCCAGATCGTTGCGTTGCAAGGCGGCAACGGTGCGATGCACCCGATCGTTCTCTGCCAGGACGTAGGCCGCACGCCGGAAGTCATCCGGATCCAGTGCCGGACGGGCCGCTTCCAACAAGTCGGCTGTGACATCGCGCAGGCTTTCCACCTCCGGGTGTTGCTGCCGGATATGGGCGGCTACGGCTTCACAGGACTGGCGCCGCTCGTTATATCCCGAGCCTGCCGCCAGTTCATGCTTGATACAGGAGTTGAGGAGTACCAGCGAGTAGTCGCCGGTTTCCAGCGGAAAATACTGCACATCCAGAGATTTGCAATCGAGCAGGATCAATTGTGCCTTTCTGCCATACAATACAGCATACTGGTCCATCAGGCCGCAGTTCAGCCCTATCCGGTGTTCGGCCGCCTGAGCCACAAGGGCAACCTCCGGGCGATCCAGCGTAAACCCGCTCAGCCGGGCAATGCCGGAAATGAGCCCGCAGCATAAAGCTGCAGAAGAAGATAAACCTGAACCAAGAGGAATGTCGCCGCCAAAAACACCCTGGAAGGGATTAACGGCGTAGCCCCGCCCCCCCAGTTCCTGCACCACAGCCTCCACATAAGCCGCCCAGTTGGTTCCTGCTGGATGCAGGTCTCCCAGGGAAAAGGTAGTTTCTTCCTGTACATCCAGGGCAGCCAGACGGCAATTGGTTTCAGAAGGTCCGAGTGCAAACCACAAGCATTTATCAATAGCCCCAGGCAACACCCAGCCCTGGTTATAATCGGTATGTTCACCGATAAGGTTGATCCGCCCCGGCGCCCGGACGAGCAGTGGTATTCCGTCAAAACGGGACTGGTAAGCAGCAAGAATTTTTTCTTTCATGCAAAAACAGTTTAACCAACTGAAATACCCGGCCGGCACGCTACTACAACTTCCGGATCTTGATGTTTTTATACCACACCGGATCGCCATGATCCTGGAGGGAAATCCTTCCTTTCCGGGCTTTCCCAAAGCCCGGCATATCTTTGAATTTACTCTTGGCGATCATTTCCGGCCATTCCGGCGAATTCATATCAAATTCCACCAGTTTCCGGTCATTCAGCCAGTGCTCCACCTTTCCGCCCCGGCTCACCAGCCGCACATGGTTCCACTCGCCGGCGGGCTTTACCATTTCATATTTACAGGAGATCATATCGTACAGATCGCCGGCGCGGTGTTTTATGATCCGGGCATCCGGGTGACAGGTATTGTCCAGCACTTGCATTTCCGGGCCGGTTTCCCAAACATAGCTGTATTTGGATGTGTCTTCGACCACGTAATAAATGATGCCGGAATTGCCGCATTTGCCGATTTTCCAATCCAGTTCCAGTTCAAAGTCCTGGAATTCCTCGCCAGTAAGGATATCGCCTCCATCGCGCTGCTGCCATTCGCCTTCTCCGAGCGGCCGCACATCCAGGTGGATAGCGTTTTCGTCAATGATCCAGGATTTGCCGGCAGCCGCTTTACCATAGGAATGCCAGCCGTCGAGGGATTTACCGTCAAAGAGCAGTTTCCAGCCTTCCGCTTTTTCTTTTTTCGTAAGTTCATTATCGCCCGCCCGGGCGAATACCGGATGCGCCTCCACCTTTCCGGGATCATTTTTCGGGATTGCATTCATGGTATACCAGGCGTCAGTCGTCCAGATCTCGTGTTTCTGCTCGCTCAATGGGAGGTTCTTAAGGTGGAGGTAGACCACGTGCCCCGGCTTGATCCCGGGAATTTCAAGGAATACTTTTTTCCGGTCGGCACTCACGGTAGCGGAAGTGACCGCCAGTTCCTCCGGATCCATTTTAGGTCCGCCATAGTTATATGTAGGTTTATACCACCATTGGCTGACGGCATAATACGCCGGATCCCAGCCTTCACCCTCTGGTAAAGCCTCTGTAAATTCCACCTCCAGGCCATTTGACCTGGCCCGTACAGCCAGCATTTCAAAAGTAGAGTTACCGTTGTATGCCAGGCGTTGAAGCCCGTACCAGTTTTTTCCGGTCTGCCCCCAGTTACCGGGATTTCCGATCATACCTACATACAAGGCGCCATCAGGGCCCCAGGCCAGCCGGTTGGTGCCGCCTTCCAGGCCCTGGGTAAATTTAAAGACCGCTCCCTGGTATTCTCCGTTCACCTTTTCCATGAATACCCGCTGCAGCCCTCCATAACATACATCGCCATGCAGGAGCTGGCCTTTATACGGTCCGTCGGGAAAAACGGAAGGTTCGGTCGGTGAGTTGCCGATTTCGTCCTGGGGCAACCAGACAACCGGTGGTTGGACAGGCAACAGTGCAACGGAAAAACTATCAACGGCATACGAGTTGAAAAACGCCCCTTCTTTCACGTGCAGGATCTTGGAGGAAGGCAGCCAGTCGCCCTGGTTATCGGCGACAAAAACCTCCCCATCCGGGCCGATACCAACACCATTGGGCGTACGCAGACCACGGGCGACAAAGCGGACGCTGCCGTCCTGCCGGCTGATCTGCACCACCTTACCCCGGTCGTGAATCTGCGGACGGGCGCTGGCGCCGCCTGGCATGATAGCGATCGCCAGGGTCGCATAGAAATAGCCGTCCTTGTATGCCAGGCCAAATGCGAATTCGTGAAAATTGGCAGATGTTTCCCAGCCTTTTGCGAAACACTGGTATTCATCTATGATCTCGTCGCCATTGGTGTCAACCAGGCGGGTCAGTTCCTGTTTTTGCAGCACATAGATGGTGTCATCCACCACCTCCAGACCTAGTGGTTCGGCCAGGCCTTTTGCAATCTGCTTGATCTTGATCTTTTTCGGATTCCCGCTTTCCACATTGTCCAGGATATACACACCGCCCACGGCATCCCAGGTGCTGACGACGAGTCGGCCGTCGCTAAGAAAAGCCATGCCACCGATCTTCGGCAGAAAATCATCCGGACGGGCCTGCAACAGATCGTAGGAAGGATGCACTTCCTTTAATGGACTGCCATCACCAGGAATGGCGGATAGCCCACTGATCAGCAACGGCATATCCGTACTGTCTTCCGAACGCCGGTGTGTAAACGCCGTTCTGGGCATGATCTTCATCTCGGGGTCCCCCGAGCGGGCCCATTTCAGCTCGATGCCCTGCCCTCCGGCGCCCTGAAAATATTCTATCCGCAACGGATGGTAACCGGCGCGCAAGGCGACCTCGGCGTCCTCCGGTTTCATACCATGCAGGCCGTCGTTATCGATCAGGAGCTGTCCGTCGAGGTACAGCCGCGAGCCATCGTCGGAGCTCATGCGCAACAGGATATTGTCGTCTTTTTCCAGGTACAGGTATCCGGTGGCCAGCATGGCCATATTTGTTCTGTAGGGATCGAATTCATTCGGGCCGGCCTCAACTGTGCCGGCGATAGCCAATTTGCCGGGCTTAGCCTTGAAGTCTACCCGGTCCAGCGTTTCCGGGTTGCGGTCGAGCGCAAACAGGCGCACCAGCAAGCCCGGTGTCATTTCGTCATCCTGCACACCGGCATCGGCACTTTTCCACTTACTGGCCGGTATGGTAGCGAGATCGACCATTATACCGCCCCCTTCTCCGTCGTCTTCGCCTTCATCCAGATCGAGAATATAGTCCACCATAACCTTCGCATCTTCCGGCATAAGATCCGGGTGTGCACTCATAGCAGCCACACCCCATACACCGGAACCACCGGAAATAACCTTTTTGGCCAGGGTTTCGATATTGGAGGGTGTTTTCTTATACCGTTCGGCGATCTGGACATATCCCGGGCCTACTGTCTGTACCTTCGGATTGTGGCAGGTCCGGCAGTCACTTTTGGCGATCAGTCGTTCGCCAGCGGTAACATTGGCGACATCGGGCTCGTCGCCGGTCACCCGGAACGGATTTGGGAAAAGCGGTTCACGAACAAACATGGTAGTCACCCGCGTCAGCTTATTGTTGTTTAGTGTCAAAACGCCCGAAACATCGACAGCCAGCAAGTCCTCGACAGCCTCATTGGGTGTGACCGATTCCGTTTTCCAGGTTCCGTCGGTTTCTACATTGGTTTCCGAAACGATGGAGCCGACATTCATCCGGAGCTGGATCGCAACATCCTCAGGTGCGTTTTCCACCCGGAAGGTGCGGATCAGGCCTTTTTGGCGATCCACTTCAATAAATTCCGGCTCTTCGTTTATCCGGATCCGTTGTCCGTCTTGCAGTACCAGGTCATACATGATCTCGGCATGTCCCCCCCGGGTGTACCGGTGTCCTTTGTAATCGGTGCGGGGCTGTTCGGACTGACCATTGCTCGTGACTGTCCAGGGTTTGCGATACTCGTTCTCAAACCAGGCCTTCCCGACAGATACCGGTTGCGGGCCATGCCGCATGTTGTACACGGCGCCCTCAAAGGCCACCCCGCCAGCCCAGGCCTTATACAGTGAGCAGGAGTCGGTTGAATAGGATACCCAGAGGTTATCCTCCAGAGCAAAGGTGATCATGCGGGGTTGCTGGTCGAGTACAGAACGGAAGACCCAGGGATCATTTGGCCGGTCGGCAGCCGGTAACAATGACAGCAGCCGGCTGTCGGACCAAAGCCACAGGCCAACAAGCACTGCAGCCAACAGGAGAAACAGAATGCGGGCGTTTCGCATAAAGTGGTTATTGTTTTGCTGGAAATGTTGGATCTGGTAGTGAGGCAGGGTCTAAGGTAGTTGATGTTTGGTTTTCGGAGAATTATATCTACAATTTATTAGAAGCCAGCGCCATTTTGGATAGGGCTTCCATCCTTTCCGGAATTTACCATAAGAAAGGCCTGCTGCCTTCCTGTCCTAACAACAGGATATACAGCAGGCCTTGTTCAGGTATACTCCACTGTACGGAGCTAAATTAACCTTGAGTTGCAAATCGCCTGATTGCGGCTCCGTTCCGATATCCGGTCGGCGAGCAGGAGGACTATGACATTAACATACCCGCTACTGTGGCCGTCAGAAAACATGCTACCGACCCGCCGATCAGCGACCAGTAACCCAGTTCCGTCAGGGTTTTGCGCTGATTGGGTGCCAGGGTGCCGATACCACCGATCTGAATACCGATGGAAGCGAAGTTGGAGAACCCGCATAAGGCATACAAGGCAATGATCACTGCTTTGGGATGCATTTCAACCGTTTTCTGGATATCACCCAGTGCGCCATACGCCACAAACTCATTGATCATGGTTTTCATACCCAACAGCTGGCCCACAATGGTGCAGTCCGCCCAGGGGGTGCCTAACAGCCAGGCCAGCGGGGCAAAAACCAGGCCCAGCACATAGGTAAAGGTCAGGCCCTCAAACCGTCCGTCCGTTGCTGCTTTAACATATTCGTTCAGGCCCGTCCAGTGGCCAATCGTATGTTCCAGTATCCAGTTTAGCATAAACACCACCGAGATAAAGACCAACAGCATGGCACCGACATTCACAGCCAGGCGCAGGCCATCGGTAGTACCCTGTGAGAGGGCATCGAGCAGGTTTTCCCCAACTTTGGTATCGGTATGGGTGAGTTTGTCCAGTTCCTGTTTTTCCGTTTCCGGGAATAACATTTTTGCAGCTACGATGGCGGCAGGCGCCGACATGATCGAAGCGGCCAGCAGGTGGCGGGCAAACAATAGTTGCTGTTCAGGATCATCGCCGCCCAGAAAACCTACATAGGCAGCAAACACGCCACCCGCAATAGTAGCCATACCACCCGTCATCAGGCACATGATCTCGGAGCGCGACATCCCGGCCAGGTAGGGCCGGATGATCAGGGGCGCCTCGGTTTGTCCGATGAACACATTGGCTGCTGCTGCCAGACTCTCCGGACCGCTCATACCCATACTCCGGGTGAGCACCCAGGCAATAGCATATACGATCTTTTGCAGAATGCCATAGTAGAATAAAACAGCCGACAGGGCCGAGTAGAACATAACCGTTGGCAGCACCCGGAACGCGAAGATATACCCAAAGCCCTTGTCACCCGTGGCCAGGTCTCCAAACAGGAACCGCGCCCCTTCTTCCGACCATTTGATAATATAGGTAAAGACCTTGGCAAACTCATCAAATGCCCAGCTAACCCCCGGCACCTTCAGTACCAGCACGGCAAACAGCAGTTGCAGGCCGATACCGGAACCAACCAGCCGCCAGTTGATCGCGCGACGGTTGCGGCTGAGCAAATAGCAAATGCCCAGCAGCGTAGCCATACCCAGCAAGCCCCGGCCTATATTCATTAAAAGATCCATACCGTATCGTTTTTCACAATGTTTAGGTGATTTGTGCCGCTAAAAGTACGCCGGACAACCGGACTGCAAAAATTTTTACTCAAAAGGCTAATTTTGCCTTGGCATTACGAATCCAACCGGATTGATGTCAAAACCATAATCGGATCGGGCTTCACATTGCGTTGCCCCGCACAGCAGCCCCCGATCTACTACCCGTTGTCCTGTTCTAATCACTTAATCACTCCATCACTTAATCACTCCATACTTAATGAGACCCTACCTGATCGGCATTACCGGCGGCAGTGGCAGCGGAAAGACCACCTTCATCCGGCAGTTGCGGAAACAATTTCCGGAGGACAAACTGTGCATTATCTCACAGGATGACTACTACCTGCCCCGTGAAGAGCAGTACACGGATGAGCGGGGGGAAAAGAACTTTGACCTGCCCAAATCCTTTGACCGGAAAGCTTTTCGCCGGGACCTGAAGCGACTGATCGAAGGGGAAACCGTCATCCGGGAAGAATACACCTTTAATAATCCGGAAGCCAAGGCACGCCAACTGATCTTTAAGTCGGCCCCGGTCATTATCGTGGAAGGCTTGTTTGTTTTCCACTATAAAAAAATCGCTCCGTTGCTCGACCTCAAGGTATTTATCAACGCCAAGGAAAACCTGAAGGTCATCCGGCGGATCTACCGCGACCGGGTAGAGCGCAACTACCCGATTGAGGATGTGCTGTATAAATACCAGTACCACGTGTTGCCGGCTTACGAGCGGTACATCCTGCCGTATAAAGAAGAAGCCGATCTTGTGATCAACAACAACGAACATTTCGACCAAGGGCTGGATGTACTGACCGGCTTTCTGAAAAGCAAACTCGGCTGACAGGCCGCCATACATGGAATCGCCGCTTCATCCCAGCATTTCCGCCGATACACCGCTTTACACTTCCGGTTTCCTGCTCCTCTGCCTGTCTCATGGCTTGTTTGCCGGAAGCTTCAACATGATGATCCCGGAGTTGCCGGCCTACCTGGATGGCATGGGCGGCGGCGCCTATAAGGGGCTGATCATTGCGCTCTTTACACTTACCGCCGGTATTTCCCGGCCGTTTAGCGGAAAACTGGCCGATTCGATCGGCCGTGTTCCGGTCATGTATATCGGTGTCTTTGCCTGTGTGATCTGTGGGATTTTGTATCCGCCGCTGGCGTTTGTCAGCGGATTTCTGACCCTGCGTTTTTTTCACGGGTTTTCCACCGGGTTCAAGCCCACCGGCACAGTCGCCTATGCCGCCGATATTGTACCGATGCACCGGCGGGGAGAGGCCATGGGCATACTGGGTATTTGTTTTAGCATTGGCGCCGCCGCCTCACCGCCGATAGGCAGCTGGATCGCCATGCACTGGTCGATCAATGCGATGTTCTATGCATCTGCGGTAATGGCCGCGTTGTCCCTCGTGGTGATGCTGAACCTGCAGGAAACCCTGCCCGACCGGCAGCGCTTTCACCTGGGTTTGCTGCGGATCAACCGAAGCGACATCTACGACCCCAAGGTCATTCCGGCAGCGATCGTTATGGTCTTTTGTTATTTCAGCTACGGCGTGATCCTGACCCTGGTGCCGGACCTGAGTGACTCCGTTGGCGTAACCAACCGCGGTACTTTTTTTGCCCTCTTTACCCTGGCCAGCATATCCACCCGGCTGTCTGCCGGCAAGATATCCGATCAGCGGGGTCGCGAGCCTGTACTCAAGGTCTCTGCCCTTCTGATCGCGCTTTCGATGGTCACCTTTGCCCGCTGTCACTCCCCCGCCCTGCTGTACCTCGCCTCTATCCTTTTCGGGCTTGGAAACGGCACTTTTGCGCCGGCTATCAATGCCTGGACAGTCGACCTGGGCGATCCGGGTCGAAAAGGCCGGGCCATGGCGACGATGTATATTGCCCTGGAGATTGCCATCGGTGTCGGTGCAGCCATTGCAGGCTGGCATTTTGCCAATCAAATGGACCGCATGCCGGCAGTATTCTATACAGCCGCATTCCTGAGCCTGCTCGGATTTGTTTATCTGGTCAGCCGGAAAAAAGTTGAAACGCAACCCGGATGATCACCCGTTTGGGAAAACCGGCCCCGTATATATGCGAATTAATTACCGGCGGGAATACCCGGCTTCCGGGCACCTTGTATAAATTGGCCTTTCACAAATGAAATACACCAACCGCAGTCTCTGGTTTGCCGTTTTAGCCTGTCTGGCCATGGGCTTGTTCGCCCGGGCGCCCCAGTTCCGGCCCGGTGCCTGGTGGATCACGGCCACCCTGCTTTTCAGCACACTAGCCCTGAGTGCGACCGGCTTTTGGCTGGGCCTGCGCGGTGCACGCAGGCAAAAGACCCTGTGGGCGTGGCTGGCTGTGGGGATCAATGCCTTTATATTTATTTCATTCCTGGCCTTCGTGCTTTTATTGGTGCGGGCGATCCGGACGTTTAGTGATACGGGCGCTGACTATTCGCTCCAGATTTTCGTTGGTTAAACATATCCCCTAGTCCAGATAGTTACCGGATACGATCAGTCCCTGTGCTTTTTAAAATAGAACTGATAAGCCACCCAACCTACAAAAGCCACGGTAAACCCGGCAAAAGCCTTTACCGGGTTTTCGACCAGGGTATAGCTGATAAACCACAGGCAGATGCCGACAAAAATGATAGGCGTGAACGGGTAGCCCAGCGTACGGTATCCGCGCATCGCCTCCGGACGTTTCCAGCGAAAGATAAAAATGGCAGTACCGGTGAGCATCAGCCCAATCCAGTCCATAAACGTCACATACTCAATCAGATCCTCAAAGGTACCCCAGAACAGCAACAGGATAAGCGACCAGGTACTCTGGATCAGAATGGCGTTGACGGGTGTCCGCCAGCGGGGATGCACCTCGGCCAGTTTTTTAAAGAAAACGCCGTCATTGGCCATGGCATAGTAAATACGCGGGGCGGTCATACAGTAAATACCGGTAGTCCCGAACGTGGATAAAGCGATCAGAAACGCCATCAGGGTGCCTCCCCAGGGTGCCAGGTTGCCGAACGCATCGGCGGCTATTGTCTTGGAATCGGCAATCTGCTCCATCGGCAACAGGCGCATATAGGCGACATTGGCTAAAACATAAACCAGGGTCACGATCAAGGCGCCCAGGATCATGGCACGCGGTACATTCCGCTGCGGGTTCCGGGCCTCCCCAGCCACATAGGATGCGTGTTGCCAACCTCCGATTGACCAGAGTACCCCCACAAACGCGATGGCAAACGCCGTGCTCAGATCTGCCGGAGCAGTATTGGCAAAGGCACTGTCCGCATTGGATGCAGTAAACTCCGGCCGGGCAAAGAACAGCCCGGCACCGATAATGAGCAACATGCCCAACAGTTTTGCCCCGGTGAACATATTGGCGATCCATTCCCCGATCTTGACCCCAAACAGGTTGATCACCGTCAGAAAGACCGTGATCCCTACTGCAAGAGGGACCACCATACCGGCGCTGTCAGGGCCACCATACAGATACAGCAGATGTTCGGCACAAACAACGGCCAGCGCAGCAATGCTACCCGACGTACTGATAAAGAGAATAAACCAACCGTACAAGAACCCAATGGTATCGCCGTACGCTTCCCGCAGGTACACATACAACCCACCCGCGCCCGGGAACATACTCCCCATTTCTGCATACGTTAACGCGCCAGTCAGGGCCACCACGCCACCCAGCACCCATAAAGCAATAACATATTCCGGCAGGTGTACCTGGGCCACGATCTGGCCCGGAGTACGGAAAATACCACTGCCAATGGTACTGCCGACGGCAATCATGACCAGGCCATATAAGGTTAGGGAGCGTTTAAGTTCTGCAGACATAACAGGGAATAATTGAGATGATGAATGATGAATGATAAATGATGAATGGGTTCACCTCAGCGGATTTGGGAGGCTTACTTTATTCAAGGCGATAACCGGGTTCGCCAGCCATCCTTTCCCGGAAAGGTGACCCCATTCATCATTCATCATTCATTATTTATCATTATTAATGGTATGCCACCCGGAAAGCCGCCGTCCAGTCGCCACCGGCAGGTACCGTTACCAGACCATCTCCATTCTGGAAAGCATTGATATTACAGGTCATAGGCTCGAGTGCTACACTATTGCGTGCCGGCGGTATAAATATTTGAAAATAAGGGAACAGACTGCGGCTGGCATCCAGGGCCAGGGTGTGGTCCCTCCCCTTCAGGGTAAGGTGATACAACGCATGACTTTCTTCCACATGGAAACAATTATCGAGTTCGGTGGCACCAACCGGTGTAAGTGTTGAAAAGTGGTCATACTGCCGACGTGCCCCGGTCGGGATCATCCGGTCGTCGACCTCCACCATTGAACAGGGTGGCATCTGGACCTGGTGTGCATCTGCACGATCTGTCAGACGGAAATAAGGATGCCAGCCCAACCCAACCGGGATTGCAGCTTTATGGCGGTTGCGCAACAGAAAAGAAACTTCAAAAGCCTTGCGGTCAGTAATGTTAAAACTTACCTCCAGAACAAACGGGAAAGGATACCAGGCATGATGCCCCCGATAATCATACCGGCAGGTAATGCCCGCATTCTCCGTAGTCAGTTCAATCCGGACGACCTCAAAACTTTCGTCCCGTACAAAGCCATGAATCGCATTGCCGGTGGAAGCATTGTTCAGCGGAAACTGGTAGTCCTGCCCCAGCCAGCTATAGGTGCCGTCTTTCAGGCGGTTCGGGTAAGGAAACAAGAGGGCGCTTTTACCCCATTTGCCGGTCTCCAGTTCTTCAGGCGACTGATAGCCATCCAGGACATTGGCACCCCCGAAAGTCAGTTCCAGCACCGTTGCTCCCCGGCCGGGGACGATACTGAATCCATCGCCGGTTTCCGGATGGTGCAGGGTATACCGGCGGTATTTTCCGAAGGAAGATTGCGAGAGTTCGAACATAATTGCAAATGTGAAAAAAAATACCGGCCCTTCACATTTTTTCCGTGGCAGCAACAAAAGTTGCCTGGAAAAGAGGAAGGGCCGGTATCCTAGATCACGCAGCCAAATTACGCTGTGGCGATATTAGCGCTGCAGCACAACACGGCGCAGGGCAATATCCTGATCAATGGTCAGGCGCAACAAATAAGTACCCGATGCCAGCTGACTCAGGTCGAGCGTCTGGTTCAGGTTGCTGACCTGTCCGGCATTGAATGATTGTACCACTTGACCCAGCATATTGGACAATTCCAGCCGCACCTCGGCTGCAGATTCCAGCTCGAGATTAAGCAGGGCCTGTCCATTGGTCGGGTTCGGGCTCACCGTGAGGGCTTTGACCGATGCAGGATCTTCCACACCTGTGGTCAGGCTAAAGCCAAGTACCACCGGATCGACACAACCGGTCGGGTCTGTGATCGTCACCAGATAATCACCGGCCGGAATATTGGAAATATTCTGCGTAGTTGCCGTAAAGCCGTTCGGGCCACTCCAGTTGTATTGCAGCAGCGACGGATCGGCAATGCTGGTGATGCCACCGGTAACCGTCAGGGTGATCGCACCGTCGCTATTACCCTGGGTAGCCGGCGTAAGTTCACCTACTCCATCCAGCGGATCCAGCGGCGGCAGCAGCGTCACCAGTTGCGATGGGCTATTGAAGAAACAGCCACCACTCGGATCAACGTTAAATACCCGTGCAGCTGCACTTGGGTTGATCAGCGTGCCGCCGGCAACTACGGTCATCGTAAAGTAGTACTGACCCGGTTGCAGGCCGGAGCCGTCGTTGGGCACACTTACAGTGACGATATTCGGATTTACGGTCGTACTGGCAACACCCGGGATCGTACCGGGCCAGGTGTTGGCATCGACCGGTGTCGGTGTCAGCGACCAGGCCATACCGTATACCGGTCCGATATTGGGAATAACAAAGCCACTTTCGTCGATCGTGATGATCTGATTGGCGTTGCTGCCAAAACACACAATACCGTTGTTATCGAGCGTAAACGTACCCACCTGACCATCAGCGCAGGTGATACTCGGCACCTGGGTGATCTCAATGCAGAACTCACCGGTAGCCAACACGCCGTTGAACTCGAAACCGTCAAGGAGCATGTAATAGTTTTGCCCTTTTGTTGTTTCAATGTCCAGGCCGGAACGCCAGTCCGGATTGCCGTCGCTGTACAGGTCGTCATTACACAGGATCGGCGTCAGGTTGCTGCAGTCATCCCCTTCGTAGATCAGCATCTGGGTATCACCCAGGTCATCCTGAGCCGTACCAATATAGTTGGTGGCATTACAGGGTACCGTTTCAATATGGTAGGTAGCACCATCACCGGTAAACGTGTACCACATGGATGTGTTGACTACATCGGTAGCCCCGCTCACATCCTCGTTCCAGCAGGTAACAGTCGGATCGGAAGGTTCGGTATTGGCATCGGTATTGTCATACAGTCCAGTGGTCTGCGGTATGCCGGGAGCCTGGCCGAAGTACAGAGACAGGTCAACAGCCGAGTCGCAGATATCTTCATCGTATACGACTGCAGGTAGTTCAACATATTCTACGTCATCAATGTAGAACGTGCTTTTGTTGTTGGTGCCGTAAAAGTCGATACCGCCGAGGTTGCGGGTGAAGCCGGTTTTGATCACAAAGGTGTCAGCCATGTAATAGGCAGCAATATTGTTGTCCAGATCAATGACATGACGGCACTCAAACCACTCGTCGTACGGGAACAGGAAGGTACTGACCGATACATTGGCACCGTCCGTGATCTCGCCCTCGTTGTTGTCATTGAAAAAGACATTCAGGTTCCAGTCGCCGTTACCGATGGGCACGGTCTGCTGGATGTTGTAGTAGCCGTTCTTTCCCGACGGAACATAAATCTTCCATTTCAGTTCGTACCGGCCGGTCGACTTGTTCCCCAGGTCCAGTACCACATCCTGCGGGCCACCGTTGGTAGCGGTGCTGACGATCTTCATGGAATTCGGCATGGTGTTGGCCTGCTCGGTCGTTACGATACCGTCTTCTGCACCGCCTTCAGTACCACTCCAGGTCGTCCACCAGGCCGCCTGCGGGCCAATGCGCATAGTCGTGTTGTAGTTGTCAATGTTATCGCAAATGATAGACATCGGATTTTGATCGCAGGGCACAGGCCCTGCTTTTTCATACAACTCGACATCGTCAACTTTGAAATGGTATTCCCAGTTACCGGCCCAGCGAAAACTAACCCATACCTGGGCCTGGTTATCCGCACCCGGAACGGCAACATCCAGTGTACCTTCCAGGATCTGGTTTGACCCGGCATTTGCGAAAATTTCCTCGTAGGCGAAGTTGACACCATCCGTACTGATGCCTACCCAGGCCTGAGCAGAGGAATTGTACTCAATGTACTGATAAGCAAAACGCAGATGGACATTAGTCTTACCCGAGCAATTAGCCGGATTGCCCACTCCTGTCAGGGTAACATCGTGAGCGTTGTTCTCTCCGTTGGCGTCAGAGTTAAAGTAAAAATAGCCATCACTGGCTGTCGGGGCACTAAATGCGGGAATGGCAGGGTCCACATACCCGGCAAGCGGATCATTGGTCCAGGTCCAAACCTCTGCTCCGGGATTAGTGCCGCCGCTTACCCATTGGGTAGTGGCAGAGGCCTGATCGGCAAAGGTTTCGAGCCAGATGGTCTGCGACCATGCGTTGTTCGTTGCTGCTGCACTCAGGAGCAAGAGCAGGAACAGCCCGTAAAGCGTGCTTCTTTTTTTCATACAATAGTTTGAATTGGTTAATAAATAAAAGAAATGAATCGGTCCAAACCGGTCTTGACAAAAGATAACCATCTCAGTCTTAACCGATTTTTGGCGCCTAAATATAGAAAGTTCATATAACTCGCCTTGAAGACGGATGTTGAACAGGGCCTGGTTCCCTTTCATATCAGCCCGGAACACTGGCTTAAGGATGCACCACGACAGGCCAACACCAGCCCCCTTCATCCAAAATAATCTGCAGTATATAGGTACCGGCAGCCCAGCCGTGCAGATCCAGTTCCTGTTTTATGTGTACGGATGGATCAATGCGTTTCTTCAATAGCACCTGTCCGGTCAGATCCAGTAATTCCATCCGGACATCTACCGGCGCTTTTAACCGGAGTTCCACCTGCAGCCGGTCCCTAACCGGATTCGGGAACAGGTGCATTTCTTCCACGATTTCCGGCTGGGCAGTTTTTACGATTTGCCCGACCGTCACCTCCAGAACCTGAGGCCCCACACAACCACTGGCGTCTGAAATTGTCACCGTATAGTTCGCTGCTCCCAGGTTATTGAGCGCAGTGGTATCCTCGCCCGTATTCCATGCGTATTGGTACAAGGTTGGGTCATCCAGGTATTCCCCTGCACCACCACTTGCGGTAAGACTGATCATGCCGTTATTTCCGGGGGGTACGCTCTCTTCCGTTACCTGAGCGGAAACAGAAAGTGCTGATAGGGTCGGAAGCAGTACTACACGCCGGGATGTACCGATAGAGTAGCAACCATCGGGCGGAGGAACTTCCACATTATAAATGTAAGGCCCTGCATTTGGATTCAACAAAACCCCGCCCCCAACCACCACCGGGGTCAGGTAATATTCGCCATAATCTAGCGTCGCTCCGTTATTCAGCAGGACCGGAAGGGAGACATCCGCTGTAAAAGGTGTACTGGCATATATTTCACCCGGAGCAGGCCAGCTGCCTGTATCAAGCGGCAATACGGAGAAACACCAGGCCAGTCCGCTGACCGGCCCTACTGTGGGTAATACAAAACTGTCCACGTCGATGCTCAACAGATCCTGCAAACTTTCTCCCTGACACAGTAAACCTTCATTTGCGACACTGAACGGCCCAACCTGTCCTTCATTGCAGGCAATAACTATCTGCTGTGTAACCGATATACAAAATTCACCCGTGGCCACTACCCCCTGGTTTTCAAACCCGTCGATCAGCAGAAAATAGGATTGTCCCGGTTGCGTTTCCAGCGTAATCCCGGCGCGCCAGTCCGGCACACCGGACGGGAAAAGGTCGTCATTGCAGGCGACCAGGCTCAGGTCACTGCAATCTGACCCGGCAAAAATGGCCATTTGAGTATCCCCGGGGTCGTTCTGTGCCGTTCCGATATAGTTGGTGGCATTACAAGGCACTGTCTCAACTTCATAGGTATTCCCATCACCGGTAAACGTAAACCACATCGTGGTATTCAACAGGTCCAGACCGCCCGAACCGACCTCGTTCCAGCAGGAAATTTCCGGATCGGTATCTGAAGCCGTAGCACCGGTATTATCAAAAATACCGGTAACCTGTGGCTCATCCGGCATTTGGCCGAAATATGGTGTCAGTTCATACGCCGTCGCACAACTGTCCGGGTTGAAAAACGCTGCCGGCAAATCTGCAAACCGGACATCATCAATATAATACTGGTACGTACCGTTAAGTCCGGTAAAATTAATGCCGCCAAGTGCATGGGAATAACCCCGCCGGAACACCCGGGTCCCATTCAGGGAAATATCAATCAGGTTATGGTCCAGATCGACGACCTGTTCCATCTGAAACCATTGGCCGGCCGGAAAGGCAAAAGTAGCGAGTGCCGGCCCGCTCTTCACCTGTCGGATCTCGCCCGTCTGGTCCTCGTTAAAATATACGTATACGGTTCCACTTCCGGCGCCCGCCGGCACCGTATCCCTAAATGCATAATAAGCCGCCCTGCCAGCCGGTACAAACATCTGCCAGTCCAGGGCATACCGGCCACCTGAGCGGTTTCCCAGATCCAATATTACATTTTCCGGCCCGCCAGCCGGGTCCGTACCGGTCACCTTCAGCGCATACGGCGGAGAGTACCGTTGCTCCGTAGTCACCACACCATCCTCATCACCGCCTTCCAGTCCGCTCCAGGTCGTCCAGTGATCCGCCTGTACGCCCAGTTTCTGTGCCGGCACGTAGGTATTAAAGTCGTCACAAATAATAGTTGCCGGGTCGGCGGCACAGGATTCAAACAAAACCAGGTCATCTACTTTCCAATGGTATTCATAATTGCCGATCCAGCGGAAACGGAGCCACACCTGCGGCTGGCCATCCGCTTCATCGAGATCGACCTCTACCCAATCATGGTAAGGCAGGTTAGCCTGAAGCCCTTCAAACAAGGGCTTGTACGTAAAATCCACGCCATCGGTGCTTACACCTATCTGTGCTACGGTTCCGGCAGGGTTGAAGTAAATATATTGGGTGTAGAAACGCAGGCGCACATCCTGTTTGCCGGAGCAGTCCGCCGGATGCCCGGAACCGGTCAGCCAGACATCATGCGGTACCTGGCCGTTATTGTCCGAATCAAAATAGAAATAGCCCGTATTGGCCGTTGGCGCAGCAAAGACCGGCAGATCGGGATCCTGGTATCCGGCGGCAGGGTCATCCGTCCAGCTCCAGCTGGTAAACCCGTTATTGGTCCCGCCGTATGTCCAGTTGCCGATCGAGGTCGCTTCGTTATCGAAAGACTCGAACCAGAATATCTGGGCATTACCAGCCACTGCTGCTCCGAGCAGGAATAAGCATATGTAGGACGTTGTTTTAAACACAACAGGGTAGCGCATACCGTTAGAGCATTAACCAGGACAAAACGAACGGACCCGCTGCAGCAGAAATGCTATCAGCATTTGGCGGACCAAATCTAACGGGTAACGGGTAAATCCGCCTAGTATACACCGGAAAAGAATTGCAGTATCCGGCGAACTGCATAAAAACCAGGTTTTCCGGGTAAAGAACACAGGGAAAATCGCTTCGGGCAATAAAAAAGCGGCAGCCTGCATGTACAGACTGCCGCTTCCGGGAAGATTCTCCCCGGGTCGGGCATTCATCTTATTCGCCGGCAGTAGCTTCACCACCAGCCTGATCGCCGCCACCTTCGGCACCTTCAGCAGCCTCTTCACCTTCTTCCTCTCCTGCACCACCATCCGTTTTAACCGAACGCGGAATCTCAATAGAGGCAATAGGTACAGCGGTGTTGTTGGTTACCGTTACGCCATCGGGTACCTGCAGGTCACGGACTCGGATCACATCGCCTAACCGCATTTTGGAAACATCGGCCATGATCTCATCCACAATGTTCTCCGGCGTGGTCAGGATATTGACCTTACGCATGGACGGAATGAACTTACCACCCGATTTTACACCGGGAGCCTGACCGACAAAACGCAGCGGAACTGCAGCTTTGAAGGGTACGCCAGGTACCAGTTCCAGGAAGTCAAGGTGTACCACCTCTTCCGTCACTGGATGGAACTGGATATCCTTCAGGATACATTTATGTTTCGAGCCGTCGATATTGATCTCAACCAGTTTAAACTTAGCCGTATATACCAGATGACGAAAATCAGCCGGCTGCAGGCTGAACTGAATGGCCTCACCGCCTCCGCTTTTATAAAGCACTGCAGGTACCAGACCCTGCTGACGTAATTTCTTGGCTGCGGAAGAACCGGAATGGGATTTCGGCTGGCCGTTTATGGCAATAATTTCCATTTTTATACTAAAAATTTATACTTTTTTCAAAAAGCGCCCGCAAAGGTAGGGATTCAACCTGTAAAAATCCAATGCCTGTAAAAAAAGTTTTTCCAAGACCTTCGCGGAAAACAAAAGTGCCGGTATGCAGCGGATATATCCCGCTGCATACCGGCACACGATCGCCCGGCCGTTACATTTTGGTCCAGCGCATACGGGCCGCTTTTCGACCTTCATCGAGCTGAACAATATAGACGCCGGTTGGAAGCGCCTCTACCGGCAGAATGACCATATTTCCACCGGCAACAGTAAACAGGTTGCGCTTCAGGATCACCTTATTATCCGCATCACGCACGCGGAGGGGCACTTCTTCGCCCATTTTGTCTGTAGTAAACTCAATGAGCAGCCGCTCTGTAGCCGGATTGGGATACACCGACACAATGCGAATGGCTTCCTGCTCCTGTTGATCGAGTGTCCCGCTGGCTTCGTCTGTTTGGGCATATACCGCGGAACCGGTTAAAAGTAGGGTAACAAGCGCTATAAACGGAAGGATACTTCTCATGGCAGCTGTAGTTTTGGTTGGATATTTCTACAAAATTGCCGCCCCAAAACAGCACACCACAAGCATGGGCGTTACCCTTGTAAATGATCCCGGTCATGTTTCCTCCCGGGTCCCGCGCGATTCTTATTCCTCCCGTTATGCCGGCTCCTTTGTATTCCGGAGGTATTCCGCCCGCTGTCCGGCGTCCAGACCGGCACCTTCCAGGCGCAGCACCCCGCGCGGACAAACAGCCGCACAAATGCCACAGCCTACACAGGATGCCCGCACGACATCCTGCCCCCGCTGGGCATAGTGGCGGACATCGATCCCCATTTCGCAATACGTCGAGCAGTTGCCGCAACTGATACACTGGCTGCCGTTTACCGTGATCCGGAACTTCGAACGTTTTTTTTGCAACAGGCCCAGTATGGCTGCCTGCGGGCAACCAAAGCGACACCAAACCCTACTCCCCATCAGCGGATAAAAGCCAACACCTACCACCCCGCTGAAAGCCATACCGATCAGGTAGCCGTACCACTGCGCAAACGAGCGGGAAAAGTCACCCAGTATGCCACCTTTCTGCCAGGAATTCAGCCATAACAATGCAGTCATCAATACTACAGCCACCAACACACTATGGATCATCCAACGCTCCAGACGCCAGGCCTTCAGACTTTTATCGGACAGGTGCCGGAACGGGTCGCCGGCAGTTTCGGCCAGCCCGCCGCAGCCGCACACCCAGGAACAGTACCAACGTTTTCCGAAAAAATACGTCAGCACCGGGGTTGCCACAAACGTCATTAAAGCACCAAACAGGAGCAGGAACGGTCCGATCCCAAATTTGCTGAAATACTGCACCGCAGAAGGTGTGCCGTACCAATCCTTCAATGGCCAGAAGTAACTGAAGTAAAATTCCGGCTGGTTCATCAGTTGCATGAACGCCGGCACTAAAAAAGCAAATCCCAACTGAAAAAAACTGACCGATACGGTACGCAGCACCTGATACCGATTGTGCCGGTATTTAAACCCGAATTTCAGCCCCATCACCAGTACCGAGAACGTGTAAAGCCCGCCATACACAAACCATTTGTCCGCAGCCCTGCCGCGCAACATCTGGCTCAACGGGGAGAACAGTTCGGTCAGCCCCGCAAACCACTTTTCCGGTCCAAAATACAGGGCTGTGTAAAATCCGGTCAGGACAACCGCAACCAGCCAGGCCCAAATGCCCCGGGCACTCAGGCTGCGGAACCACACCCCGTTGTTTCGTATTCCGGCTGGCTGCCGGCTGTACTCCGACCGGATAAAGAGCACCACGCCGATAGTGATCAGACCCAACGCTGTCCATAATACCGGTACAGTTGCCAGGGCTTTCCGGGCCATCCCGGCAACCAGGACCATGACTATGCCGATGCCCGAAACAGTAAGTGCCAGTTTTTGCAGCCCGCTCGTCATCGCCGGCGGGTGCGGTGTGAACGAGAGACTTTTATTTTTCATTTCCCAGGAATTGGAGTACTGCCGGCAGGCTGCGTTTTTGCCGCAACCGAAGCGATTTGCCGGTTTGCCGGTTGTACTGTTCAATAAGTGCACATTCGTATTGTGTTGAAAACTCCGGATCGAAATTGGCCAGGCCGAGCTGCTGGAGCACGGTTTCCACAGAAGTGCCTGCATGCAGCCATTTTTCACACACCTCCTGCCGGTACCGGATGCCCATCAGGTTAAAACCAAGGATCCGTCCGGCAGATCGTTCATAATTCAGCCGGATGCTCTTCCGGCCATCAGGGTGTTCCCAGTACAGACTCGCCTGCGTTTCCGGAAGGTCTGGCGTGATCGTCCCGTAGACCTGGTATTCGATATCGAAAAACTTGGCTGAATTGAACCAGATGCCGGGATCATACGCGGTCCGGTCTCCGGTTAAGGTATACGCCAGGGCCTCCCCCATCATCCGCCCGGTATACCAGACCGCCTCGATTGCCCGGCGACCGGGCTGCGGATCGCGGAGTTCTGCGCAGTCGCCTATGGCATAAATATCGGGGAGGTTGGTTTCCAGGTATGTATTAACGAGAATACCCCGGTTGGTTTCCAGCGGAGCGTCCCGTAAAAAGCCAATGTTGGGACTAACCCCGACCGTCAGGCCGACAAACCCGCAGTCGATCGTTTCGCCGGAGGTGGTGACCGCCGCCCGGCACTTGCCCTGCCCGTCGTCCAGCACCGCCTCCAGTTCCGTCGACAAGCGCAGATCAATATGGTGTTCCAGCAAATGCCGGTTGACCATAGCCGATTCTTCCGATGGCAGCACCATATTCCAAAAGCTGCTCTCCCGTACCAGGAACGTCACCGGAATCTTCCGGGAATGGAACATTTCAGCCATTTCCACCCCGATCAGCCCGCCGCCTACGATCACGGCGCGCTGCAGCCCGGCACTGTGCCGCTCCATCGCCTCCAGGTCCTGCAAATGGTACAGGCTGTGCACGCCATCGAGTTCCTGACCAGGCCAGCCAAACCGGTTCGGCAGAGAGCCGGTGGCGAGGATGAGTTTGTCGTATCCGATTTCCTGGCCACCTGTACCGTACAGGATTTTAGCCGCTACATCGATCCGGGCGATCCGCGCCCGCTGACGCCGGATCCGGTTTTTGTCCCAAAACCAAGGTTCATACGGCCGGATATCGCGCTCTCGCATGTGCCCCATATAAACATACATCAGCGCGGTGCGGCTGAAAAATTCATCGGATTCGTCAGATACTACCACGATTTCGTGGTCGCTTCGCTTCCGGATATACCGAGCCGCCGTGATACCACTGATACCGTTGCCCAGGATTACGATCTTCATGCAGGAAAATGATTGAATAACATTGAATTGACTGTGAAAATAACGACAGACCACAGGCCCGCGTATAGGTACGGTAATTTGCAACAGGAACTGTCCCCACAAAGACAAAATGAAGGAGATCCCTTTCCAGATTTTTTCACACAGATGTTACACGGAAATTTTCTGCGTGGAAAATAATAAAGAAAGTGACTATCCGCATATTGTACCCAAAGGCCAAACGGTGAAACGCGGACTGCTCGTGAGGGTCTGCGACCCGAAATGTAGCGTTGGCAAGTCTCTGACTTACCAGAAAAACCGTTGCAATGCATGGCAAGTTAAAAACTTGCACACGGAGCGTGTCGGGTCGCAGACCACAGTTGTCGGGAAGACAGGATCACTCATTGAGTTTGTATAGAAGGCGAAAAAGTTCAGGCTTTCCCTGACATAGTTCTACAATAGTTTGTAG